>DUZF01000283.1 GCA_013349665.1 Rhodospirillaceae bacterium | reverse complement strand
GTCGGCTACCTCTATTATACCAATACCCAACTGGCGCTGGACACCGCCGCCAAGTCGATGGAGCAGCAGTCCCAGGATATTTCCGAGAGTGTCGGCACCATGATGGCCTCCGTCGCCCGCATCGTCGACGCCAACGCCACCCTGGTGGCCACCGATCCCGAAGGCCCGCGCCAGGTCGAGGGCCTGCATTTCATGTACAAGCAGATCGAGAAACTGCCGCAGGTCTACGCCGTCTATATGGGCTATGAATCCGACGGCAGTTTCTACGAGGTAATCCATCTGCCGCCCAACACCGGCAAATTCGGTGTGCGCAACCAGCCGCCGCCGCCCTCCAGCCATTACGCCTTGCGCGTCGTCGACAGCAAGAGCGGCGATCGCACCGACAAATACAGCTATCTTTCCTCCTGGGGCGTTTCCGTCGGCGAGGAGGCGGCGTCGTCGACCTTCGATCCGCGCGACCGCCCCTGGTACAAGACGGCCATCGACAAGGACGAGGTGGCGATTTCCGACGTCTTCATGTTCAACAGCGGCGGCGGCGCCGGGGTGACCCTGTCGAAGGAGGTGCTGTTCGCCCCGGGACGGCGGATCGGCGTCTATGCCGCCAACATAACCCTGGACAGCCTGGCCACCTTCCTCGACCGCAAGAAGGTCGGGCATAACGGCCGGGTCTTTCTGCTGGATGACCGGAACCGACTGATCGCCCGGTCAAAGCCGCCGGGCAAGGCGGTCATACAGTCCAGTGCCGAACTTATCAGGGGCGATGCCGCCGACGACCCGGTGCTGGCGGCGGCGGTGGCCCGCCGCCTGAGCGGGGCCGGCAATCGTTTCGACTACGAGCTGGGCGGGGGCGAACGCTATATGGCGTCGTTCCTGCCGTTCATTCCGGCCCCGGGGACCCATTGGGTGATCGGCGTCATCGCCGAGGACGAGGAATTCACCAGCGAAATCACCGTGGCGACCCTGAAGATCCTGGCGGTGGGAACCCTGGTGCTGGCGGTGGCGCTGATCTCCATCCATTTCCTGTCCGGTCAGCTGACCCGGCCCCTGCGCAGGATCGCCGCCGAGGCCGGGCGGATCCGGGATTTTCAGTTGGATGGGGAATTCTCCCTGGCCTCCCGGGTCATCGAGGTGGCGGACCTCGCCGAGACCATGTCCAGCATGAAGTCCAGCCTGAGAAATTTCGGCGCCTATGTGCCCAAGGAACTGGTCCGCGCCATTGTTTCCACCGGACGCCAGGTGACGGTGGGCGGTGAGAGCCGCCGGGTCACCATCATGTTTTCCGACATCCAGTCCTTCACCAACCGTTCGGAAAAACTCGAACCGGAAGTGGTCTTGCGGGAATTGTCGGTTTATTTCCAGGCCCTGTCGGTAGCCATCCACAAGAACAAGGGGACCATCGACAAGTTCATCGGAGACGCGGTGATGGCCCTGTGGAACGCCCCGGAAAGCGATCCCGACCATGTGGCCAATGCCTGCCGGGCCATGCTGGCCTGCCAGCGCGCCTGCGAACAGCTGAATGCCGACCACCCCGACGCCCTGTTGATGCCGATGGTGACCCGCTTCGGCTTGCATTGCGGCGACGCCATGGTCGGCAATGTCGGCGCCCAGGACCGGCTGCAGTACAGCGTGCTGGGGGCGACGGTCAATCTCGCCTCGCGTATCGAGGGGCTGAACAAGGCCTACGGCACCAGGCTGCTGGTGTCCGACGCCGTCGTCGCCGTCGCCGGCGACAGTTTCGTCTTCCGACCGGTCGATCTGGCGGCGCCGGCCGGCACCACGCGGCCCATCGGCCTGTTTGAACTGATGGGCGAGGGCGGCGACGATGCCGCCCGCCAGCGCCAGACGGCCTGGCAGGCGGGGTACCAGCTTTACCAGGATCGGCAGTGGGCCGAGGCGGCGGCGGCGTTCCTCGCCTATCTCGACCGCTATGGCGAGGAAAAGCTGGCCCGGCTGTATGTCGAGCGCTGCCAGCATTTTGTTGCCGACCCGCCGCCGGCCGATTGGAACGGCGTCCGGAGCTTCGATCACAAATAACCTCGCCGAGTCGGCTTTCCACAATGACGGCGTGGGTTTATGCTGTCGGTCAGTATGTCAGACGAAGGAGCAGGTAATGGTGACGCCCAATGTACTCAGCGTCATTTCGGCGATGGCCGAAGTGGTGATGAGCAAGCCGGAGGGGACTCTCGCCCTTCCCCTGAAACCGGTGGTAACCATTTCCCGCGACTATGGCTCGGGCGGCGATGTCATCGCCACCCGCCTGGCCCAGCGTCTCGGCGTCGATCTGTTCGACGAGCAGATCCTCAAACAGATCGCCCAGCGCCTGCACGAGGACCCGGTCACGGTCAAATTGATCGATGAATCGGTCGGACGGGCCAAGGACCTGTGGTTCTATCGCCTGTTTTCCGGCAAGGAGGTGGGGATCGATTCCTACCGCGACACCCTGGTGAAAGTGGTGATGAGCCTGGGCCGCCTCGGCGGCGTCATTATCGGCCGCGGCGCCCATGTCATTCTCTCCGACGCCTGCGCGCTTCGGGTTCGCATCGCCGGTTCGGTGGAGATCTGCGCCGAGCGCATGGTGCAGGGGCATCATGACGACCTGGCCAAGGAAATCGAGAAGGCCAAGGACATCAATCACCGGCGCGGCAAATTCGTCTGGGAGGTGTTCCATTCCCGCCTGTCCGACGCCCATCAGTTCGACGTATCGGTCAATACCGATCGTATGGACGATTTCGAGGATGTGGTGGAAATGCTGCAAGGCATGGCCGGCGCCATCCATAGCGGCCGCGTCCTGCGCAAGACTTAAGTTCTGCTGAGCAACAGCTCAGCGATGGCGGCGAGGATGCGCTCCACCGGAGCCCGGCGATAGGCCCAGCGCGGGTCGGGATCCGGTGGATTGACCACCATGGTGGCATTGGCCTCGAACAGCAGCACTTCGCCGCCGCGCCCGAGGCTGAAATCGGCGCCGGCATAGTCCAGCCCGAGGATGTCGGCCACCCGGCCGAGGGCGGCCATCGCCGCCGCCCCCAGCACCCCCTCCATATCCGCGAGAAAAGCCCCGTCGATGGCCCGGTTTTCCGGGTTCTCAGCCATTTCGGCCGAGAAATAATGCACCATCCAGTCGGTGGAGACGGCCGCGTGCAGCGGATACAGCCGGCCGTCGATGAACATCACCCGGTATTTGCGGATCTTGCCGTCGGTGCCTTTGGCATCGAGGAACTCGATGGCGGTCAACTCGTCGCCCGGCAGAGCCGCCAGCACCGCCGGCAGATCGCCGGGACCATCCACCTTGCGGAAATATTGGCCGGCATGAAAGCCCGGCGTTCTCAGCAACAGCGGGAAGCCGAGGCCCTGTTGGGCCAGCGCCGCCGCCGCCCCGTCGCCGGCCAGCAGATGGCGCGGCAGCGACGCCATCGCCGGCGTCACCACCCCCGGCACCCCCTTGAAGCGCGCCGCATTGGCGATGCGCCCGGTGGCCAGTACGGCCTCCGGGTGGTTGATCACCGGGGCCGGGGAGGCGGCGACGATGGTTCTGGCCATGTCCAGGGCCGGCCGGCACAGATCGGCGTCGCCGACGGCGTTGACCACCAGGCGATGCGGCGGCCGCGGCTGGGTCGGGTCTAGATAATCGGCGACCACCACCGTGGTCCGATAGCGGCGCGGGTCGAGAAAGCGGCGGATCGGGATATCGCCGCCGGTGGACGACACCAGCAGCAGCACCGGCACCGCCTCGCCCTCGCCCTCGTAGGGCAGTTCGGTGACGGCGTTGCCGAGGAATCCGGCCCGGCGATGGCGGGCGGCGGCGGCCTCCTCGCCCAGGGCGGTCGACAGATGGGCCAGCCCCTGATGGGCCGCCTGATGGAAGGGGTGGTAGACCAGCGCCGTCCGGTAGTGGCGACGGGCGGCGGTCAGGTCGCGTTCCTGCAACAGCAGATTGGCAAGATTGACATGGCCATCGGCCTCGGCCGGATGATGTCTCAAGGCTTCGCCATAGGCGGTCTTGGCCGCCGCCCGCCAACCGCCCGCCGCCAGCAGGGTGCCGAGATTGCTTAAGCCGGCGAAATGGGTCGGCTGCAGCGCCAGGAGGTCAAGATAGGCCTGCCTGGCCTCGTCGCCGCGGCCCCGCAGACTGAGCAGGCGGGCCCGCTCGAACATGGTGGTGATCGTGGCCAAATCGGATTCTCGGCTCTGCATGGCGGCGTAAATCTTTCCCGGAACGGCGCCTCTACCATATATTGGCCCGGCGAAATCCACCAACCTTCAGGACAGGGGCTTTCCTTGCATCTCGTGGTGAGCCTGTCGCCGCACGGCTTCGGCCATGCGGCGATGACCGCGCCGGTGGTCAACGCGCTGCGGCGCCGACTGCCGGGGCTTCGCCTGACCCTGCAGACCACCCTGCCGGCGGCGCTGCTGGCCAGCCGTTTCGACGGGCCTTACCAACTGATCCCCGAGATCGCCGACTTCGGCCTGCGCCAGGCCTCGGCCACCGAGGTGCTGGCGGCCGAGACCCTGGCCGATTACCGGGCGCTGCATGGGCGCCTCGACGCCGAGGTCAGCCGCGACGCCGAGCGTCTGAAAGCGCTGCGGGCCGATCTGCTGCTGGCCAATATTCCCTATGTGCCGCTGCTGGCGGCCGAGCGGGCAGGGGTGCCGGCGATCGCCCTCAGCTGCCTCAACTGGGCCGCCATTTACCGACATTATTTCGCCGACCAGCCCGATACCGGCGCCATCACCGGCGCCATGCTGCGGGCCTATAGCTCGGCCGAGCTGTTCCTCTGTCCGCAACCCTGCCTGCCGATGGGCGGTCTGGCCAATCTGCGCCCCATCGGGCCGGTCGGCCGTTACCAGCCGGGCCGGGCGGGCGGCCTGGCGCGGCGTCTCGGACTGCCCGCCGGCCAGCGGGCGGGGGTGATCGCCTTCGGCGGTATGGGCCTCGATCTGCCGCTGCACCGCTGGCCGCGCCTGCCGGGCTGGCGCTGGGTGGTTCCCGGCGACGCCATGGGCCACCCGGACATCATCGCCGCCGCGACGCTGGATCTGCCCTTCGGCGACCTGATGACCTCCTGCGATCTCCTGATCACCAAACCCGGCTACGCCACCTTTGTCGAAGCGGGACTCCACGGCATTCCGGTGCTGTCGGTGAACCGGCCGGACTGGCCGGAAACCCCGATTCTGGTTGATTGGCTGAGCCGCCATGGCCGCTGCCGCGCCGTCGAGACCGCCGAGCTGTTCGATGCCGGCGGCCTGGAAGATCATCTGCGATGGTTGTTTTCATTGCCGGTCAAGCCATTGGTGGTCGCCGAGGGGATCGCCCAGGCGGTCGCGGAGATCGAAAAATACTTACGTAGTTAAAAGTCGTTGCCGGGGGGTATCAATGCATGACCTGATTTACGTCACCGCCGCCAACCGCGAAGCCGCCCTGGTTATCGCCAGAACCCTTGTGCGCCAAAGGCTTGTCGCCTGCGCCAATGTCATCGACGGGGTAACCTCGGTGTATTGGTGGGATGGCAAGGTGAACGAGGGGCCGGAGGCCGTCATGGTGGCCAAGACACGTTCAGATCTTACGTCAGCTGTGATCGCGAGAATCAAGGAAATACACGAATATTCATGCCCATGCGTGGTCGCCCTGGAGATCCGTGACGGCAATCAGGCCTTTCTCGACTGGATCAACCGCGAAACCGTTCAGGCGCCCTGAAACTTCACCGTGGCGGTGGCTTGGGCGGCGATGCCTTCGCGCCGGCCGGTGAAGCCCAGACCCTCGGTGGTGGTCGCCTTGATGCTGACGCGATGCTGGTCGATCTGCAGGATATCCGCCACCCTGGCCGCCATGGCCGAGCGGTGCGGACCGATTTTCGGGCGCTCGCAAATGATGGTCAGGTCGCAGAACTGGATGGTGCCGCCCAGGGCCCGCACCAGGGTCGTCGCATGGGCCAGGAAAACCGCCGAATCACATCCCTTCCAGCGCGGATCGGTAGGGGGGAAATGCCGCCCGATATCGCCGGCGGCGATGCATCCCAGCAGCGCGTCGGTCAGCGCATGCAGGGCGACATCGGCATCGGAATGCCCCTCCAGCCCGGCGTCGTGGGGGATCGGCAGATTGCACAGGATGACCCGATCGCCGGTGGTGAAGCGATGCACGTCGAAGCCGCTGCCGACGCGGATTTCGCCGACGCCGGCGAGGCGCGCGGCGGCACGGTCGAGGTCGTCGCGGGTGGTGATCTTGCGGTTTTCCTCGGCTCCGGCCACCAATGCGACAGCCAGTCCGGCCTGCTCGGCGACGGCGGCATCGTCGGTCAGTTGCCGCCCGGCGGCGGCCCGATGGGCCTCGAGAATGGCGGCGAAATGAAATCCCTGCGGCGTCTGGGCCCGATACAATCCGTCCCGCGGCACCGTGCGCTCGATCAGTCCGTTACCGCCCAGCTTGAGGGTGTCGTGAACGGCCAGGGCCGGGATCGCCCCCGGATGATGATCGAGGGCGGTCACCACCCGGCTGATCAGGCCGGCATCGAGAAACGGCCGCGCCCCGTCATGGATCAGCACCAGCCGGGGGGCGAGGGGGGCCAGGGCCTCGAGGCCGAGACGCACCGAATCCTGGCGGCTGGGACCGCCGGCCACCGGCTCGCCGAGGGCCAAGCCGGCGGCGGCGGCGTCATAATACAGCCGGTCGTCGGGATGGATCACCGCCAGCAC
>DUZF01000218.1 GCA_013349665.1 Rhodospirillaceae bacterium | reverse complement strand
CGCCAGCTGACTCTGCGGCCGGAGCCGTCGTCGCTGCGCTCGGCCGGCGACCAGACCCGCAGGTTCTGGGATATCGGCCGCAAGCTGGCGTCGTCGGTGTTTCTCGACGGCAGCTTCGCATTGCCGATTTTCGACGACCAGACGGCCTTTGCCCGTCTCGGCATTCCCAGCTTCCTGGTCATCGGCTTCGATTATGATCCATACTTCAACACCACCCGCGACAGCCTGGACAAATGCGCCGCCGGCAGTCTGGAATCGGTCGGCCGCACGCTGGTGCAATATCTTTATGCGCAAGAGAAGGGCGGACATCCATGAACGGCGAACCTCCATCGGGCCTGCTGACCATCCGCACCGTCGCCATGCCGGCGGATCTCAATTCCGAGGGCGACGTCTTCGGCGGCTGGCTGATGGGGCAGATGGACATCGCCGGCGGCATGGCGGCACGGCGCCGCTCCAGGGGACGGGTGGCGACGGTGGCGGTGGATGCCATGCAGTTCCATCTGCCGATGAAACTGGGCGACGAATTGTGCTGCTATTGCTTCGAGACCAGGATCGGCCGCACCTCCATGACCTATCGGGTCGAGGCCTGGGTCGAATGCTATGACGGCCGCCCGCCGTTCATGGTGACCCAGGGATCCTACACCTATGTCGCCATCGGTCCCGACGGCCGGCCGCGCCCCGTACCCCCGCTTGAAACGTGAAGAACGACAATTTGCCACAATTGCATGTTCCGGTAAGGTGAGCTTGCCATGAACAATGCCATGAAGATCGCCGTCCTTATTCCCTGCTACAACGAAGAGAAGGCCATCGCCCGGGTGGTGGCCAGGTTCCGCGCGGCTTTGCCGGATGCCGACATCTATGTCTATGACAACAATTCCACCGACCGCACCGTTGACGAGGCGCGCGCCGCCGGGGCCTTCGTCGGCAGCGAACCGCTGCAGGGCAAGGGCAATGTGGTGCGGCGCATGTTCGCCGATATCGAGGCCGACGTCTATGTGATGACCGACGGCGACGAGACCTATGATGCCGCCAGCGCGCCGTTGATGGTCGAACGGTTGGTGGCCGACAATCTCGACATGGTGGTGGGGACCCGGCTGCACAGCGACGTCGCCGAGGCCTTCCGCGCCGGCCATCATTTCGGCAACCGCCTGCTGTCCGGCGCGGTGCGCTACATTTTCGGCGACCGCTTCCAGGACATGCTGTCGGGCTATCGGGTGTTCTCGCGCCGTTTCGTCAAATCCTTTCCGGCGATTTCCAGCGGCTTTGAGACCGAGACCGAACTGGCGGTGCATGCCCTGGCATTGCGTATGCCGGTGGCGGAAATTCCGACCCCCTACGGCGCCCGTCCGCAGGGTTCGGTCAGCAAGCTCAGGACCTACCGGGACGGCTGGCGGATTCTTTGGATGATCGCCACCCTGTTCAGGGAAGAGCGCCCGCTGACCTTCTTTTCCATCATTTTCGCGGTGCTGGCGCTGGCCAGCATCGTCCTCGGCACGCCGGTCATCCTGACCTTCATGGAAAGCGGCCTGGTGCCCCGCCTGCCCACCGCGCTGCTGTCCACCGGCATCATGCTGGCGGCCTTTCTCAGCCTGGCCTCGGGTTTCATTCTCGACAACGTGACCCGCGGACGCCGCGAGATAAAGCGCATGATGTATCTGGCCTTGCCGGGGCCGCGACCTTCCGGCGGGCGCTCATGAACGCCCTGGCGCCGGTCGAGCAGGAGGCCGCCGCCGCCGCCGGCCGCCAGGAACGGCGCCGCCGCTGGGGGGCGGTATTCGACGACCTGTCGCTGATCACCCTGCTGGTGGTGGCGGTCCTGGTGATCCTGACCTTCGAAGACTACGGCATCACCAATGACGAGGAGGTGCAGAACATCTACGGCATCAAGCTGTTGTCGTTTTACACCTCGTACTTCCGTGACACCTCGGCCTTCGAATATATCGACCTGTTCCGCTATGGCGGTTTTTTCGACCTGCTGGCGGCGATTCTCAACCTCGTCTCGCCCTTTGGCGAATATGAAACCAGGCATCTTCTCGGTGGCCTGGTCGGGGTGGTGGGTCTTGCCGGCGCCTGGCGGGTCGGTCGTGTGTTGGGCGGGCCGCGGGTCGGTTTCCTGTCTTTGCTGCTGCTGCTGCTGACCCCGGCCTATTACGGGCACAGTTTCAACAATCCCAAGGACGGGCCGTTCGCCGCCTCGATGGTCTGGGCTCTGTACTATCTTTGCCGCACCGTCACCCGCCTGCCCAGGCCGCCGCTGCGCCTGGTGGTGAAGTTCGGACTGGCGGCCGGGTTGGCCCTGGGCATCCGTGTCGCCGCCGTGCTGATTTTGCCCTATCTGGCGCTCGCCGTGACCCTGGTGCTGATGGCGGAATGGCGGCGCACGGCCGATATCGACATGGTCTACAGCCATCTCGGCAGTTCGGTCCGCCGCCTGTTGCCCGGCGCCGCCATCGCCTATCTGGTCATGGGGCTGTTCTGGCCCTGGGGGGTGATGAGCCCGTTCAATCCGTTCCAGGCGCTGCGCGATTTTTCCAAGCTGCCGATCAACATCGACACCCTGGTGGGCGGGATCTGGGTCAAGGCCACCCAAGTGCCCAGCGAATATTTGCCGGATTATCTTCTGGTCAATCTGCCCGAGGTGGTGCTGTTCGGCCTGCTGGCGGCCATAATCCAAGGTGCCCTGTGGACCATCCGGCGCCTGCGCGACAACCGCCGGCTGCTGTCCGGCGAAGGTCCTGGGGAAATGCAGCGCATTCAGTGTCTGCTGGTGGCGGTGGCGGCATTTTTCCCGGTGGTCTACCACATCTTTTTCACTCCCACCGCCTATAACGGCATCCGCCACTTCCTCTTCGTGGTGCCGCCGATGGCCATCATTGCCGCCGTCGGCGTGGACAATCTGTGGACCTGGCTGGGGAAGGCCAACGGACGTCTGGAACGGCCCTTCGCCGCCGTCCTGACCATGGTGCTGGTGGGGCAGGCGTGGATCATGGGGCAGCTGCATCCCGACGAATATGTCTATTACAACATGTTCACCGGCGGCGTGAAAGGCGCCGCCGGCGCCTATGAGCTCGACTACTGGGGCAATTCCCTGCTCGAGGCGACCAAGGATCTGGCCGAATTCATCGCCATGGAAAACGGCGACAAGCCGATCACCAAGACCTACAAGGTGGCGGTCTGCGGTCACCGTCTGTCGGCGGCCTATTATTTCCCTGATTACATGGAATTCACCAAGAAACTGGAGGAGGCGGATTTTCTTGTCGCCTTCACCCAGGCCAATTGCCATCGCCATTTTGAAGGCCGGCAAATCATTTCCGTCGAGCGTTTCGGCGTCGCCCTGTCGGTGGTCAAGGACCGCCGTTACCTCAAGAACCGTGGCAAATAGAATGCGTCTCGTCGCCGCCTTGCTGGTTTCCCTTGTTGTCGCCGGCGGATTATGGATCTGGGGCAACCGGCCGGTAATGGTCGAGCCCAACTGGGACAAGCCGCTGGCCAGTGTGTCCTTCGCCCCCTTCCGTCGCGGGCAGAGCCCGTTGACCAAGGTCTATCCGTCGCCGGCCGAGGTCGAGGAAGACCTGCGCTCGCTGGTCGGCCTGGCCCGCGGGATCCGCACCTACAGCTCGCGCGAGGGCATGGAGGTGGTGCCGGAACTGGCCGCCCGGCTGGGGCTCAAGGTGATCTTCGGCGCCTGGCTGACCAATCAGACCGAGGCCAAGGGGCGGCTGACCAACGAGGCCGAGGTTGAGGCGCTGATCAAGGCCGCCAACCGGTATCCCGACGCCATCGAACGGGTCCTGGTGGGCAATGAGGTGCTGCTGCGCCGCGACCTCACCCCCGAGCAGCTGATCGGCTATATCCGCCGCGTCAAGGCGGCGGTCCGCCAGCCGGTGTCCTATGCCGATGTCTGGGCGTTTTACCTGAAATACCCCGAGGTCGCCCGCGAGCTGGACTATCTCACCATCCATATCCTGCCCTTCTGGGAGGACGAACCGGTTCCCATCGACCGCGTCGAGCAGCACATCACCGCCATCGTCGAGCGTATGCGTCAGGCCTTTCCCGGCAAGCCGATCCTGATCGGCGAGGCCGGCTGGCCGTCGCTGGGCCGCGACCGCGGGCCGGCGGTGGTCAGCACCGTCAACGAAGCAGCCTTCGTGCGCCGCATGGCCGACATCGCCGAGCGCCACCATTTTGATTACAACATTGTCGAGGCCTTTGATCAGCCCTGGAAGGCGGCTCTGGAGAACACCGTCGGCGCCGCCTGGGGGGTGCTCGACGTTGATCGCAAGGCAAAATTCGGCATGTCCGGCCCGGTCACCGAGGTCGCCGACTGGCCGCTGCGCGCCGGGCTGGCCCTGGTTGCCGGAGCCTTGGCGACCATCGTCTTCGGCCGGGCCATCGCCTCGGCGGCGGCGCTGCTGGTGTTCGCGCTGCTGGCGCAGGGACTTGCCTGGGCGGCGGTGACCACCGCCTTTCACGCCGAGGCGGTCAGTTTCCGCTGGTGGCAGGATCTGTGGGCGGTGTTCCGCGGCGGCTTGGCCGCCGCCATGGCCCTGGCGGTGGCGGATCGCGCCGCCGCCCTGCTGGCCGGGACCGGCACGCCGCTGTTCGGCCGTCCGGCCGGCAACCGGCCGGCCGCCTGGGGCGGGCGGCTGGCGATTGTCTTCGCCGGCTATGCGGTGGTGTGGACCCTGCTGCTGACCGTCGACGGCCGCTACCGCGACATTCCCGATATCGATTTCAGCGTGCCGGTGATCGGCCTGGCCGCCCTGGCGGTGATCCGTGCCCTGCGAAGCGACGGCGGCTGGCCGGCGGCGATCGCCGTCGACAGCCTGTTCGGCGAGGCGCCGGCGGAGCGGTCGCGTCTGCTGCGCTGGTTGGCCGGCGGGCTGGTGGCCTGCGCCGGGCTGGCCTTGATCAGCGAGGGGGTGGCGGTGATCGGCGAGGATTTCATGAAAGACCATCCGACCTTCGCCGAGCAGGCGCCGCTGGTGCTGTCGGGGATGATCGCCAATCGGGAAATGATCCTGTGGGCGGTCATGCAGTTGGTGATGGCGGTGCCGTTTGTGGCGGCGTGGCGACGAGTAAGTTAGAGCATGGTCACAAAGACACGGATTTAACGGATATCAACGGATGAACACGGATAAGAAAAAAGCGCCGCAGGCGCCAAAACTTCATCCGTTCTTTTCCGTTGATATCCGTTAAATCCGTGTCTCATGACCCAGGGGCGCCGCTACCGACCTGGATGCGACCTGCCGGCCAACGGACAGAGAGCGTAATCGGCGGCGCCGATGGGCGAGGTGACCGGGCGGCAGAGGCTGTCCTCGATGGTCAGGCCGAGTTGCCCCAGGCGCGCCGTCACATCCTGGCGCTCGGTGGGAATGAACAAGGCCAGCAGCGGACCCTGATGCTCTCGGATCCGCTCGGCCATCAGCCGGTTGAAGCGCACCTCGGGTTGGTCGGGATTGGTGAAGGTGCTGTCGATCCGCCAGAAACGCATCTCCGGCGGGAAGGCCGGCAGCAGAAACGACAGCGGTTCATGGCCGGCGAGGATGACCGCCGTATGGGCCGGATCGGCGATGGCGGGCAGGCTGACCTCAACCGCCCGCTGGCTGAACGGGACACGGATCCATACCCCCGGGCGGGTCGTCGCCAGCAGTCCGGCCACCACCGCCAACGCCAGGCCAAGCCGGGTCCGCCGGCCGGCCGGCAGGCGGTCGACGGCCAGGAAAACCAGCAGCGGCGCCAGCATTTCCAGCGGCGTCAGATAGCGGTAGATGCCGAACATCTTCAGCCAGACCAGATAGGCCGCCGCCGCCGCCGTCATCACCAGGGCGCCCGCCTGCCGGTCGGTCAGGCCCTCCGCCGGGACCTTGCGGCAGGCCTTGGCCAGCGCCGCCGCCGGCAGCAGCAGGAAGGCCGCCAGAATGCGGAAGTCGCGAAACTCGATTTCACCGGCCAGACGGCTGTCGGCGCTGAACAGGGCGGGGAACACCAGTTTCTGCCAGGGCGACAGGGTCAGGTACTGGGTGTCGCGATAATCGGCGACCAGGGCCCAGGGCGATTGGAAGATCTGGTTGAATTGCGGAAATACCGGATTGCCGTAGCTGGCCCAGAGATGCCACATCCAGGCGCCGCCGCCGGCGGCGGTGGCCGCCAGCACGCCGAGCCCGAAGCCGAAGGCGGCGACGACATTGCGCCGCCAGCCGGCTGACAGGGTCAGCAACAGCGCCAGGTCGCAGGCGATGGGAAACATCACCGTCGATTGCTTGAGGCCGAAGGCCAATCCCACCGGCAGTCCGGCGACGGCGGCCCGCATCAGCGCGCGGCCGGTGGCGTCCCCGGCCAGGTCCTCGCGGCCGCGCAGCAGCAACAGCAGCGAGGCGAAGAAGCCGAGGCTCAGGATATTGTCGTAAAACACCGTCCCCAGCTCGGACAGGGCGACGGCGCCGCTGCCGCCGACGACGGCCAGCAGCCAGGCGACGGCGAGACGCCGGCCGCGCGGTTCGATGGTCAGCAGGCGTTCGCCCAGCAGGGTCAGGAGATTGAGGTTGAGACCGGCGATGGCGCCCAGCAGAAAGGCGATCAGCCGCGCCGGCAGCACCTGCGCCGCCAGAAAAAACGGCACATCGAGCAGCGGGTTGTAGAAGCTGGGGATCTGCGAGACCAGCAGGTCGCGGTCCAAGCGTCCGCTCAGCAGGGCCCAGGCGTTATAG
>DUZF01000114.1 GCA_013349665.1 Rhodospirillaceae bacterium | reverse complement strand
CGGCGATGTCGGAGACCTGCTGCGACAGTTCGAGGATCCGTTCCGGATTAGCCATCGTTATTTCCGCCGTGCTGAGATGACGTGGACCGCGGCCGCAATCAGCTTGGCGGAATTGAAGGGCTTGGCGACCACGCCATTGGCACCGGCGGCGCGGATATCGGAAACGGCGGCCAGGGTGGTGTCCTCGGTCAGCATGATGAAGGGAATCCGGCGCAGCGGTTCGGGGATCAGCGGGTCGCTGCGAAGCGTGCGCACCAGACGCAGGCCACCCATTTCGAGATCGCTGATGACCATCGCCCAATGATCCGGCTTGTCTTTCAGGAGCTGCAGAGCGGTCACGCCCTCCTCGGCTTCGACAATTTTCCCGGCGCCGGCTTCGCTCAGACAGAAGGTCATCTGGCCGCGCGTGGTGACGACATCTTCGATGATCAAGATGGCGCCCTTGAGGACCGACAATGGGCGGCTTGGCGGCAAGGGCACAGCATCGGTCAATGACATGGGCGACTCCGGACCTGAATAACGCATTGAATTGGTGCGGCTAATCGCATCTGCGTAAGGCAAATTATCATGCAGCGGAAACAGCTTCGCAAGATATGTATTCCGCTCCCCCAGCTTTGCATAACTCCCATTTGTCATGTGTGGTTGATATTGGGAGATTTTGCGTATTACGATAGCCGTCATATTGGCATAATGAGAAAAAATGGCAGAGTGTAACAATCATCGCGAGAAGATTTGCCGGAACAAGGGGTGTAGTGAAGAAACCTTGTCCCGTTGTCTCTCGGATTCCGCCAATCGTGAGCTAATATTCTGCCAAAAAGACGGTTATTTTTTCGTGACAGTGGATGGTCGTGAAAGAATAAGAACCGACAACTGGCGCGCAGCTTACGGATTCTTCCTCAATCTCGCCACCCGCTAATATTTAAAATTCCGCTTCCGCTTTCGCCAGGATGCTGTCGGGATCGCCGATCTCGGCATGTCGGATGGCTTCGGCCACCGCCGCCAGGCAATCGGTTTCCCGCTGGCCCAGGGTATCGAGCTGCCAGCGCGCATTGCGTCCTTCCGCCGCCAGCAAGGCCGAGTCCGTCTGCAGATCCGCCGCTTCGGCCAGCAACCGGGCGGCCAGGGCGGCATGGCGGGCCGAGGTCGAACGGGCGCTGGTGCTGGCCTTGGCGGCCGGTTCGGAGCCGCGCTCATTGCCCGACAGCCAGCCTTTGGCCCAGTCTTTCCAGGTCGGGTCGGCTTCGGTTTCCTGCGCGGCCATGACGGCATAGGCGACCGCCTGCGTCACGCTCAATTTGGTTCCCAAGTCGGTGGTCATGGATGCTTCCCCGGGCTGATGTTTGGCGGCTATCACAGAAGGTTAGGCCGAGGTCCGTCAATATTAAAATCTTTCCTCGGGTGCTTTCCCTTGGTGGTTGCACAGTTGGGACGATAATATGTATCGACCCGAAAGGCTCCTAGTCCTTTAGACGAAGTGGTTGTTGGTGGCGACGAAGACGCTTGAAGCGTCCGGCTCTAAGTCATAGTATCCCGGCGCGTTATCGCCCTATATTTTTTGGTGTATGCCTTAAGGCAAAAGGGGCGATGCCACTGGCCAGAGTTATGGGAGGGTGTGGGGATTATGACCCTGCGAGTCACGCGCCGCCGCGCGATCACCGTTATTGCCGCCGCCGTCGGTCTGCCCCTGGCCCTGCGGGCCGGCCGGGCTCAGGCCCGGCAAATCGAATGGACCGGCTATACCCTCGGAGCCCCTTCGACCATACGGCTGTACCATGCCGATGAAGCCAAGGCGCGCGCCGCCATCGACGCCGGTCTGGCGGAACTGGCGCGGCTCGAGGCGGTGTTCAGTCTGTATCGCGCCGATTCGACCATCTCGACCCTGAACCGCGAGGGCCGTGTCGACGGCGCTCCGGCGGAATTCATTGAAATGGTGTCGCGCTCGCTGGCCCTGGCCGAGTGGACCGGCGGCGTCTACGATCCCACCGTACAGCCGGTCTGGCAGCTGTATTTCAATCATTTCACCGCCGCCTCCGTCGATCCCGCCGGTCCTTCCGCCGGGGATCTGGCCGCCGCCCTGGCCCTGGTCGGCTGGCGCGGGCTGCAGATCGACGCCGAGCGCGGCCGGGTCGCCTTCGCCCGCCCCGGCATGGGCCTGACCCTCAACAGCGGCGCCCAAGGCTATATCACCGACAAGGTGGCCGCCGTGCTGCGCCGCCACGGCTTCGAGAACATGCTGGTGGATATGGGCGAGCCGCGCGCCCTGTCGACCCGTCCCGATGGCTCCGCCTGGCATATCGGCATCGCCAATCCGGCCAAGCCCGGCGAGGCCGTGGCTTCGGTCGATGTGGTGGACAAATGCGTGGCGACCTCAGGCGGTTACGGCACGGTGTTCGATGCTGATGCCAAGTTCACCCATATCGTCAACGCCAAGACCGGGCGGACGGTTCCCGCCATGCTGGGGGTGTCGGTGATCGCCCCCACCGCCCTGCTGGCCGACGGCCTGGCCACCAGCATGCTGCTGGTGGAACCGGAGGCTCGCCGTTCGCTGTTGCGGGCCGCCGGCGGCGAGAAGGCCATCTTCGTGACGCCGGACGGCGTGTTGTCGACGGTCGAGGCCTGACGCCGATGTCCGTCGGGTTCGCCGATGCGGGAGGCGGCCATCTGGTGGAAGGGATCGCCCGCGTCGTCGCCGCCGACGGCGTCAAAGTCTGGCTTGAACCCGAACAGACCAGTACCTGCGGCGGCTGTGCCTCGGCGGCGGCCTGCGCGGGCAAGACCGGACAAAGCGACCGCCGTCTGAAGGCGCGCCGTTTCGCGGTCGGTAACGAGGCCGGGCTGAAGGTGGGCGACCGGGTGGTGATCGGCATGTCGGAATATGCCCTGATCCGCGCCTCGACCATCGCCTACGCCGTTCCGCTGCTGTCGATGATGGCCGGCGCGGTGACCGCCCAGTTGACCTTCGGCAGCGACGCTGCCGCCATGGCCGCCGCCGCCGGCGGACTTTTGTTTGGGGTGCTGGTGGCCCGCGTCTGGGCCGGACGGTTGCAGGAAAGCGGCGATCTGTCACCGCATCTGCTGCGCCGGGTGGGACCCGGGGAGGATTGTCATGTCGGGTAAACGGGAAGCCGGGAGGGCGCCGTGCAGGAACTGATTTTGCTCATCGTCGGGACCGCCCTGGTCAATAATGTGGTGTTGGCCCGCTTCCTCGGGCTGTGCTCGTTCATGGGCGTCACCACCAAGGTGGACACGGCGGTCGGCCTCGGCATGGCCACCACCTTCGTGATGACCGTTTCCTCGGTGCTGGCCTGGGCGGTGGAAACCTTCCTGCTGGTCCCTTACGGGCTCGGCTATCTGCGCACCGTCACCTTCATCCTGGTGATCGCCGCGGTGGTGCAGTTCACCGAATCGGTGGTGCGCAAGGTGTCGCCGTCGCTGTTTCAGACGCTGGGCATCTACCTGCCTTTGATCACCACCAACTGCGCCGTGCTGGGCATTCCGCTGCTCAACGTGCATGACAACTTCAATTTCATCCAGAGCATGCTGAACGGCTTCGGCGCGGCGCTGGGCTTCTCGATGATTCTGGCGATCTTCGCCGGTCTGCGCGAGCGCCTGGCCCTGGCCGAGGTGCCGCGTCTGTTCATGGGCCCGCCCATCGGATTCATCACTGCCAGCCTGCTGGCATTGGCGTTCATGGGCTTTTCCGGCATTCACACCAACTAGGAGACCCGCCAAATGTTATTGGCCATCGGCAGTCTGACGGCGATGGGCGCGGCGCTGGGCACCGTGCTGGGCGTCGCGGCGCGCTATCTCGCGGTGGAGTCCGATCCGCTGGAACAGGAAATCCTCAGCCTGTTGCCGGGATCGAACTGCGCCCAATGCGGTTTCGTCGGCTGCGCCGGCGCCGCCGCGGCGCTGGCCGCCGGCGAGGCGACGGTCACCCTGTGTCCGCCGGGCGGCAAGGGGGTGGCGGAAAAACTGGCCAAGAAGCTGGGGGTGCAGGCGGATCTGTCGCATTCCGAGGACAAGGGGCCAATGGTCGCCTTCATCAACGAGGACTCCTGCATCGGCTGCCTGCGCTGCATCAAGGACTGCAGTACCGATGCCATCGTCGGTGCCAACAAGCAGATGCATACGGTGGTCTCCGAGGTTTGCCACGGTTGCGGCAAATGCTTCAAGGTCTGCCCCACCGAGGCCATCGAAATGCGGCCGATTCCCGTCACCATCGAAACCTGGCACTGGCAAAAGCCGGGCGCCCATGCTGCGCACTAAGGACGGGATGTCATGAGGATTTTTCCGGTCAAGGGCGGCGTCCACCTCGAATATCGCAAGGAACTGACGAGCGAAAAGCCGATCGTCGCGCTTCCCATGCCGAAGATACTGCTGGTGCCGGTGCAACAGCATATGGGGGCGCCGGCGATCACCATGGTCCAGCCCGGCGAAACCGTCGCCAAGGGCCAGGTGCTGGCGCGCGGCCAGGGTCTGGTGTCGGCGCCGGTGCATGCGCCGACCTCGGGCAAAGTCGTCGATATCGAACGGATTACCGCGCCGCATCCCTCGGGGCTGCCGCAGATCACCATCATCCTGGAGCCGGACGGCGCCGATCGCTGGGTCGAACTGCCGGCGCCGATCAATGATCCCTTCGCCGCCACGCCGGCCGAAATCCGCGAGCGGGTGGCGGTCAGCGGCATCGTCGGCCTGGGCGGCGCCTCCTTTCCGTCGGCGGTCAAGCTGGGCCTGGGAAGCCGCGGCAAGCTTGATATTCTGCTGGTCAACGGGGCCGAATGCGAGCCGTATCTGACCTGCGACGACCGGGTGATGCGCGAACATTCCGAAGAGGTGGTGGACGGGGCGCGGATCATGGCCCATGCCCTGGGCACCGCCAATATCATCATCGCCATTGAAGGCAACAAGCCGGTGGCGCAGGCCGCCATGCAGCGCGCGGCGTCCCAATTCACCAATGTCGCGGTGGTCACCGTGCCGGTGCAATATCCCATGGGGGCCGAACGGCATCTGACGCTGGCGGTCACCGGGCGCGAGACGCCGGCCCGCAAACTGACCGCCGATGTCGGCGTGGTGGTGCATAACGTCGCCACCGCCAGGGCGGTGCATCATGCGGTACGCTTCGGCCGTCCGCTGCTGTCCCGGGTGGTGACGGTCAGCGGCGGCGCCATCGCCGAGGCCAAGAACATCGACGTGCCGCTGGGCACCAAGGTCGCCGACCTGCTGGAGTTCTGCGGCGGGCTCAAGCGGCCGCCGCATCGCATCATCAGCGGCGGGCCGATGATGGGCCAGCCGTTGCCGTCGCTGGAAGTGCCGGTGGTCAAGGGCACCTCGGGGATCCTGGCGCTGCTGTCCGAGGAAACCAATGAGGCGCCGTCCCAGCCCTGCATCCGCTGCGGCAGCTGCGTCAATGTCTGCCCCTGCGGCCTGGTGCCGGTGGAGATGGCCTCCTTCGTCCGCAACGAAAAGCTGGACGACGCCGCCCGCATCGGCCTCATGGACTGCGTCTCCTGCGGCGGCTGCTCCTATATCTGCCCGTCGCATATTCCGCTGGTGCATTACTTCAACTACGCCAAGGGCCGCCTCAACGCGCTGGATCGCGACCGGCGCAAGCGTGAACTGGTCAAGACCATGGTCGAGGCGCGCGGCGTCCGTCTCGAAAAGCAGGCGCAAGCCAGACGTGACGCGGCGGCTGCCGCTGCGGCCAAAAACGACGCCAACAGGGCCAATCCATGAGCATCCTTATCGACAAGAGCGCGCCTTTCGCCCACGCGCCCAACAGTGTCCAGCAGACCATGCTTACGGTCATCCTGGCGCTGGTTCCGGCCACCCTGTTCGACGCCTGGCTGTTCGGCTGGCCGGCGATCATCATGTTCGTCAACACCATCGGTTTCTGCCTGCTGCTCGAGGCCGGCTGTCTGGCCCTGGCCGACCGGCCCATGCAGCCGACGCTGACCGACGGCTCGGCGGTGCTGACCGGCTGGCTGCTGGCGATGAGCCTGCCGCCCTGGGCGCCGTGGTGGATCTCGCTGATCGGCGCGGTGTTCTCCATCTGCCTGGCCAAGCATGTGTTCGGCGGGCTGGGGCAGAACCCCTTCAACCCGGCGATGGTCGGACGGATCGCCCTGCTGGTGTCGTTTCCCTTGCAAATGACCGGCTTCCTGGCCCCCCATAAGCTGTTCGCCGAAGGCTCGCCGGGTCTTGGCGAAGGCCTTGGCATCATTTTCGGCGGCCACGGCAATTTCGACAGCATCAGCGCCGCCTCGGCCTTGGGCTATATCAAGACCGAACTGTCGCGCGGCATCCCGGTCAGCCAATCGATGGCCCATGTTCCCGATCTGATGGATCTGGCCATGGGCATGCATCCCGGCAGTTTCGGCGAAACCTCGGCCTTGCTGATCCTGGCCGGCGGCCTGGTGCTGCTGGCCCGGCGGATCATCTCCTGGCATATCCCGGTGGCGGTGATCGGCACCCTGTTCGTCTTCGGCACGGTGTTCAACGCGGTGGATCCCGACCGCTTCACCAGCGGTGCCTTCCAGGTGCTGTCGGGGGCGACGTTCCTCGGGGCATTTTTCATCGCCACCGACTATGTCACCTCGCCGGTGTCAAAACCCGGTCAACTGGTCTTCGGCATCGGGGTCGGGGTGCTGACCTGGGTCATCCGCAGCTTCGCCGGCTATCCCGAGGGGATGGCCTTCGCCGTGCTGCTGATGAACGCGCTGACGCCGCTGATCGACCATCACATCCGCCCGCGGGCGTTCGGCCGCACCCGCAAAGGTGAACCGCTGCCGGCGAAGGGGGAGAAATGAACGGGCGCATGCTGATCCACGCCGTCGTCCTGGGCGCC
>DUZF01000336.1 GCA_013349665.1 Rhodospirillaceae bacterium | reverse complement strand
TTTGTCCATCACGACGGGGGTGTCGAGCAAAGCATGGAAAAGCTGGATAGTCTCTTGAAACGGGCGGATGCCGTGATGTTCCCGGTCCGATGCGTCAGTCATATGGCGCAATTCAAGGTCAAGAGCGCCTGCCGAAAATCGGGCAAGCCGTTTTGTCCGCTGCCCAGTATGGGTGTCGAGGTCGTGATTCAGGCTTTGCAGGCGATGACGTAGGTGAAATAATTATTCTACTAGAGTAGTGGTTTTTATGGTGACGCCCTGGCTGTCGCCGGTTGCCCTGGTCCATCAAACGGATGCATGAACCGATGAGTTTCTATCGCGATCTTAACGAGAATTGGGCCATTGAGGCATGGAACGCTGAGATCCGAGAGTCTTATTGCACGCTGCGGGTGCGGCGACTGACGCCGACCATCGGTGCCGAGATCGAAGGCGTGGACCTCAGCCGTGAGCTGCCGGAAGAACAACTGGCTGAAATTCGTCGGGCCATAAGTGAAAATCTTGTCCTTGTGTTTCGTGACCAGGACATCTCCAGTGACGACCATAAGCGCTTTGCCCGGTATTTTGGCAAACTGCATAGTCATATGCTCGGCGGCGCCAAAGCCCTGTCCTCGGAAAAGCGTGATCCGGAAATCTTTGCCTGGCGCACCACGCGGGAGTCACGTTTTACGGCCGGTGACGGCTGGCATAACGACGTCAGTTGCGACCCCAAGCCGATCTGGGCCTCCTTCCTTCGGGTCCTGGAATTGCCCGAAACCGGCGGCGGCGATACCGCCTTTGCCAATCTGGCGCTGGCTTACGACTCGCTGTCCGATCCCGTGAAGTCCCTGCTTGATGGGCTGACGGCGATCCATGACGGCGCCCAGGCCTGGACTCTGGGCTACGGCGCACAGCCGGAGCCGGGGACCAAATTTCCCGTCGCCGAACATCCTGTGGTGGCCCGCCATCCCTTCACCGGGCGTAAATTCTTGTTCGTTAATCCCGGCTTCACCAGCCATATCGTCCAGCTCAAACGGCAGGAGAGCGATGCCATCCTGAAGATGCTGTTCGAGCATGTGGCGTCCAATCTGGCGTTCCAGACCCGCATTCAATGGACACCAAACTCCCTTGTGTTCTGGGACAACTGGTCGACCTGGCATCACGCGGTATGGGACTATCTTCCCGATGTGCGAAGCGGCCAGCGGGTGTCGGCGATCCTCGATCACGGACCACAGGCGTGAGTGTCGCGCATCTGGTCGCCCGGGCGCGGGTCGCTCAGGAACATTACGCCGACGCCGACCAGGCGACGGCGGACATGGCGGTGCTGGCGGCCGGTTGGGCCATTTTAGCGCCCGAGCATAACAAGGCACTGGCCGAGCAGGCGGTCCGCGACACCGGCCTTGGCCAGGTCGAAGATAAAATCACCAAGAACTACCGCAAAACACTTGGTCTGCTGAGGGACCTCCAGGGTGCCCGCTCCGTGGGCGTGCTTAGTGATGATGCGGCAACCGGCATCATTGAAATCGCACGGCCGATCGGTGTGGTAGCAGCCATTACGCCATCCACAAACCCGGCGGCGACACCCGCCAACAACATCATCAATGCGCTGAAGGGGCGGAATGCCATCATTCTGGCGCCCTCGCCGAAAGGGGCCGGTGTTTGTGCCCGCTTGCTGGGTTACGTCCACAAGGAGCTGACCAAAGTCGGGCTGCCCAAAGATCTGGTGCAGATGTTACCCGCCCCGGTGACCAAGCCGGCGACCGAAGATCTGATGCGACTGGCCGATCTGGTGGTGGCCACCGGTTCCCGCGCCAATGTCCGTGCCGCCTATGCCTCGGGCACCCCAGCGCTGGGCGTCGGCGTCGGCAATGTCGCGGTCATCGTGGTGCCCGGGGCCGATCCGGCCGCCGCTGCCAAACGGATCGCGGCGTCAAAAAGCTTCGACAACGCTACCAGCTGCTCATCGGAAAACAGCTTGCTTGTCGTGGGTGATGCCTGGGATCCCCTGCTTGACGCCTTGGCCGCAGAGGGCGGGGTGTTGGCCGCACCGGAGGAGCAAGCGCGCCTGGAAGCGACGATGTTCCCGGCGGGCAAGCTGTCGTCCGTCGTCGTCGCCCGATCGGCGCCACAGTTGGCGCGGCTGGCCGGTCTGCGGCGTGCCGCCTATGCCGACAGCCGGTTCATCATGGTATGCGAAGCTCCCGGGAACGTCGGGCCCGGGCATCCGTTTTCGGGTGAAAAGCTTTGCCCGGTGCTGACCCTGTATCATGTCGAAGACTTCGACGCGGCGCTTGCCCAGGTGCGGCTGCTTTACGACTACCAGGGAAAAGGGCATTCGGTTGGTGTGCATGGCGCCAACACCGGGGAGATCTTGCGCCTGGGCCTGGAGTTGCCGGTATGCCGGGTGATCGTCGATCAGCCCCACTGCATCGCCGCCGGGGGCGCTTTTGACAACGGCTTGCCGTTCTCGCTGTCCATGGGCTGTGGCAGTTGGGGCGGTAACGGTTTCAGCGAAAACCTCGATTACCGCCATTTCCTCAACATCACCCGGATCGTTCGCCCCATTCCACCGCGCGAGCCGCGCTGCGAAGACATTTTTCATGACTATTGGCTGCGCCATGGCCAATAGATCCTTGCGCAGGCTGGTGGACCAGCGGGCCGCAGGGTCGCCCGACGCCCTGTTCCTGCTTGATCCGGAGACCGGACGACATCTTACTTTCGCCGGGCTGCGTCGATATTGCCTGGCTCTGGCGGTAAAATTGTCCCGCTATTCTTTGGCGCCGGGCGAGCGGGTGGCGCTGCTGGCGCCCAACGGTCTTGAGGCGGCGGCCATGTTTGTCGGCCTGATGGCGGCAGGCCAGGTGGCGGTACCGCTCAGCTTGTTGTCACAGCCGCGCCAGGTGGCCCATCTGCTCGATCATGCCGATTGCCGGCTGGTGTTGGCGGCCGAAACGCAGATGGCCCATCTTGAGGCCGCGCTGACCCAACTGCCCAGGTCGGTCACCGTCGTCAATATTTCCAGCGTGACGGAGGAGGGCGATGACATCTGGCCCAATGCCTCTCCGGCGGGCGATGACGATGCCCTCTTGATGTACACCTCGGGCACCACCGGACGCCCCAAAGGGGTGCGTCTGAGCCACGCCAATCTGCTGGCCGGGGCCCGCTTCGTCAGCGAAGCCCATGCATTGGGGCCGGATGATCGTGTGCTGGCCGTGCTGCCCCTATACCATGTCAACGCACAGGTGGTGACCGTGCTGGCGCCGCTGTTCCAAGGCGGCAGCCTGGTCATGCCGTCCAGCTTCAGCGTCGGCCGGTTCTGGTCGCTGGCCGCCGGACATGGCTGCACCTGGCTCAATCTGGTGCCGACGATGATCGCCTATCTTCTCAACGGCGAAGATCCATCTGTCGACCTGTCCGGCCTGCGGTTCTGTCGCTCGGCCTCGGCGCCGTTGGCGCCCGAGCATCACCGGGCCTTCGAGGCCCGTTTCGGCATTGGCATCATCGAAACCATGGGGCTGACAGAGACCGCCGCGCCGGTGTTCAGCAATCCCCTGGATCCGTCGCGACGCAAGATCGGCAGTCCGGGACTGCCGTTCGGCAATCGGGCGCGGGTGGTCGACCAAGTCAGCGCTCGCCCGCTACCGTTCGGCTGCACCGGCGAAATCCAGATCCGCGGTCCTAATGTCATGCGAGGTTATCACAAGAATGTCGAGGCCACGGCCGCCGCCTTTACCCCCGATGGCTGGCTGCGCACCGGTGACCTGGGGCATCGGGACCGGGACGGGTTCTATTTCGTCACCGGCAGGTTGAAGGAGTTGATCATCAAGGGCGGAGAAAATATCGCGCCCCGGGAAATCGACGAGGCGTTGCTGAAACATCCGGCGTTGTTAGAAGCGGCCACGGTGGGTATTCCCGATCCGCTTTACGGCCAGGAAATCGCCGCCGGGGTGGTGGTCAAGCCGGGAATGACGGTGTCCGAGGGCGAGCTGCGGGCGTTCTGCGAGACCGAACTGGGCGGCTTTAAGACGCCGCGGATCATTGAGTTCCTGGCGGATCTGCCCAAGGGGCCATCCGGCAAAGTACAGCGGCTGCGATTGTTCGAAGGTCGGCAGCCGGCGGACATCCAACTAAGGAGTGAGCCATGACGGTGGATTGCTGTGACAGCCTGTCGCCGCACGAACAGCGCATTCAGGACCGCATCGACGGCCGGGAGGACCGCTTCCGCGCCGACCACGCGCGGGTCTTCGGCATCATGGAGACCTTCGAGGGTAAACGTCCCGACATCGACATCGAGCGCGCCCTCTATTTCACTCAGTCCTTTCGGGAAACCGAAGGACAGCCTCTGGTCCTGCGCTGGGCCAAAGCGATGCAGCATGTCGCCGCCAATATCACCGTCTATATCGATGACGGCCAGTTGCTGGCGGGACGCGCCGGCAAACCCGGGCGCTACGGCATTCTTTACCCCGAGCTGGATGGTGATTTTCTTGGCCAGGCGGTGGCCGAGCTTCCGCACCGGGTGGGGACACCCTTCGGCATCACCGCCGAAGACGCCCGCACGGTGATCGAGGAGATCGCTCCCTATTGGAAGGGCAGGACCTATCACGAGGCGCTGAACGCCGCCTTACCGGCCGATGTCCATAGGCTTACCTATGACGACCCGCAAGGTCTGGTGTCGCGCTTCATCGTCAACGAGACGTCGACATTCCGTTCGTCGATCCAGTGGGTGCATGACTATGAGAAGGTTCTGCGCCGCGGCTTCGGCGATCTGCGGCGCGAGGCGGAGCGGCGTCTGGCCGAACTGGATCCCTTGAGTCCCCGGGACGAGGTTGAGCGCAAGCCGTTCTTTCAGGCCATCGTTATCATCAGCGACGCTATTATCCACTGGGCGCAACGCCATGCCGCACTGGCCCGCGAGCTTGCCCTGGGGGAAAAGGATCCGCAGCGGCGCCAGGAGTTGCTGACGCTCGCCGATATCTGCGAATGGGTGCCGGAGCGGCCGGCCCGCAGTTTCCACGAGGCGGTGCAGAGCCAATGGTTCACCCAGATGTTTTCCCGTCTGGAGCAGAAGACCGGGACCATCATCTCCAATGGCCGCATGGACCAGTATTTCTATCCCTATTTCAAGGCGGACATGGACAAGGGTGTGCTGGACGAACAGCGCGCCATCGAGTTGATCGAATGCATGTGGGTCGGCATGGCCCAGTTCGTCGACCTTTTCATTTCGCCCACCGGAGGTGCCTTCAACGAAGGCTACGCCCATTGGGAAGCGGTGACCATCGGTGGTCAGACCCGCGACGGCTTCGACGCCACCAACGAGCTGAGCACCCTGTTCCTGCGTTCCAAGCGGGAATTTCCCCTGCATTACCCCGATCTGGCGGCCCGCATCCATTCCCGTTCGCCGCAAACCTTTCTCTGGGAGGTCGCCGAAACCATCAAGGAAGGGTCGGGCTTCCCCAAGCTGATCAATGACGAGGAGGTGGTGCCGCTCTACGTCTCGAAAGGCGCCAGCTTCGAAGAGGCTTACGATTACGCTGTGTCGGGTTGTAGCGAGGCGCGCATGCCCAACCGCGACACCTATACCTCGGGAGGCGCCTACATCAATTTCGCGGCGGCCCTGGAGATGGCGCTGTTCAATGGCCGCATGCTGAAATACGGAGATCAGTTGCTGGGAGCGGAAACAGGCGACCCCAAGAGCTTCGAGAACTGGGCGGATTTATGGGAGGCCTACAAGACACAGCAGTTGCTGTTCTGCAAGACAGCCTTCACCCAGCAGCATCTCATCTGCGCGCTTAGGGCCCGACATTTCGCCCATCCTCTGGGGTCCGCCCTGCATGACCTGTGCATGAAGCATGCCCTGGATCTACACACACCGCAGATCCCGGAAGGCATCAATCTCGGCTATTTCGAATGCATAGGCTTCGGCACCGTGGTGGATTCCCTGGCGGCCCTGAAGAAATTCGTCTTTGAGGAAAAGCGGGTCACCATGGCCGAATTGCTCGACGCCCTGAAAAGCGATTTCGCCGGCAAGGAGCCGCTGCGGCATTTGCTGAAATCGGCTCCCTGCTACGGCAATAACGACCCCTATGCCGACAGCATCGCAAAGGATATCGACCGGGTATTCCTTGAATACAGTCGGAAATATTCCCAGGAACTGGGCATCCATAACGATATCCGCTACGTGCCCTTCACCTCCCATGTGCCCTTCGGCAAAGTGGTCAGCGCCACGCCCAACGGGCGCAAGGCCTTCACGCCGCTGTCCGATGGAACATCGGCCTCCCATGGCGCGGACGTCAACGGTCCGACGGCCATCCTGCTGTCCAACTACGAGACCAAGAACCACGGTTTCCGCGAACGGGCGGCGCGCCTGCTGAATATCAAGTTCACCCCCAAATGCGTCGAGGGCGAGGAGGGGACCCGTAAACTGATCTCCTTCATCCGCACCTTCTGCGATCTTAAATTGTGGCATGTGCAGTTTAATGTGCTGAACCGTCAGACCCTGCTGGCCGCCCAGAGGGATCCCGAGAAGTATCGCAGTCTGATCGTCCGTATCGCCGGCTACAGTGCCTACTTCGTCGACCTGTCACCGGATCTGCAGAATGATCTGGTTGCCCGAACGGCGCACGAGGCCCTGTGAGCATCGCCGAGGGTCCGCTGGCGGACGGCGCGATCAGGGGCGTCGTCTTCAATATCCAGCGCTATTCCCTGCATGACGGGAACGGCATCCGCACCATGGTCTTCCTCAAGGGCTGCCCCTTGCGGTGCCGCTGGTGCGGCAATCCCGAATCGCAAGCCCGTCATCCGCAACTCGCTCGCAACGAACTGCGCTGCCTGGGAACGGAAATCTGCGATCTGTGCGCAGGGGCCTGCCCGACGGGCGCTCTGCGCCAGCCGCCG
>DUZF01000270.1 GCA_013349665.1 Rhodospirillaceae bacterium | reverse complement strand
GACCACATGGCCCTAATCACGGCTGTTTTGGTCGGATGGTTCGGGCTGATCGCCATTATCGATCACCGCCATGGCGTCGTCCCCGACCGCCTGGTTCGGCCCGCCTTGTGGGTGGGCCTCATCCTTGCCGCCTGCGGCCAGGCAATTTTAACGCCGGCCGCTGCCATTCTCGGAGCCGCCGGCGCCTGGACCGGTATCACCGCTTTGCGAGGTTTTGCCGCGAGGTATCTCCCGAACCGTCGCCCGCCGCAGCTTGGGGACGGCGACGTCAAGCTTGCCGCCGCCCTCGGGGCCTGGCTGGGGCTTTGGCCCGCTCTCGCGGCATTCGCCATCGCCGCCGCCTTGTTGGCCATCTTCGCGGCCGTTCGCGGCACCTCCCGGACGCAAGCTTTCGCTCCGGCGTTCTGCCTCACGGCGCTCTGCCTGTTCGTCCTGCAGCCTTTCAGTTCTTTCGATTTGGGGACACGCTTATGACCTTCCTCCGGTTCGTTCTTCCGCTCCGCCGCAAAGCGGGCATCGCCCTGTCGCTGTCAGTCCTCGCCCTCGGGTGCATTGGCACGAACGCCGCCGCAGAGGTGCCGGCGCCCTGGGAACGCCCCGACCAGTGGCGGGCCGATCCCGGTGTCGAGCTGGCCGACATTGCCCGCGACTGGGGACGTCGTGTTGGCATCACCCCGGTGATCAAGGGCGATTACAGCTACCCCCTCGAATCGCCCGTCGCCTTCGACGGCAACTATCGCGACGCCATGGACAATCTGGTGCGCAGCTTTTCCACGGCATCGCCGCCGCCGCTGATTCATTTCTGGAGTGATGGACCGAATTTCGCGGTGCAGCTCCTCTTGGGGAGTCCATGACCATGCCCGTGACTGGCCGCACCCTGCCGGCGCTCGCCGTGATCCTTCCCCTCGTTCTCGGCGGCTGTGCCTTCGATGCCTTCTCGGTGACAAAGGAAGGTGTTGGCGCCAGCCACGACGACGCCGCCCAAAGCGTCACCGACGCCCAGGCGGGCGATACCGTCGTCGCCGGCCAGGTCTACACCCATCACCGGGCGTTCGGAGGTGGTCTGGCCATTGCCAACATCCACGGCGACCCACTGCCGCCAAAGGCTCAGCGGTTCAGCCTCAACAGCATGGGCGCCGATTTGCAGCTTCGCGACATCGCCACCGAAATCACCGTGCAGACACTAATCCCGGTCGATTTGGTCGATGATCTCCTCGCCGCCGGGGCGACCAAGGGGACCGAGGCCGGCAGATGTCACATGGCGCCGGATACCGGAAAGGACAGTCTGCCGGTGTTTCTCGATGCTTTGGCGACCTGGTGCGATCTGACCTGGAGCTATCGCCAGGGGCGCCTGAAGATCCAGCAATACGAGACGGCGACCTATTCGTTTTACGCCCAGCCGACTGAAACCAATCTCAAGACGGCAATGAGCTCCACCGGCATGGCGCCGACCACCATCAGCGGCTCGGCCGGCTCCGGCCAGGGCGGCGGTGCCAGCGCCGCCTCCGGCCAGTCCTTAGAGCAGACCAGCAATTCCGAAACGCGCATCAACATCTGGAAGGAGGTTCAAACCATCCTGGCCGGAATCGCCCAACCCGGCCGCGTCGAAATATCTCCCGCCACCCACACCATCCTGGTGGTGGCGAAGCATTCGGCCCAGGTGCAGATCAAGGCCCTGGTCGACGAACTCAACCGCCGCCAACTCCGGCAAGTCACCTTCACCGTTCGCGTCCTCGACGTGAACAGCTCGAACAATCTCGACCTCGGTCTCAGTCTGAGCGCGCTTTACAACAATCTGCAGGGGCAATACCGGCTTTCCGGCGCCAGCCCCGCCAATCTCGCCGGTCAGGTTGCCGGGGTTGGGTCGTTCTCGCTGACCGTGCAAAACAACACTCTGACCGGAAAAACCAACAACTGGAACGCGTCCGGCGCCGTCATCGATGCGCTGCAGAATGTCGGCAACGTCGCTACCCGCGACACCATCACCGCCAACACCCTGGACGCCCGGCCGGTGGTGGTCACCGTGGCGCGTCAGCTCGCCTATTTCTCCGGCTCGCAGACATCGCAGGCCACCTCGACAACCGTATCGACGGTTCAGGAATCGACACTGACCGTCGGTCTGTCGATCCAGCTGCTGCCGACCATCCTCGACGATGGTGAAATCATCCTGCAATACGACTTCGGCCTGTCGTCCCTGAACGGTCTCAATCCGACGCAACAGGGCAACGTCGTGTTGAATGCGCCCGATATCAACGTGCGCTCGTCGATGCAGCATGCCCTTGTTTCATCGGGCGATGCGCTGGTGCTGTTGGGCTATCAGCAAAACGCCCTCAATGAGACCGAACAGGGCTTGCCCGGACTTGCCGAGGGACTGTTCGGCTTTTTTGCCGGCGGCAAGACCATGACCAACAGCCGCGCCGCCCTGGTCATTATCATCACCCCGCAACTGCGCCAGAACGGAATCTCCGGCCAATGACGACCATCGTCATCGGCAAGCGTCATCTCGCCGTCGGCTTGTTCTGGCAGGTTGGCGCCGCCAGGGCGACCGAGGCACGGCAACGCGCCTTGGCGTTGGCCGAGCAGCAGCGGACGAATACGGCGCCGAGCATCGATTTTCTCTGCCTGCGCGCTACCTGCCCGGTTCAATACGGCGTCAGCGGTCTCGAAGATGGCCACCGGCCGGGCATGACCGCCGCCGCGGCCGCTCTCGCTGACGCCTTGCCGGGCAGCTGGGCCGGCATCTTCGCCGTCGCCGAGGGCTGGTATTACGTTGAAACGAGGCGCGGCTTCATAGCGCCGACCGGCGACCGTCTCTTCCCAATCGTCGATAAAGTCGCGGCCTCTGCAATGGTCAGGAAGGCCGCCGCCGATGGCCGTTTCGACAAAATCTATGCTCCGGCCGGGTTCGACATAGCCAATGCCGAAGACCGCCCACTCTCCGACATCATCACGGCGCCGCGACTGTCCCTGTTCGCCGCCAATCGTCTGCGCAGTCTGTCGCCGCTGACGGCCGCCAGGCGGCCCGTTCTCACCTGGAAAATCGGCGCGCCGATCTGCGCCGCGATCGTCGGTCTGTTCTATGCATGGTATGCCTATATCGACTGGTCGAGCACCGAGCCGCTGAAGCCGGCACTGATCGCCGTCTGGGAAAGCGCGCCGGCCGCCGCGCCAACGGCGCTGGCTTGCACCACCGGCATCCTGTCCTATCCCACTTTGCCGGGTTACGCCTTTCGCCATGCCGAATGCGGTTCCGCCGGCGTTTCCTATCATTATGAAGGCTACGCCCGGCAATCGAAGCGTCTTTACGCCGAGACGACACCGCCGGATGGCTGCCGGTTGACGTTACTGGAAAATGGCGACCTTACGGCGGCTTGTCCGATTGCCCGCTCATCACGCCTCGGCCGGCAAGCCCGGCTCACCGCCGACGAGGCCCGCCGCGCCATCTGGCGGCGGATGTCCGGGCTCGGTCTGGAGATCAAGGTCTCCGCGGCAAGCGAACAACCGTCCCCACCACCCGGCGCCGAGGATCAGCAGCCACCCGCCGCGCTGCCGATTCTTAAAGTCGATCTCACCGGCAATCTGCCGCCGGCCGATCTTGCCGCCGACTTCGCCCAGCTGCCCGCCATGACCATCGAGAGCATCGGATTCGTTGCCCCCCGCTCCTGGACCATCAAGGGGAAACTCTATGTACAGTGATCTTAAATCACGTCTTGCGTCGTTTGCCGCCGCTACACTGCTTCTCGCTTTACCGCTCGGACCGATCAATGCCGGTGAGCCGGTGGCTGAGATGCCGGCGGTAAATCTTGGCCCGTCCGTTGACTCGCCGATTCCCCTGCCGACCAATTTCTGGAGCCTGCCCAAGGCGGAGCGCTACCGTTATCTGCAGGAGCAGCTGGATCTGCTCGACCTGTTGGCCCAGGCCGCCCAGAAACGCAACGGCATCCGCCAGGCCGAAGGCCGTGCCTCCGCCGGTTCTCCCAGCGTCCCGGCGGTTGCCGGGCAACCCGTCGTTGCCGTCCCGAATGCACCGCTGCGGCCTGAGCCGTCTTTGCCGATCGTCCAGCGCATTCATGTCCGCAACCGGGCTCTGGTTGCCGAAGCGATGATCCCGGGGCAGGGACCGCGTACGCTTCACCAGGGTGACGAGATCGGCGGCTTCTGGACGGTCGCCGAGATCGCCACCGACAGAGTCGTCGTCACCGCTGTGGACGGCCAAACGCAGACGTCCCTGCCGACCCCGATGGCCGCGCCCTTCATCAATCCGCTGCCGGGAGCCCCACATTGACTCCCCGTGCCGATCAGATCCCCGCCGACGAACTGCTGACCGCCCCAGATGGGCGTCTCGGTCCGCATTCTTCACCCGAGGTTCGCAGTCGCATCGCCCTGTTCGCCTCCGGCGCCTATTTCATGGTGCCCGATGGCGACAATCACATCGAGGTGCAGTCCGTCCTGGCGGTCGCCCGGCGCTACCATATCGACCCACAGGAGCCGGTCGTCGTCGACAAGGGGGTACTGACAGGCATCTATCACAAGCGTCAGGTCTTGCCGCTGAACGACAAGACGGCCGATACCGGGGACGGCGCTCAAAGCAAGCGGAAGGACGCCTACGATCTTCTGGTCAAGGCCAGGAAGCTGCACGGCACCAGCGATATCATCATCAAATGCGACCGTGATGAGGCGGGCGTCTACGCCATTCTCGACGGCGTTCAGGTTTCCTTCAACAAGCGTCCCTGGTCGCCGGACTATGCCGCCCTGTTCCAGAAAGCGATTTATACCTGGGCCGGCCTGGAAGGTGCTGCCGAGCGCGGCTGGAAGCAGGGCGCCCACCAGGTCGGCGCCATCACCAGCGGTCTTCCCGAAGGCCTCGATTCCGTCCGCCTGCAACTTCTCGCCTCGGCCTTCGACGGCCGCGAACTGATCATCCGCCTGATGCCTAAGCCTAAAGGCGGGCGCATCGAGCTGCGTGACCTTGGGTTCAATGCCGAGCAGATCAGCCGGTTCGCCGGCATCATGCAAAACAGCGGCGGCATCGTCATCGTCACCGGCCCGACCGGCGGCGGAAAAACCACCACCCTGCACGGCCTGCTGTCCCTGTCCCTCGACCTGTTCACCGGCGACCGCTGGATCACCGTCGAGGACCCGGTGGAAATCCGCCGCCGCCATCCGAACGTCACCCAAATAGACGTCGTGCGCACGGCGGTCGACGACGACACCGACCACGCCTATGACGACTCCCTGACCGCTGCCATGCGTTCGATCCCGCGCCGGCTCCTGTTCGGCGAGATCCGCAGCGAGGCTTCGGCCGCCATCGCCGTCCGTGCCGCCCTTACCGGTCACGGCGTGCTCACCACTCTGCATACCGACGATGCGCCCGGCGCCATTCCGCGACTGCTCGACATGGGCATATCGCCCAACATGCTGCGCAACCCCAAACTGGTGCGTGCCGTCACCGCCCAGAGGCTGTTGCGCCAGCTGTGTTCTTGCCGCATCAGGATCACCCGCCGGGACTGGACGACGTTCTGTCCGCTCTGGCTGGAACGGATCTTCGCCGACATCGGCAACGTCCACATGCCCAATCCGACACCTTGTGCTCATTGTCGCGCCGGCTATCGGATCGGTCGTGTTCCCATCACCGAAATCATGATCCCCGACGAGCGGTTGTTGAGCCTGCTGATCGACGGACAGCGCGACACGGCCACGAATTATTGGAAAGCCGAGTGCGGCGGTCTGCCGATCGTCGACCAGGCCCTGCAGGGCATCGTCGAGGGGACCTTCGATCCGATGGAGGTAATCCGTTGCCTCGACTTCTGAACGCCCTGCCGACAGTGGTTTTTGGGTCCACTGATGCCAGATTGCGCCGCAAGGTCCGTTCGGCCGACCGCTGGCGCCTGAAACTCTATCGCAAGCTGGCCGCCGGTTACCGGGCCGGCACCAGCTTCGTTCAAACAATTCTGCAACTCGCCGGACGTGCCCAACGCCAACGGCCGAATGCGCCACTGACCCGCGTCTTGTCTCATTGGGCCGAACGCATCGAATACGAAGGCGCCCTGATGCCCGACGTGATTCAAGGCTGGGTGCCGCCGATCGAGCAGATGATCATCTCGTCGATGGCAAGCAATGCCGATCGCGGTCCCGATCGGGCGGCCTGGTTCCTGGCCAAAAAAATCGGCATGGCCGGTACCGCCAGGGCCGCCCTGGTTTACCCGATGATCCTGGTTACCGGTCTGTTCGTCATGGTGTTCGTGCTTGGCACCAAGGTGCTGCCGTCGGTGTTCGCCATGCAGGCCGCCCAGGGCGCCCATCCGCCCGTTTTCCTCATTTTCCTCGCCCAATATGCCTGGTGCGCCTTCATTCCAATAGCCGCCGCCGTCGTCGGCCTTCGACGCAGCCTGCCCTTATGGACCGGTGAACGGCGGAGCTGGTGGGACCGTCACATCTGGCCGTGGACCCATTACCGGCGCAACGAAGGCCACGCCTTTCTGTTCGCCTTTTCCGCGCTATGGGGCAGCGGCATCACCGACCTCGCCGCCCTCCAGGCGCTCTGCGCCGACGCCCCGCCCTGGCGGCGCGAACGAATTTCCGCCATCGCCACCTGGTTAGCGGATGGTCATTCCCTGGCCGAGTCGATGGAACTCGCCGGCCATGGTTTTCCCGACCCCGACATCATCGAGGACATCGCCGATCTCAAAGTCGATCCCGCCGAGATGGCCACTCAGATTGCCCAGATCGCCGAGGACGCGGCCAAGGAGCAAGAAGAAAATTATAGGCTGATCATGATGTTCCTCGGCATCGGCATCATGGCCCTCAGCATTCTGTCCGCCATCGCCATCGCGGCGGCCTTGATCAGCGCCTTCGACTTCACCGGGACCGC
>DUZF01000146.1 GCA_013349665.1 Rhodospirillaceae bacterium | reverse complement strand
GAGGTCAAGCCGATCGCCGTCGAGGATCTGCTCGGCCGGCCGCAGACGGTGCTCGATCGCAGCGCCATGCGGTCCCTGATCGAGGGGCGCCGGGTGCTGGTCACCGGCGCCGGCGGCAGCATCGGCGGCGAACTGGTACGCCAGATCGCCGACTGCGCCCCGGCGGCCCTGTCGCTGCTCGAACTGTCGGAATTCGCCCTCTACACCATCGACCAGGAAATTTCCGAAAGCCACCCCGAACTGCCGCGCCGGCCATTGCTGGCCGATATCCGCGACGACGCCCGGATCGCCCAGGTGATGCGGGAGGAACGGCCCGAGCTGGTGTTTCACGCCGCCGCGCTCAAGCATGTGCCGATGGTCGAGGCCAACCCGCTGGAGGGAGTGCGCACCAATGCCATCGGCACCCGCGTCGTCGCCGACGCCGCCCGCGCCCATGGCGTGCGGCTGATGGTGCTGATCTCCACCGACAAGGCGGTCAATCCATCCAGCGTCATGGGCGCCAGCAAGCGGGCCGCCGAATCCTATTGCCAGGCCCTCGACCTCGACGGCGCCGCCGGGACCCGCTTCGTCACCGTCCGCTTCGGCAATGTCCTGGGCTCCACCGGCTCGGTGGTGCCGCTGTTCCAACGGCAGTTGGCGGCCGGCGGGCCGATCACCGTCACCCATCCCGAGATGACCCGTTATTTCATGACCATCCGCGAAGCGGTCGAACTGGTCCTGCAGACCTCGGCCCTGGGTTTTGCCCATCCCGACCTCTACCAGGGACGGATCTTCGTCCTCGACATGGGCGAACCGGTGAAAATTGTCGGCCTGGCCCGCCAGATGATCCGCCTTGCCGGGCTGCGTCCCGACACGGACATCAAGATCCGCTTCACCGGCTTGCGGCCCGGCGAAAAGCTGTTCGAGGAACTGTTCCACGGCGCCGAGGCGCCGGTTCCCACCAATCTGGAAGGGATCCTGCTGGCCGCCGCCAGAGCCGGCGACCTCGCCGCCATCGGCGGCACCCTGGACGCTCTGGATCAGGCCTGCCGGGGCCTCGATTTGCCGGCGGCGTTGGCCTCATTGGCCAGGCTGGTGCCGGAATACCAGACCGCAGAGGCGGTACCTTGAAGGTATTCCGCCGCACCCGTCGGAGCGGTATTAGTTGCTGATCAATTTTCTGGCATAATGGCGAAAAGCTGCCTATCTCCTAAGGCATAATATCCTCGGGAGCGCCATGACAAGACCAAATATGACTTCCGTTTTGGCCACGCTGGTCATCGCCGGCGCCCTCGCCGCCTGTGCCGCCACCGGCAAGCCGGCGGTGGCGGGGATGCCGACACATCAGGATGAACCGGCGGCCTGGGACCCCGAGGTCCGCGACGATCTCCTGACCGAGGCCGCCGAGGCCAGCCGTCTGGCGGCCAAGGCACGGTCCGGCATCAATCCGTCGGAAATGACCGTCGGTTGGTTCGTCAGCGGGGTTCTGAACGCCCTTGCCGGCGTCGACGAAGGCCTGGAAACTTATTTTGGCGGCAATGTCATGGGGTTTCTGCGCAACCGCATGGCCGCCCAGCCGGCCGTCGAGGTCCAGGCGGTGTCCGCCATGGCCGCCGGCGGCGGGCCGGCGGCGCCGGTGCGCCGCGCCGCCGGATGGGCGCTGGAATCGCTGCGCCATATTCCGGATGCCGGCGAACCGCCGGAGGTGCAGTTGCGCGACCGTAACGACCTCGCCTCGGCGCTGGAATCACTGAGCTCCGCCCTCAAGGATGCGGCAATCTCGCACCAAAGATAGTGTGGTGATTTTTAAGTTCCTGCGATCACCGCCACATGCGAGATCAGGAACTTAAAAATCTAAACCACACTAGATTCAAATAGTTGCTAGTGTCCTTATCGATTCCGAAGTTCGATTGCGGCCTGGATCTGATCGCGCGAACTTCGGAATCGGGAGACTAGCCTTGACCGCCGTCAATGCACCGCCCTCCTGGCGCACCGATACTGCGCCGGCGTTGTCGAGGAGACCACGATGTTCGCCGATTTGCCCTTCCTGCGGGCCGGATTCCGACCCTTTTTCCTGTTCGCCGGGCTGTTCGCCATGCTGCATATCCCCGTCTGGCTGGTCCTGATCACCGGCCAGGCGGCGCTGCCGCTGGCCTTCGACCCCATGCTATGGCACGGCCATGAGATGCTGTTCGGCTTCGGCACCGCCGCGGTGGCCGGTTTCCTGCTGACCGCCGTTCCCAACTGGACCGGCTCGCGGGGGGTTTCCGGCTGGCCGCTGGCCCTGCTGGCGGGCCTGTGGCTGGCCGCCCGCCTTGCCTTTCTGGCCGGTCCGGGTCTGACGCTGTGGGCGGCGCCGGCACTGGATCTGGCGTTCCTGCCGACCCTGGCGGCGATGCTGGCGGGGCCGCTGATCAGGACCGGCAAATCCCGCAATCTGGTTTTCCTCGGCCTGCTGACGGTCCTCTGTGTCGCCGACGGCCTGATTCTGGCGGCCATGACCGGGATGGCGGAGACCGGCCGCAATGGCCTGGCGCTGGCGCTGTTCACCCTGGTGCTGATGATCGGCATCGTCGGCGGCCGGATCATTCCGGCCTTCACCCAGTCCGGACTGCAGGCCGTCGGCGTCGCCTGGCAGGGCCACCGCCTGCCGGGGCTGGAACCGGCGGCCCTGGCCCTGCTGGGCGGCGTCGCCATCGCCGAGGCACTGGCTCCGGGCGCCGCCGCCGGCAGCGCGCTCTGCCTGGCGGCGGCCGTCGCCCACGGGCTGCGCCTGGCCGGCTGGCAGGGCTGGAAGACCCGCCGGTTGCCGCTGCTCTGGGTGCTTCACCTCGGCTATCTGTGGATTCCTCTTGGCCTGGCGGCGGTCGGGCTGGCCGGCTTCGGCCTGCTGCCGCTGCCCCATGAGGCGGCGCTGCACGGCCTGACCGTCGGCGCCATCGGCACCATGACGCTGGGGGTGATGAGCCGCGCCGCGCTGGGTCATGGCGGCCGGCCTCTGGTGCCGGCGGCGGCCACCGTCGCCGCCTATCTGTTGGTTTGGAGCGCCGCCTGGCTGCGCCTGTCGGCACCGCTGGCCGACACCCACAACCTGCTGTGGGCGTCAGGCCTGGCCTGGAGCGGCGGTTTCGCCCTGTTCGTCCTGGTCTATGCCCCCATCTGCCTCAGGCCAAGGGCGGACGGCCGGCCGGGATAGGACGCTACTGCGCCGCCTTGAGCGCTGCGTCGTAATCGGGCTCGTTGGCGATTTCCGCCACCTGCTGGGTGTAAACCACCTTGCCCTGGCCGTCGATGACCACCACGGCGCGGGAGAACAGCCCGGCGATCGGCCCGTCGGCGATGGTCACCCCCCAGCGCTGGCCGAAGCCCTGGTCGCGGAACGACGATACCGACATCACCTTGGTCAGGCCCTCGGCACCGCAGAAACGGCCATGGGCGAAGGGCAGGTCGGCCGAGACGCACAGCACCGTCACCCCCTCGAGCTTGTCCAGGGCGGCATTGAACCGTCGCACCGAGGTGGCGCAGGTCGGCGTGTCGACGCTGGGAAAAATGTTGAGCACCACCTTCTTCCCGGCCAGGTCGGCCAGAGTCACTTCCGACAGGTCGGTCTTCACCAGCCGGAAATCAGGGGCCTTTGCCCCGACTGCCGGCAGATCGCCGACGGTATTGATGGGATTGCCTTTCAATGTGATCTTTGCCATGGAATGCCTCACGTCATTGGATGGCCGATGATGGACGCATCCGCGCCAACCCGCAACGGAGACCCGATCGATGCGCGAACCCTCCCCCTGTGTCGGCATCTGCACGCTGGTCGATGGTGTCTGCATCGGCTGCGGTCGCAGCATCGAGGAGATCGCCGAGGCCGGCAACCGCGCGCGGGCCGTGGTTTACCATATCTGCCGGGGCAGCGAATGGCGGGACGCCGTGGCGGCCGGCGTCTATCGGGGGTCGTCGCAGGATCAGGCCGACGGTTTCATCCATTTTTCCACCGCCGCCCAGGTGGCGGGGTCGGCGGCCAAGCATCGGGCCGGACAGACCGGGCTGGTGCTGGTCGCCTGCGCCGCCGGCCGCCTGGGCAGCGGCCTGCGCTGGGAAACGGCGCGCAACGGTCAGGATTTTCCCCATTTCTATGGTTCGTTGCCGCTGGACGCCGTGCTGGCGGTGGTCGATCTGCCGCTGGAAGACGGCCGCCATCGCTTCCCGCTGCTCCGGGAGACGATTTAGATCATCCGTCGGTCGGTTTTCCCCGCAGTTCCTTGACCGTCGAACGCCGGTCCTTCGCCTCCAGCCGGCGGCGCTTCGAGCCCAGGGTCGGCCTGGTCGGGCGGCGATAGATCGGCGCCACCGCCGCCTCGCGGATCAGGGTCAGAAGGCGATCCACCGCATCCTGACGGTTCTGCTCCTGGCTGCGGAAACGCTGGGCCGAGATGACCAGCACCCCGTCCTGGGTCAGCCTTCGCCCCGCCAGTTTCTCCAGCCGCTCGCGCACGGCCTCGGGCAACGACGGCGAGCGGCGGACATCAAACCGCATCTGCACCGCGCTCGATACTTTATTGACGTTCTGGCCGCCCGGTCCCGAGGCGCGGACGAAGGAGAACTCCAACTCGTTCTCATCAAGGGCGATGCGGGAGGTAACCTGGATCATGGCGACAGCCTAAAAGATCACCCCGGGTCTGGCCAGCGCCGCCGATGGCGATTGCCGCGAATCCTTGACTTCCCATCAGGGCGGCCAACAATGATCAAGCTTTCAACCCCAAGGAAACCGGAGGCCGGGTGACCGCAGTCCTGCCGCCCGCCGTGCTTCTGGCCTGGCGCAATCTGGCCTATGACCGGTCGCGCTTCGTCGTCACCATGGTCGGCATCGTCTTCTCGGTGGTGCTGGTCGCCGTGCAGACCGGGCTGTTCTTCGGTTTCACCGCCACCACCACCATCATCATCGAACATAGCGGCGCCGATCTGTGGGTCGCCCTGTCGGGCCTGCGCAATTTCGAGATCGCCATGCCGCAGAAGGAACGCCACCGCAACATCGTCATGGGCATCCCCGGCGTCGCCCGCGCCGAGGCGCTGGAGGTGTTTTTTTCCGCCTGGCGCAAGCCGACCGGCGGCAATGAAAGCGTCCTGGTGGTAGGCTTCGACCCCGACAGCGGCCTGGCCGGCCCCTGGAACCTGGTGGAAGGCGATGCCGCCGACCTGCGCCTGCCCGATACGGTGGTGGTCGACGTCATTTCCAAGGCCAAGCTGGGGGTGGCGCGGGTCGGCGACCAGGCCGAGATCAACGGGCGGCGGGCGCGGGTGGTGGGCTTCACCCAGGGCATCCGCTCCTTCACCGCCTCGCCCTATGTGTTCGCTACCTTCGCCAACGCCATCAATTACGGCAACCTCAATGATCGCCAGGCCAACTACATCATCGCCAGGCTGGCCGACGGCGCCCGGCCGGAGGACGTCAAACAGGCGATCCGGGAGCGCATGCCGGATGTCGACGTGCTGACCAAGGCCGAGTTCGCCGAGATGACGAAAACCTATTGGATGTTCACCACCGGCGCCGGTACCGCCATCCTGATGTCGGCCGGACTGGGCATCGCCGTCGGCATGGTGATCGTCGCCCAGGTGCTCTACGCCACCACCGTCGACCATCTCACCGAATTCGGCACGCTCAGGGCCATGGGGGCGCCGCAGGGCTTCATCCTCAGGATCATCTTCTGGCAGGCGGCGATCACCGCCGTCGCCGGCCATCTGATCGGCATCCTCATCGCCATGGCCATCGCCCATGCCAGCCAATACGGCACCGCCCTGATCATCGTCCCGCCGGATCTGGCGGCGGCGCTGTTTTTCGTCACCTTCGCCATGTGCGCCACCGCCTCGCTGGTCTCCATCCGCAAGGCGCTGACCATCGATCCGGCGATGGTTTTCCAGAGATAGGACGATGACCACGCCGCCGGCCATCGAGGTGCAAGATCTGTCGCTGGTCTACGGCCAGGGGCAGACCGCGGTCCGGGCGGTGGATGCCGTCAGCATGGCGGTACGGCGGGGCGAAATGCTGGCCCTGATGGGCCCGTCGGGCAGCGGCAAGACCACGCTGCTGATGGTCATGGGCTGCCTGCTGCGCCCCAGCGCCGGCCGGGTGGCGCTGCTCGGACGCGACCTGGCCCAGCTGTCGCCGGCGGCGATGGCCGCCCAGCGGCTGGCCCATGTCGGTTTTGTCTTCCAGTCCTACAACCTGTTCCCGGCGCTGACGGCGCGGGAAACCCTGCGCATGACCCTGCGGCTGAAAGGCTGGGAGGCGCCGGCGGCCGAGGCCGAGGCGGTGCGGTTGCTGGACCTGGTCGGTCTGGGCGACCGCCTGGACAGCGTGCCGGCCAAGCTGTCGGGCGGCCAGAAGCAAAGGGTGGCCATCGCCCGGGCGGTCGCCGGCGGTCCCGAGGTCGTCCTCGGCGACGAACCGACTGCCGCCCTCGATTGGAAAACCGGCTCGGGCATCGTCGCCATGCTGCGCGATCTGGCCCGCCAGGGCGACCGGGCGGTGGTGCTGGTCACCCATGACCCGCGCGTCGCCGACCTTGCCGACCGCGTCATCCACATGGCCGACGGCCGGCTGGTGGAAGCCACCCCCTGACAACGGCATAAGGCTCCTCGTCATTTTACACGGATGAAACGGATCAGAACGGATGCGCACGGATAAGAAATGTTTTCATCCGTTCTGATCCGTTTCATCCGTGTCTTATGCCTCGGCTTCGGAAGGAGTGATTGTCCCGCCACGGCTGGCGATGTATATTGACCGTCACCATTTATACAGAGTATGGCCATGCCGATCCAGATTGCCAATCCCGGCGTCGTCGCCAAGATCGAACGCCTCAGTCAGCTCACCGGTCTGGGTAAGACCGCCGCCGTCGAGGCCGCGGTGACGAAAATGATCGAAGACTGCGGGGTTCCCGGCAGTG
>DUZF01000115.1 GCA_013349665.1 Rhodospirillaceae bacterium | reverse complement strand
ACTGACATCACCCTGCGCAAGGCCGCCGAGGACGAGATCAAGTATCTTGCATTTTACGATCCGCTGACACGCCTGCCCAACCGACGGCTGCTGGATGATCGGATGCGACAAGCGCTGGCTGCGAGCGCCCGCAGTAGACGCATCGGTGCACTGATGTTCATTGATTTGGACAAGTTCAAGACGCTGAACGACACCTTCGGCCACGAGGTGGGCGACCAACTGTTGCAGCAAGTCGGCGAGCGGCTCGTCACCTGTGTTCGCGAGGGCGACACCGTCACCCGACTGGGCGGCGACGAGTTCGTGGTGATGCTGGAGAACCTGAGCGCCGATGTCCTGGAAGCCACCGCGCAGGTGGCAGGTGTCGGCGCGAAGATACTCGACGCATTCGATCAGCCCTATCTAATTGCCGGGCACGAACAGCGCAGCACGCCGAGCATCGGGGTGGCCCTGTTCGGCCACCAGAAGGACAGCTTAGAGAAACTGCTGAAGCAGGCTGACATCGCAATGTATGAGGCCAAAGCGGCGGGCCGGAACACGATCCGCTTTTACAGCCCCAACATGCGGCAGGGTTGAACACCAGACGGCCGCAGCTATACTGAAGACATGACCAACCCCATGCTGCCCACCTCTGCAAGCAATGCCGACATGAAAAAAGCGCCAGTCAGAATCGAGGCGCAAATGATCCTGGCGATGTTCCTCGTCATGGTCCTCACGCTAACTGCCGCGAAGATCATATTCTGAGCCACAGGCGTCGTCCGCTGGTCCGTTAGGGGGTATTTTCCGAATCTGAACAGTTTGGGGTTGGGCTGGTTAGATTACTTCAGCCGGCCTGATGATCTCCTCGCCAGTGCTGGTCAGGCCAAGGTTGCGGCAGCGACGCTTCCTTGGCCGCTCCTGGGCGCCTCCTCCCAGGCGCCCGGCGAGCAAAGTGTCGCCGCCTGCCCGATCCCCCACACCCCTCGGGCAGGCGGTTTTTTACCGATTGGCCGCCATCCCGCCGACACCGACCGCCAGCCAAGAGTCGATCTCCCGACTGCCGCAGGCTGAACACCAGCCATCCGTTACAGTTGAGCCCTCGCGCACCGCCGGGCCCGGCGCAGCGGCGATAACGGTTGAGTGATCGCACTTTCCTGACAGCCACACCAGCGGAGGGTGCGCGCTGTGGCGCTGTTCGTGCTAGCTGAGTACGCTTGGCACCAACGAAGGCGCCCACAGCGGCGGGATAAGGTGGCGCATCAGGTATCGACTGCGGCTGCCGGCTGATCTCGGCGTTGATCGGCCGACGCGCTGCCTTGGCAGTCGAATGCCACGGTGATTGGCATTGCCCCCTTGGCCGCCACCAAGGTGAGGCGGTATGGTGGCCGCTGGCTCACTATGGAAATAGGGGGGCAGTCATGGCCGAAATCGGGTCGGAAGGCGAAGCCGTCGTATTTCAGTGTTCCCACTGTGGTGGTCCGGTCCGGCAGAACCTACGCCGGTTTGAGGCTGGGGTAAGGGACCCTATATGCCCTTCCTGCCTTGTCCAAATCAAATTCAGCAATGAAGACCGGGCCAAGATTATCGAAGACCACAACCGACTTTTATCAGCGAAGAACCGTCGGCATGGCGCCAGGAGGTCAATGGTCACCGGCGCAGACGCCACCTCTTGATCCAGACGGAGGCCATTGCGGGGACGCCTGCTGGATCGGTCATTGCATTTTCTTGGTCAAGTAACAGACCCATCGTCGCCGACCAGTTGGTGCGCCCCGCCGATGAGCAGCCTCGCAATGTCAGCCAATGGAATGCCGCTCTCGATTCCCGCTTGGATCACTGCCCCCAGAGCCTGGACCAGCACGCGCTCCGCCGCCTCCCGCTTGACCCCCATCCTTCGCCTCCAGCTATAGAGCGCCCGTCATGCCCGCGTTGGCCGGAAGGTATGACCGGCCGAGTTGGTGGGCAATGAAATCGTCTCATTGGGATGGGCTGGCGATGACACCTTGTCCACCCATTTCCGCAGTCATCCATAAACGCAAACGGCAGAAAAACGGCAGAATGCCCTTTTTCTGGAATATGGATTTCCGCTAACCCATTGATATCGTTGGCGTCCCCTAGGGGATTCGAACCCCTGTTACCGCCGTGAGAGGGCGATGTCCTAGGCCTCTAGACGAAGGGGACGTATCGAGGCGGGAAGGCGCCTATGTACCGCCCTGGTCCTTGGCAAGCAAGGTTTTTTTCGCCCCGTCTGAAATGATCGGCACCTCGAGGAAAGCCGCCGGCGGGGCGAGCGCCGGATCAATGCGCCAGGCGCCGATGGTTGAACAGCAACCGGCGCGGAGCGACAGGATCACCCAGATCATGTCCGGATCATAAGCCTGCTCGTAGTCCCGCGGGGATGGACCGGGGGACGCGTCGGGATGGGAATGATAATGACCGATGATTTCCTCAGCTGCCTGACCGGGCGGCACCGCCTGGTCGCGCAGCTGGCGCAGCAGGGCGAAATGCGTCGCCGGATCGATTTCGAAGGACCGCCTTGGATCGGCATGGCGGTTGGGCGACGCCACCACCCGGCTGACGCTGAACTGATTGCCGAGGCGGCGACCGACGAGCAAGCCGCAGGCCTCCTCCGGATAGGCCGCCTCGGCCGCCGACCGCAGCGCAGCCATTTGATCAGGCGACAGGACGAGCCCGCTCACCGGCCGTCGGGGACCAGCGTGATGCGGCCGGACACCTGGCCGCTATGGGGATCGACCACCAGAATACGCTCGCTTTCACCGCCGCTAAGGCGCAACACAATGCGGTCGCCGGCCGTCGTCATCTGCTCGAGATGGCTGCCGGGCGGCAGCATCACCTCGGCGGTAAAGGTCGAGCCGCCATCGGCCCCCCCGCCGTGGGAGGTTGCCGTGTGCATGCCGCGCGTCACCCCCCAGCCGAGAACGCCCAGGCCGATCACCAGCAAGATCCCCATCCCGGCCACTAAGAGCTTGAGTGCATTCATGTTTTACGACAGCCTTGCAGCGACCAGAAAAAACCGCCGGCGGCCCATCGGATGAGCGCGAGCATCGACGACAAGATCCTTCATACGCTTTCGGTTGCAGCCCCACAAGCGGGCTTGCGCCTCGATAAATGGCTGGCCGGCGAATTGCCGGAGCTGTCGCGGTCGCGCCTGCAGGCCCTGATCGCCAGCGGCCAGGTCATCGTCAACGGTCAACCGGCAGGCGACGCCAGCCGCAAGGTCAAAGCGGGTGAAACCTGCATCGTCGACATACCTCCGCCGGAAGCGGCGGAACCCGCGGCCCAGGATATGGCGTTGTCGATCCAGTACGAAGACGACTACCTGATCGTCATCGACAAGCCGGCCGGGCTGGTGGCCCATCCGGCACCGGGAAATCCGGATACCACCCTGGTGAACGCTCTGCTGCACCATTGCTCCGGCACACTGAGCGGAATAGGAGGCGTAAGGAGGCCGGGAATCGTGCACCGTTTGGACAAGAACACCAGCGGGCTGCTGGTCGCGGCGAAAACCGACGCGGCGCATCGCGGTCTGGCCGAGCAGTTTCGGCTCCACAGCATCACGCGGGCCTATCGGGCGGTCTGCTGGGGAGTGCCGTCGCCGCGGCATGGAGAGATCACCGGCGCCATCGGGCGCAGCGCGAGGAACCGCAAGAAAATGGCCGTCGTCGAACGCGGAGGAAAACAAGCCCTGACCCGCTACAAAGTCGAGAAAGCCTTTGCCGGCGTCGCCTCCCTGGTCGAATGCCGGCTGGCCACCGGCCGCACCCACCAGATCAGGGTGCATATGACCTCCATCGGCCATCCGCTGGTCGGCGACGAGGTCTATGGCTCCTCGATCCGGAGAAGCGGCCTCGGCAAGTTGACGGAGGATGTCAGAGCCGCGCTGACCGGGTTCCATCGACAGGCCTTACATGCCTACCAATTGGGGTTTATCCATCCGATTAACAACCAAAGTTTAATATTTCATAGCAAACTACCTATAGATTTCAATGAGTTGGTTAATACGTTAGAGAGTCTTTAAAAACCTCTATACTTGACTTTCCGACTGCGTTATTGTGGTCATCGTGGGTTGGGTCGTAATTGACAAGACCCCACAGGGAACGTCGGGAAGCGGTTTCCGGTGGGCAAAGACGGAGAAAAATCATGTCCGTTTCTTCCATTGGTCTTGGCATTGCCCCGGAAGGCAATCTTTCCCGCTATCTGCAGGAAATCCGCAAATTTCCGATGCTCGGCCCGCAGGAAGAATACATGCTGGCCAAACGCTATCGCGACGGCGAGGAAATGGGTGCCGCCCATCGTCTGGTCACCAGCCATCTGCGTCTGGTCGCCAAGATCGCCATGGGGTATCGCGGCTATGGCCTGCCGCTGGGCGAACTGATCAGCGAGGGCAATGTCGGCATGATGCAGGCGGTCCGCCGCTTCGACCCTGACCGCGGCTTCCGCCTGGCCACCTATGCCATGTGGTGGATCCGCGCCGCCATCCAGGAATACATCCTGCACTCCTGGTCGCTGGTCAAAATGGGCACCACCGCCGCCCAGAAGAAACTGTTCTTCAACCTGCGCAAGCTGAAGGGCCAGATGCAGGCCATCGATGACGGCGACCTGTCCCCGGACAATGTGCGCAAGATCGCCGACGAACTCGAAGTGTCGGAAGCCGACGTGATCAGTATGAACCGCCGTCTTGCCAGCCCCGACCATTCGCTGAATGCGCCGGTGCGCATCGACGGCGAAGGCGAATGGCAGGACTGGCTGGTGGACGAACGCGACGACCAGGAAACCGAACTGGCGGAACGCGAGGAACTGGGCAATCGCCGGCATCTCCTGGCCAATGCCTTGATCGGCCTCAGCGAACGCGAACGCCACATCCTGACCCAGCGTCGGCTGATGGAAAATCCGGTGACGCTGGAGGATCTGAGCCAGCAATACGGCATTTCCCGCGAGCGGGTGCGCCAGATCGAGGTGCGGGCCTTCGAGAAGTTGCAGAAATCGATGAAGAACGCCCTCATCGAACAACACGCTCAGGTATAGAGCAGGCGGAGCCCGCACCCGGCGAGGGCAAATTTGAAGACGCTATAGCGTGATGCGGATTTAATGCATCGCGCTATAGCCGACAGCCCCCTCTCGACAGAGAGGCCCCCCTTCATAAAAGGTCGATCTCCTCGTCGTCCCTGCCGCCGGCAACTTCTTCGCCCCACAACTCCACCAGTTTGCGCTGCTGCGACGCCAGCGACCCGGCGCGCCGCTGGGAATTGGCCGCCATGAAGGTACCGACCACCGGAGGCATCACCAGATACAGCGCCCAGCCGAAGGCGCTGGCCCCGTAGGCGGCCATCAGCATGTTGATGTCGGTGATCTCCTGCAGGGCATAGCTGAATTCATGATGGCCGAACCACAGGGCCAGCAGCCATGAGGCCAGACCGGCGAAATTGAGCCCGCCGACACAGATCCAGGCATAACGGTTGGCACCGCGTTCGGCCAGGGCGGCCACCAGCGTCGGCAGCATGCCGACGAACAGCACCAGCAGCGTCGGCAGGGAAAACGGCACCAGGGCGATCAGGGCCAAGCTGATCACCATGCGGTTGGTGCCGCTGCTGTTACCACCGGATGCCTTCGCCTTGCCTTTTGCCGGGGTCTTGGCCTTGGCCATCACAGCACCTTGGCGATCAGCAACAGGGTCACGGTGATGAAGCTGATGGTCACCGAGACCAAAGCCGCCGTCTGCTGCGCCAACTGCATCGCCTTGTCATGATAGGACACCTTGCCGGTTTCGATGTCGTGGATCTCTTTCTGCGCCGCCAGCCATGCCTGCCGGGCCTCCGCGAACCCGGCATCGTCGACATGATGGTCCTCGGCGCTGTCGAGCAGGCGCGACAGTTCCACCAGGCTCCCTTCCCGCACCATGCGCGGGATTTCCTTTTCCAGCGTTTTACGTTTCTCCCGGCTGTGAAAGGTGTTGATGGCCGGATGCATCAGCCCGCCGACCCAGCCGGCCAGACCGTAAAGCGCTCCCTGGCCGAGCCGCCACTGGATGACCGCCAGCAGGTTCAGCATGCCCATGCAGGATCGCGTCGGGTCCGGCGAGGCGAGATCAAGCATCTGCCGGTCGATCTCAAAATTGGCCCGGGCGGCGATGAAGGCGGCGACATGGCGATCCACCGGCCACCCCTTCTGTTCGCCCTTCTTGGCCGCCCCGTTGAGAGCCGGCAGCAGATCCCTCAATTCGATGACGTAATCCTCGACCGTGGCGGCGCTGAGGCAGGGCATCGATTCGTTCAACTCGTACAGAACGCGCTCGATGCCGTAGCCGATGCTGCCGCGGTCGAGATAAGCCTTCTGGCCGCGGAAGACACCCTCCAGCACCGAGTTGTCGGGATTGTAGGCATCCCGGGTTGAGAACCATACCGCCGGGATCTCGCGCATCAGGGCCTCGGCGAGAATACGGATATCGCCGCCCTCGACCATGGCCAGGGCAAGAAACGATCCGATGCCGTCGGGCATCACCGACAGCCCCTTGTAGCGGATGGGCGCCCCGCTATCGAGGATCATGCAGATTTTGGCGACCAGAATGTCGTTGGGCAGGCGCTTGTCGCCGGTGCCGACGGTGCCGACCACGCCACCGACGGCCGAAGCCTTGTCCTTGTTGTCGAGCGACCGGCGCAACCACAGTTCGAGGCGCCCGTCGATGATATAGGGAACCGCCGCCTCCCAATTGAGGGCCATGGCGATGGCCAGTTCGCGGGCGGTCGAATAATTGCCGTTGTTGAAGGTAAAGTCCCGCGCCGCCCGCTTTTCGATCTTGGCCACCAGCGGCGACAGGCGCCGCCCGCTGAGCCACAGATCCAGCGACTCGTTGTTCCATCGTTCATGAGGATCGTCGCACAGCGAACCGCGAAGAATCTCGATCATCGGCAGCGGCAGGCGCTCCTCGCCGACCAGGGCGGTGTAACTGCCTTGCAGAACCTTCATGCGGACGATGGCCTCG
>DUZF01000145.1 GCA_013349665.1 Rhodospirillaceae bacterium | reverse complement strand
AAGTCGGAGCAAGGCCGGGCGGCGCCAGTTGTCGGCTTCCGCCAGGGACATTTCGATCCCCAGATAGAATATGGGGAAATAGGCCAGCGTCAGGCTGCCCCGGCCGCGGATCGCCCAGACCGCGATTTCCAGGGCGATCAGCGTCAGCAGAACGAGATGACTGCGGCGCCCCTTGAACAGGGCGTATTGAACGGCGATGAAAAGATAAAATTTGATTTCAATCAGCAGGGTCCAGAAAACCCCGCTGACCGCCTCGACACCGAGGACATCCGACACCGCGCCGACACCGGCCAGGTAAGACCCGGCCGGAAAATGCGGGCCGTTCGGCAAGGTCAGATCGGCCAGCAGGATGATGCCGATATTGAGCCAATAGGACGGCATGACCTTGAAAAAACGGCGACAGAAAAACGTCGGGACGGATTGAACCTGCACATTGCGGAAGATCAGATAGCCGCTGAGGATGAAGAAAAGGGTCACCCCACCCCGACCGAGATCGATCATGGCGCTGTTGAAAATCCGGCCCAGCCCAAGAGTTCCCGATAAATGCGAGACCAGCACCGCCAGGATGGCAATGCCGCGCAAGCTGTCGAGGGCGGCCAGACGTGACGGGGGGGTCGCAATGCGCTCCATGCGCCGGTATGCTTTCAATGACTGGAAAAAACGCAGTGTCAACCGGCTCAGACCGCCTACCAAGCGCTTTTTATGCCTCTTGGAAGAATCACGGTCCAATTTATCGAGATTCAAAAAAAGGAATTTGTCGAACCGTCGCTTAGTGTAATTTGCGGAACCGTCAAAAGCGCAAGAGGGGGGAATGAATGTCAAAAGTCAGTTTTTTCTCGGGTGAGAACGTACCGCTGGAAATGCATAAGGTACGGATCGTCCAGAAGCTAAGTCTGCCGCCCATCGAGCGGCGCCGAGACGCTCTCAAGGAGGCCGGCAACAACACCTTTCTGCTGAAGAACAGCGATATTTTCCTCGACATGATCACCGACAGCGGCGTCAACGCGATGAGCGACCGGCAGCTGGCGTCGATGATGGTGGCGGACGACAGCTATGCCGGCTCGGCCAGCTACACCAGGCTGGAAACCAAGATCCAGGAGATTTTCGGCACCGAATACTTCCTGCCGGTGCATCAGGGTCGCGCCGCCGAGAACATCCTGTCGAAGGTGTTCGTCACCCCCGGTTCAGTGGTGGCGATGAACTACCATTTCACCACCTCCAAGGCCCATGTCACCCTCAACGGCGGTTCGGTGGAAGAACTGGTCATCGACGAAGGACTGAATGTCACCAGCGACTGTCCGTTCAAGGGCGACATGGACCTCGGCAAGCTGGAAGCGGTGATCCGCAAGAACGGCGCCGACAAGATCGCCTTCGTCCGCGTTGAAACCGGCACCAACCTGATCGGTGGTCAGCCCCATTCGCTGGAGAACCTTCGCCAGGTCCGCCAACTCTGCGACAAATACGGGGTGATGCTGGTCATGGACGCCAGCCTGCTGGCCGACAACCTGCACTTCATCAAGACCCGCGAAGCCGCCTGCAAAAACATGAGTATCCGGGAGATCACCCGCCAGATCGCCGATCTCTGCCACATCATTTATTTCTCAGCGCGCAAGCTGGGCTGCGCCCGCGGCGGCGGCATCTGCACCAATAGCCGCGAACATTACATGAAGATGCGCGAACTGGTGACGCTGTACGAGGGCTTCCTCACCTATGGCGGCATGTCGATCCGTGAAATCGAGGCCCTGGCCGTCGGGCTGGAAGAAACCATGGACGAGGAGATGATCTCGCAGGGACCGCAGTTCATCGAGTTCATGGTCAACGATCTGGTCAGGCAAGGCGTCCCGGTGGTCACCCCGGCCGGCGGCCTTGGTTGCCACATCGACGCCTCGCGTTTCCTGCCGCATGTGCCGCAGACCCAATATCCGGCGGGTGCCCTGGCGTCCGCCCTGCATCTGGCGAGCGGCGTCCGCGGCATGGAACGCGGATCCCTTTCCGAGCAGCGCAACGAAGACGGCAGCGAGGTCTATTCCAATATGGAATTGCTGCGCCTGGCCATGCCGCGCCGGGTGTTCACCCTGTCCCAGGTGAAATACGCCATCGACCGCATCGTCTGGCTTTACGAGAACCGCAACCTGGTCGGCGGCCTCAATTTCATCGAGGAACCGAAGTTGCTGCGCTTCTTCTTCGGCAAGCTGGAAACCACCAGCGACTGGCATGACAAGCTGGTGGCCAAATTCCGCAAGGATTTCGGCGACAGTCTGTAGCTGCAAAGGCGTGGTGCACTGCACCACGCCTTTGCTTTTCAATATCTGCCCTCGCCGGGCGTGCGCTCCGCGCACTTGGCCGCGCCCTCAACGGGCGCAATCGGATCCTGCGTCACCTTTGACGCAGGATCCTCTATCTGGCCGCGGCCCCCGGCGGCAAGGCTTCGCCGAAGGAGGCCGGGGACACCGCGGCGCCGAACAGAAAGCCCTGGGTGACATCACAGCCCAGGGCTTTCAGCGCCTCCAACTGGCCAAGGGTTTCCACCCCTTCCGCCACCACCCCGAGGCCCAGGGCATGGGCCATGACGATGATGGTCTTGACCAGGGTGGCATCGGTACCCCCGCCCGCCAGGTCGCGCACGAAGGAGCGGTCGATCTTCAGCGTGCAGACGGGCAACCGCTTGAGATAGCTGAGCGAACTGTAGCCTGTGCCGAAATCGTCGATGGACAGGGCGATCCCGGCATCGCGCAGCAGGGCCAGTTCGTCGAGCGCTTCGGTGCCCTCCATCAACAGGCTTTCGGTGATCTCCAGTTCCAGATTGTCGCGGGGGAAACCCACCGCCTCGGTGATGCGCAGAACCTCGGCGGCGAAACCGGACTGGCGCAACTGGCGGGTCGAGACATTGACCGCCATGCGGAAGGTCGGACCGAATTCCTCACGCCAGGCCGCCGCCTGGGCGCAGGCGGTTTCCAGGGCCCAGCTCCCTAAATGAACGATCAATTCGCTGGATTCGGCCAGCGGAATGAACTGGTCCGGCGGTACACGGCCGAATTCCGGGCTGTTCCAGCGCATCAGCGCCTCGGCACCGACCACCAGGCCGTTCTGGGTGTCGATCATCGCCTGATAGTGCATCTGCAGTTCGCCGCGCCCCAGCGCGTTGCATAAGCCGGCCTCCAGACGCGCCCGTTCGCGGGCCCGGTCATTCATGTCGGGAGTGAAGAACTGAAAGCCGTTGCCGCCCATGTCCTTGACCCGTCGGGTGGCGCTGTCGGCGTTGCGCATCAGGTCGGCGGCGTCGGCCGCGTCATCGGGGAAAATGGTCAGGCCGGCCGACGGAGTGATGAACACCTCCCGTCCGGCGCTGGTGAACGGTTGAGCAAAGCCGCGCATGATGCGTTGGGCGAGACTTTCAATATCAGCCGGCTTGCATTCGCAAACGACGATGGCGAATTCGTCGCCGCCCAGCCTCGCCACCGTGTCTTCCGGGCGCACCAGCGCCGCCAGGCGGTTGCCGGCCTCGGCGAGGATCTTGTCGGCGACAAAATGCCCGAGCACGTTGTTGATCCGCTGAAAATTGTCGAGATTGACCACCACCATGCCACCACAGGTGGAATGGCGTTCGGCCCGGGTCAGCGCCTGTTCCAGGCGATCGAGCAACAGCAGGCGGTTGGGCAGTCCGGTCACCTCGTCGGTATTGCCCTTTTTGATTTGCGCTTCCTCGAAGCGTTTGCGCTCGGAGACATCCTCCTGCACCCCGACGAAATGGGTGATGCGACCGGCTTCGTCGAAAATCGGTGAAATGACCACGTATTCCCACAGGCCTTCACCCGATTTCCGCCGGTTATAGACCTCGCCCCGCCACTCCTTGCCGGCGTTGATGGTCTGCCACATATCACGGTACATGCTGCGCGCCATGCGGCCGGAATTGAGGATCGACGGCGTCCGCCCCAGGGCATCCTCGGGGGCATAGCCGGACATTTCGACAAACCGCCGGTTCACATATTCGATGATGCCGTTGGCATTGGTGATGATCACCGAGGCCGGGCTCTGTTCCACCGCCATCGACAGTTTGCGCAGCCGGTCCTGGTCCTCGCGGCGCCGGGTCCGGTCCTCCGCCGTGGCGCGAATGCCGACGAAGCCCTCGCTGTCCTGATCGAACACCGGAACGGCGTTGATCAGCAGATGACGGGCGGTGCCGTCGCGGGCGCTGGCGAGAAATTCGCGGTCGCGGACGGGGTGGCGCCAGTCCGGCTCGGCGGCATCGGTGCCGCCCTGCACAAAACGCCCGAAGCCCGACAGCGGGCGGCCGATCATTTCCCAGGGCTGCAGACCCAGCACATCCGCCGCCCGCGCCGACACGAAGGTCAGGGTCAGGTGGCGGTCGGCCTCGAAGACCACATCCGACACCAGGCGCACCAGATCCGCCCAGCGCCTCTGCAGATCGCTCGGATTGGGCTCGAGAACGCTGCGCAGGCTGGCCGGCAGATCCTGAAAAATGAACCGTGGAGAGACCGGCTCAGACATGATTTCCTCTTGCCGCCTGAAGTTCACGAAGTGCCGCCAGATAGCCGGGATGACGGCGCCAGCGCAGCACCACCTGGCGGGCGGCGTCACTGGTCAGGCTGCGGAAAAAATCGTTCAGCCGGCGGCAGTCGGCAGCCAGCTGATCGGCGTTGAAGGGCCTGGCGCGCCGCGCGATGGCATAGATCTCGAGGAAGTCCTCGGCGGAGACGTCGATGGCCCGGCACAGCACCGCCAGGCCGTCGCCCGACGGCTCGAACAACAGCCGCAAGGCCAGCTGGCGTCCGATCCCGGCAAGCTTCTCGACCACCCGGGCATAGAGCACCAATTGGCCGGCCGCCACGACTTCGCGCAGCAGGCCCGGTCTGATCAGACCGCTTTTCTCGATCTCGCGGATCAGCGCCGCGTCTTTGGCGGACGGCGCCGCCGTCTCCAGGGTCTCGACAACGGCTCCCTCGAGGAGATCGTCGGCGGCGGTGCCGCTGAGACCGAAGCGGGCGACGATATCCTCGCGCAGCGCCGCGGAAACCCACAGCAGCATGCGTCTGGCCAGGTCCGGAGGCAGTTCGTGGCGATGCAACAGAGGCTCCTGGAAGGCGTCGACCCGCTGGGACTGCTCGACCAGGTACTCCATGGTGGCGGTCGACAGACGCGCATTGGCATTGCGCAACAGGCTGACGATGACGCTTTCCTCGCCGCTCTTCACCAGCGCCTCGGCCACCGCCTCGGAAACGCTGCCGCGTTGAGTTACCGCCAGTTTGTGCTCGAGGCTGCGCTGCTGAACGATCTCGATCAGGTCAATATCTTCCAGAACGCAGCTGCCGACCAGGATCGGCCAGGCCACCTCGATCTGGTCATTGGCCAGATCCTGGATCAGCCCCCTGGGCGCGGCCGCATCGCCGGCCAAATGCTCGGCGATGCTTTGGCGAACCGAAACCTCGACCTCGTGAACCAGGCGTCTCAGGATGTCGAACATGGTGGCGCGCTCACGATCGGTGAGCACGGCGGCACCGTCACGGAACAGGTCGGTCAACGCCAGGGCAAGCTGGCCACGGCGTTCCGCCGAACGGCTGCGGGCAAGCGAAAGCAGAACTTCCGCCGGCAGCACCCCCCCAGGTAGGCTCTTCGCTCCCATAGCCGAATCCAGCCCCGCAGTTGACTTTTCGGTCAAGTCTTCTGTTAATTAATGTCTACAAGTATGTACATTTCCTTAACAAATCCCGGCCGGGTCACGGCGACAGCCGCCAATCCTTGCCATCTTCGAAGCGCTGATCGCATACTTCGCCTCCGGTCCTCTTTGGCGAGAAGGTGCCAAATGTCTTGCCTTGAAGACCTCGCCCGCCATTTCAGGGTAAAGTCATGAGTCCTCCCGCCGCGGCAATTCCCTTCTCGCAAGCCCTGCGCGTCTGGATCAGAATCGGCCTGATGAGTTTCGGCGGCCCCGCCGGGCAGATCGCGGTAATGCACCGCATCCTGGTGGAGGAAAAGAAATGGATCGGCGAAGCCCGATTCCTCCATGCCCTCAACTACTGCATGCTGCTGCCCGGTCCCGAGGCCCAGCAACTGGTCACCTATATCGGCTGGCTTCTGCACCGGACCCTGGGCGGCGTCGTCGCCGGCACCCTGTTCGTCATTCCCGGTGTCATCGCCATCATGGGGCTGAGCGTGGTCTATGTCGCCTTCGGCAAGATCGGCATCGTCAGCGCCCTGTTTTTCGGCCTCAAATCGGCGGTGCTTGCCATCGTCCTCCAGGCCGTCCAGCGGATCGGCGGCAAGGCGCTGAAGAACCGGGTGCTGGCAAGCGTGGCGGCCCTGGCCTTCGTCGCCATTTTCGTCTTCAACCTGCCCTTCCCACTTCTCATCCTGGCGGCGGGAATGCTCGGTTATGTCGGCGGGCGCAGAGGCTGGCGACCCTTCCTGGTTCAGCAAGGAAACGCGGCGGACCAGGGCCGTGCGGTGGACGCCGCGCTGGACCGGGGCATGTCCGATCATACGCAACCCAGGCTCGGCCGGTCGTTGCGGGTGGCGGCGATCTGGCTGACGCTGTGGCTTCTGCCGGTGGCGGCGCTTTACGCCACGCTGGGCGGCGACAACGTCTTCACCGACATCGCCTTCTTCTTTTCCAAAATGGCGGTGGTCACCTTCGGCGGCGCCTATGCGGTCCTCGCTTATGTCGCCCAGGAGGCCGTCGGCCATTACCACTGGCTGAGCCAAGGCGAGATGCTCGACGGCCTGGGCATGGCCGAAACCACCCCCGGCCCGCTGATCATGGTCCTGCAGTTCGTCGGCTTCCTGGCCGCCTTCCGCGCCCCCGGCGCCCTACCCCCGCTGATGGCCGGCGCCCTGGGCGGACTGCTCGCCACCTGGGTGACCTTCACGCCATGCTTCCTGTGGATCTTCCTTGGGGCGCCGTTCATCGAAAAACTCCGCGGCAACAAAGCCCTGGCAGCGGCGCTGGCCACCATCACCGCCGCCGTTGTCGGCGTGGTGCTCAATCTCGCCATCTGGTTTGCCCTGCACACCGTCTTCGC
>DUZF01000160.1 GCA_013349665.1 Rhodospirillaceae bacterium | reverse complement strand
AGGAATACCCTTTCGGGCACGAAATATACTTTCGATGCTCTAGGGAATCAAGGGGGACCACGCTGGATCCGATCCATCTAGCGGCGTCACCATTTGGCGTTCGTTGTAACCCGTAAGATCAACAGTGTAAAGCTTGACGCTTCCCCCATGACCGGAAGAATCCGTTGGAGTCTGCCGCCAATAGGCGAGAACCCGGCCATTCGGCGCCCAGGTCGGGGCCTCTACCAGGAAGCCCTGGGCGAGCAATCGCTCGCCCGACCCATCCGGACGCATGACACCAATGTAAAATTCGCCACCCTTGAATTTGGTGAAGGCGATCAGGTCGCCGCGCGGCGACCATACCGGCGTCGCATAGCGCCCGTCGCCGAAACTGACGCGCTGCTGGTTGCTGCCGTCGGCATTCATTACATAAAGCTGCTGGGCGCCGCTGCGATCCGAATTGAAGGTGATCTTCGATCCGTCCGGAGAAAAGCAGGGTGAGGTATCGATATAGGCGTCATTGGTCAGACGCGCCGTCCGCCGGGTCCTGAGATCCATTTCGTAAATATTGGTATTGCCCGATTCGGCAAGGCTCATCACCACCTTGTTGCCGTCCGGAGAAAAGCGCGGCGCGAAGGTCATCCCCGGAAAGTCGCCCAGAAGTTCGCGCCGCCCGGTATCCAGATGCAGGATGTAGACCCGCGGCTGGTTGTGGAAATAGGACATGTAGGTGATTTCCCGCTGGTTCGGCGAAAAGCGGGGGGTCAGCACGAGGTCCTGGCCGTCGGTGAGAAAGCGGTGGTTTTCGCTGTCCTGGTCCATGATCGCCAGCCGCTTGATGCGCTTCTGCTGGGGACCGCTTTCCGCCACATAGACGATCTGGGTATCGAAATAGCCGTCCTCGCCGGTGACCCGCTTGTAGATGGCGTCGGCCACCATATGGGCGATGCGCCGCCAACCCTGCGGCGAGGCATTGTAGGCCTGACCCAGCATCTGGGTCTCGGCGAAGACGTCCCACAACCGCAGTTCCACCCTGAGCCGGCCGTCCTGGGTCTGCTCGACCCGTCCCTGCACCAGGGCCTGGGCATTGATGGCCTTCCAGTCGGGGAACCGCGGTTGCACCTGCAGGGATTCGACGCTTTGGATGAACGCCTTGGGATCGATGGGCTTGAACAGCCCCGAGCGCTCGAGATCGGCGGCGACGACGGCGGCGATGTCCTTGCCGGCCTGGCTGTCCTGGGGGGTGGCGCCGGCGAAGGCGGTCACCGCGATGGGCATCGGCTGGACATTGGGCTTGTTGATGTCGATGACCACCTCGGCCGTCGCCGGGACCACCCAGGCCAACAGGAGGGCCAAAGCAAAGCCAAAGGATTTCATGCTATTGACATTCATCGGACGGAATCCCTGGGATCGAAATTGAGCAACAGTTCCTTCAAGGCGTCATATTTTCCCGGCGGCAATTTGATCGGCGAACAGGTATAGACCGCCCGCACGGCACTGTCGGAGGCCGACCGGAAGAAGTTATCAGAATTATAGCGCGGGTCGTCGACACGCGTCGCCTGGACGACGCTGCCGTCGGAATTCAACAGCACGCGGACTCTGACGATCAGGTTGCCGGCATCCTTGGCGCCGGGATCGAAGTTCCAGCAGCGGCGGAACTGGGCGGCGATGTAGTCCTTGTCGCTCATGCTCACCGGTTCGGACGAAATATTGCTGTTGGACGTCACCGTCTTGCTCGACGTCGCCGGCGCCTGTTGCGGCTGCGGGCTCGGCGGCGGCGGCAAGGTCTTTTTCAGCTTGTCCACCGATTTAAGCAAAGTGTCAAACTCGTCCGGCGGCGGCGTCGGTTTCTTCGGCGGCGGCTTGACGTCCGGCTTCGGCGGTTCCGGCGGCTTCGGCTTGGGTTGCGGCACCGGAATCGGCTCGGGCTCGGGCTCCGCCGGTTTCGGCGGCGGCGGCGGCGGCGGCTTCGGCGGTTCCGGCTTCGGAGGCTCGGGCTTTGGCGGTTCGGGTTTCGGCGGCTCAGGTTTGGGCGGCGCCGGCGGCGTGTCCTGCTTGGGCGGTTCGGCCTGTTTCTCTTCCGGCTTGGGAGCTTCCACCTGGCGCGGCGGCGGGTTGGTCTTGTCGCCCAGTTGCGCAAGCTCGACGATCACCGGTTCGGCGATTTCCGGTGGCGGCGACAGCAGGGACGGCAGACCGAGAACCGCCAGCAACACCACGGCCGCGTGAAACGCCGCCGAGCAGATGTAACCGAAGGTAAGGTCGCTGCCGTCTTCCCGCGAACCGGAACCCAACCAGGCCATGGCAGATCAGCGGGCTCCCTTGTGAGCCGGTGCCGCAGGCTGCGTCACCAGCGCCACATGGGGAAAGCCGGCAGCGTTGAGTTGCCCCATGACTTCCATCACCCGGCCGTAATTGATCCCGGTATCGGCCTTGACGAAGATCCGGTTATCCGCCTTGAGCGAGGAGATCCGCTGCAGGCGCGGTCCCAGTTCGTCCAGTTGCACTTCGGTCTCGTTAAGGAAGATCTGCCCCTTGGCGTTGATCGAGACGGTCAGCGAACTGTCGTCGCCCTTCAAGGCTCCGGCGCTGGTCTTCGGCAGATCCACCGGCACGCCGGACGACAACAGCGGCGCGGTGATCATGAAGATCACCAGCAACACCAGCATGACGTCCACCATCGGCGTCACATTGATCTCGGCAATCGGGCGGAAGCTGCGGCGATGACCGCCGCGCCGACCGCCGCCGCCTAAGGAAGCGCCCATCGGGTCAGACCTTTTCTTCGAGCTGCCGCGACAGGATGGCGCCGAATTCGCCGGCGAAGGCTTCCAGGCGCTTGGCGTAACGGTCGAGATCGGTGGACAGCTTGTTATAGGCGAGCACCGCCGGAATGGCGGCGACCAGCCCCAACGCGGTGGCGAACAGCGCTTCGGCGATGCCCGGAGCGACCACCGCCAGGCTGGTGTTCTTGGTCTGCCCGATATGGTGGAAGCTGTTCATAATGCCCCAGACCGTGCCGAACAGGCCGATGAACGGCGCCGTCGAACCGACCGAGGCGAGAAAGCCCATGCGCGCCTCCAGTTGTTCCATTTCGCGGCCCATGGTCACCTGCATGACCCGGTCGATGCGTTGCGGCAGGCTGAGGCGCACCGCCTCGCGATCGGCCATCCCCTTGGCCGCCGAACGGCGCCATTCGCGCATGGCGGCGACGAAGATCGCCGTCATCGGGTCCTGCGGACGCGAACCGATGCGGTCATAGAGTTCCTCGAGCGAACCGCCCGACCAGAAGGCTTCCTCGAACTGTTCGGCCCGCTGCACGAGGCCGCGCAGGCGGAACCATTTGTCAAAGATGATCGCCCAGCACCAGAAGGAGGCGAGGGCAAGGGCCGCCATCACTGTCTTGACGATGATATCGGCCTGCATGAACAGGCCCCACATCGACATGTCGGTCACTGTATTAGCGGCTAAGGCGGCGGTTTGTGCGGGATCCATCGGTCTAGTCCATGTCTTGCGTCAAATAGGTTTTCAAAAGATCGCGTAAGGCGGCCGGCACACGGGCCGGTCCGCCGTCCTTGCGGACGCAGGCGAGGCGGATGGCGATATCCGCCAGCCTCACCTCGTCGCGCCAGACCGTCTGGCGGACGCCGAGTGTCGCCCCGCCCAGATGAACAAGTGTTGAAACCACCACCAGCAGATCGTCGAGATAAGCCGGACGGCGGAAATCGAGAGTACAATTGCGCACCGCGAACACCAGACCCTCGTCGGTCATCAACCGCGCATGATTAAACCCCAGCAGGCGCATCATCTCGGTGCGGGCGCGCTCGGCGAAATCCAGATAGGCGGCATGGTAGACGATGCCGGCGGCATCCGTCTCGGCGAAATAGACGCGCAGCGGATAATGGTGAGCCAGGCCGTCGATGCGGCCGGAAAGCGCCAGTTCAGTCATCGACAGCGTCGCCTCCGGCCAGCAGGTCCATCTGCTCGCCCTGCAATCGCGGCGTCAGACCGAGATGGCGATAGCCGGCCAGAGCCAGGACGCGGCCGCGCGGCGTACGCTGCAACATGCCCTGCTGCAGCAGATAGGGCTCGATCACCTCCTCGATGGTGTCGCGCTGTTCCGACAGCGCCGCCGCCAGGGTTTCGACGCCCACCGGGCCGCCGCCGTAATTCTCGGCGATACAGGCGAGATAGCGGCGGTCCATGGCGTCCAGCCCGGCCTGGTCAACCCCCAGCCGGGTCAGCGCCGCGTCGGCCACCGCGCGGTCGATCGGCAAGGTATCGGCGACCACGGCGAAATCACGCACGCGACGCAGCAGGCGGCCGGCGACCCGGGGGGTGCCGCGCGAGCGGCGGGCGATTTCGACGGCGCCGTCATCGGCCATCGGACAGGCGAGGATGCGCGCGCCGCGGCGGACGATGGTCTCCAATTCGTCGGCGGTGTAGAAATTCATCCTGAGCGGAATGCCGAAGCGTTCGCGCAGCGGCGTCGTCAGCAGTCCGGAGCGGGTGGTGGCGCCGACCAGGGTAAAAGGCGCCAGATCGATGCGCACCGAGCGCGCCGCCGGCCCCTCGCCGATGATCAGGTCGAGTTGAAAATCCTCCATCGCCGGATACAGCACTTCCTCTATGGCAGGATTAAGGCGGTGGATCTCGTCGATGAAGAGGACGTCGCGCGGTTCGAGATTGGTCAGCAGGGCCGCCAGATCGCCGGCCCGGGCGATGATCGGCCCCGAGGTGGCGCGAAAGCCGACCCCCAGTTCGCGGGCCACGATCTGCGCCATGGTGGTCTTGCCCAATCCGGGCGGTCCGAACAGCAGCAGGTGATCCAGCGCCTCGCCACGGGCCTTGGCGGCGGCGATGAAGATACCGAGATTGGCGCAGGCCTCCTTCTGACCGATGAATTCGGCGAGGGTTGCCGGCCGCAGGCTTTGTTCGGCATCGCCGGACATGGTCTCCTGGGTCACCAGGCGGGGATCGCTCATCGCGTCAGTTCCCGACCCAATTCCTGCAGCCCGGCACGGATCAGCGCCGCCGCCGGCGCCCCTTCGCCCAGCACCGCCGCGACCTTGACGATCGCCCCATGGGCCTCGATGCGCCGATAGCCGAGATGCACCAGGGCCGAAACCGCTTCCTCGAGTGGACCATCAGTCGCCGCCGGCAGGGCGCCGCCGGCCGCAACGGTCCCGCCCAGGGCCAGATCCGCCACCTTGTCCTTCAGTTCGGTGACCAGGCGGGCCGCCAGTTTCGCCCCCACCCCCTGGGCGCGGCTCAGCATCGCCTTGTCGGCGGCGGCGATGGCCCGGGTCAGGTCCTCGGCCGACAGAGCCGACAGGATGGCCAGGGCCACCTTGGCGCCGACACCCTGGACGGTCAGCAGCAAGCGGAACCATTCGCGATCGGCGGCGGCGAGAAAGCCGTAAAGGTGGATATGGTCCTCGCGCACATGGGTCTCGACGAACAGTTCCGCCGCCTCCCCGGCGCGCGGCAGACGGGCCAGCGTGCGGGCCGAGCAGAACAGCAGATAGCCGACACCGCCGACATCGATCACCGCCCAATCCTCGCCGACGCCGTCCACCAGCCCCTTCAGCTTGGCGATCATGCCCTGAGCCTCATCGCCGTGGCCCGATGGTGGGCATGGCACACCGCCACCGCCAGGGCATCGGCGGCGTCGGCCTTGGCATGCAGGCAGCCGGGCAGCAGGCGACGAACCATCATGCCGATCTGCTCCTTGGCGGCGGTACCGGTGCCGACCACCGATTTCTTGACCAGACGCGGCGCATATTCGGCCACCACCAACCCGGCCAGCGCCGCCGCCGCCAGCACGGCACCGCGGGCTTGGCCCAGTTTCAGCGTCGAGGATGGGTTCTTGTTGACGAAGGTTTCCTCCACCGCCGCCTCGAGGGGATGGAATTCGGCAATCACCGCCGATACGCCGCGATGCAGTTGCGCGAGACGCTCGGCCAGGCCAAGGCGGTCGTCGGAACAGACGACGCCGTCGGCAATCCAGCGCAAGCGGTTGTCCGCCACATCAATCACCCCCCAGCCGGTGATGCGCAATCCGGGATCAATGCCGAGCAGTACCATTTAGCCGCTGAGGCGCTCCATAATGTCCTGAGGAATATCGAAATTGGCCTGAACCCGCTGCACGTCGTCATTGTCGTCCAGCACTTCCAGGAATTTCATCAGGGTCTGCGCCATCGCCTCGTCGGTCACCGGCACGGAGGTCTGCGGACGCCAATCCAACCGTGCGGCGGCCGGCGGCCCGAACTTCGCCTCCAGCACCTCGCGCACGGCATTGAGATCCTCGGGCAGGCAGGCCACATCATGCCCGTCCTCGCCGGACTCGACATTGTCGGCCCCGGCCTCCAGCGCCGCCTCGAACATGGCGTCGGCGGAAGCGGCGGCGACCGGGTAATGGATGGCGCCGATGCGGTCGAACATGAAGCTAACCGAGTTGGTTTCCCCCAGGGTGCCGCCATGCTTGCTGAACGCCGAGCGGATTTCCGAGGCGGTGCGGTTGCGGTTGTCGGTCAGCGCTTCGACGATCACCGCCACCGAACCGGGGCCATAACCCTCGTAGCGCACCTCTTCGTAATTGCTGTCGCCCTCACCGCCGGCGCCGCGCTTGACCGCCCGTTCGATGGTGTCCTTCGGCATATTGGCCTCGCGGGCCGCCAGCATCGCCGCCCGCAGCCGCGGATTGGCCGCCGGGTCAGGAAGACCGGCACGGGCGGAAACCGTCAATTCACGGATGATCTTGGTGAACACCTTGGCCCGCTTGGCGTCCTGCGCCCCCTTGCGGTGCATGATGTTCTTGAATTGGGAATGACCCGCCATAGCCTTCGAAATCCAGTTGTCGGAATCTGTGTGCCTATACCATATATTGTGAGTTCGTCCAGCAGGAAGGACTGTCGAAATCCTTATGGGCGCCGCTCAGCCGTCGTGCCGGCGGCCCCAGGGCAGCGGCAGCACCTCGACGCCCTCCTCGACCAGGGCACGCACCTCGTCACCCGAGGCCTCGCCATAGACCGCCCTCTGCTCCGTCTCGCCGTAATGTTGGCGCCGCGCCTCGTCGGGAAAATCCGTCC
>DUZF01000162.1 GCA_013349665.1 Rhodospirillaceae bacterium | reverse complement strand
CAGGGCCAGCGCCCCGGTGACCAGTGCCGCCAGACCGACGCCGGCCAGGGCCAGCGGCACCTGGACCAGGATCGACGGGGTGCTGTATTCCGGGGTGGTCAGCACCAGCAGATAGGCGCCCAGCCCGAAGAAAGCCGCATGCCCGAGACTGATCAGCCCGGCGATGCCGACCAGCAGATCGAGGCTCATGCAGAACAGGCCGAGGATCATCATCGTCGTCAGTTGCTGCATGTAGAATTCATGGCTGTTGGCGGTCATCATGCCGCCCAGGAAGGGAAACACCGCCAGCAGCGCCACCAGAACGGCGCCGATGGCAAGCTTCTGCGCGGCCGTCATGCGCCGGCTCCGGCGAACAGGCCCTTGGGCCGCCACAACAACACTCCGGCCATCACCGCATAGACCAGGAAACTGGCGAAATTGGGCAGCAGAACGCGACCGAAGGTATCGGCCAGACCGATCAGCAAGGCGCCGAGGAAGGCCCCCTTGACCGACCCGATGCCGCCGATCACCACCACCACAAAGCTGATGATGATGATGGCGTCGCCCATATTGGGAAACACCGACGACAACGGCGATGACAAGGCGCCGGCCAGACCGGTCAATCCGGCGCCGGCGGCGAAGACGGTGGCGAACAGCATGCGGACGTCGATGCCCAGCGCCGCCACCATTTCGCGGTTGCTGGCGCCGGCCCGGATCCGCATGCCGAGCCGGGTCTTCTGGATTACCAGGAACATCGCCAGCGCCATCACCGCGCAGAAGCCGGCCAGCAGCACCCGATAGAACGGAAAGGCCATGCTATCGCCGTAACGCAGCGAAAAGGCCAGAGCCTGCGGCACCGTCACGCCATGTACGTCATTGCCCCAGACGATGCGCTGCATCTCGTTGAAGACCAGGATCAGCCCGTAGGTCAGCAACACCTGGTCGAGATGATTGCGCGTGTAGAGACGCACGATCAGCCATCGCTCGATGAGAAAGCCCAGCCCGGCCGTCGCCGCCAGCGAACCGATCACCGCCAGCGGCAGGCTGTCGGTGGCCTGGGCGATCCAATAGGCGAAATAGGCGCCGACCATGTAGAAGGCGCCATGGGCAAGGTTGATGATGCCCATGATGCCGAAGATCAGGGTCAGGCCACTGGCGACCAGGAACAGGATCAGGCCGTATTGCACACCGTTGAAGGCCTGAACCAGGAAAAAGCCCGGATCCATGATGTAGTTACTTAACTGGGCATCATCTTGCAGCCGCGACTGGGATCGGAGACCGCCTTGGCAGCAACGCTGAGAACTTCGTTCTGCCCCTTCTTCACCTGGCGCAGATAAATGTCCTGGACCGGATTGTGCGAGGCCGAAAAGGCCAGATGGCCGCGCGGGCTGTCGAGCACCGTGCGCTCCATCGAGGCAAAGAGCTCGGTCTTGGCGTTGACGTCGCCTTTCACCGCGCCCAGGCCAACCGCCAGCAATTCGCCGGCGTCATAGCCCTGCACGGCGAACAGGTCCGGAAGCTTGCCGTAGGCCTGCTTGAATTCGCCGCGGAATTTCTTGTTGGCCGGCAGATTGAGGGTGTCGGCGTAATGCAACGTGGTGAGGATCCCTTCCGCCGGTTCGCCGATGGCCTCCAGCGTGCCTTCTGTGAGGAACCCGGAACCGAGCAGCGGAATCGACGATTTGAGCCCGGCGGCGGCATAATCCTTGACGAATTTGACGGCGCCGCCGCCCGAGAAAAAGGTGAACACGGCATCCGGCTTGAGCGCCGCGATCTCGGCCAAATTGGCCTGGAACTCCACATCCGGGAAGGGCACCGTGATCTCCTTGATCACCTTGCCGCCCAGGGCCTCGAACCCCTCCTTGAAGCCGGCGATGGATTCCTCGCCGGCGATGTATTTCCAGGTGATCGAGACAACATTGCGGTAGCCCTTGTCATAGGCCACCTTGCCCATGGGAAAAGCCGGCTGCCACATGGTCATCGAGGTGCGGAAGACGTTGGGGGCGCAGAGCGGACCGGTGGCGGCGGCCACCCCAGCATTGGGAATGACCAGCAAGGTATTGGTTTCCCGCGCCACCTTGACCATCCCCATGGCGACGCCGGAATGCACCGTGCCGATCAGGATGTCGACATTGTCGCCATTGATCAGCTTGGTGGCGTTGGACGGCGCGCGGGCGGGATCGGATTCGTCGTCGAGGGTGACGATCTCGACATCGCGTCCGCCCAGCTTATTGCCGTGCTGGGCCAGCGACAGCTTCAGCCCGTTTATTCCCATTTCACCGAGGGAAGAATAGGTGCCGGTGAACGGCAGCATGACGCCGATGCGGATCTTCGCCGTCTGGCCGATGGCGAAACGCGGCATGGCCGCCAGGGCGCCGACAGTGATTACGGAACGTCTGCTGAGCATGACTGACAACCTTCCCTCGTCTGTCGCGCGGCGCCGGTTTTCTTTTTCGCACCGCGTTTCGTCAGACCATACGTTTTTAGATTTCGGCAATCAAGCCGGTCTTCGTCGATTGAGCCAACTCTGCGCATAACTTATAAAGACTTCACGGCCCCTGAGGAGAACCCGATGACGACCGCTCCATCCGTCGAACAACATTACCGGCCCGCGGACCACTCGGCCCTGGTGGCCAAAGTGACGCAATATCTGTCCGGTCTGCCCGAGACGGTGACGGCAAACCATCTGGCCGGCTTTGACCAGTTTCACGTCCGCGGCCTGGCGGCAACCGCCGAATTGGCCGAACTGGCAAAGATCCAGGCCCCCTGGGAGGTGCTGGACGCCGGCTCGGGCCTGGGCGGGCCGTCGCGCTATCTGGCCGAAGCGCATGGATGCCAGGTGGTCGGTATCGATCTGGTGCCGTCCTATGTGGCCATCGCGCAGCTTCTCGCCGACAGGACCAGACTGGCCGGACGGGTGACTTACCAGGCCGGCGACCTGACCGCGCTGCCCTTCGGCGACGGGCGCTTCGACGCCGTGTGGACGCAGCATGTGGTGATGAATATCCGTGACCGGAACCGGGTCTACGGCGAGATCCGGCGGGTCCTGAAACCGGGCGGGGTCTTCGCCTTTTATGACGTCGTCGCCGCCGACGGGCATCCCGACATCCGCTATCCCGTGCCCTGGGCGGAAACCGAGGCGACCAGCTTTCTGCTGACCGAGGCCGAGACCATCGAAACCGTCCGGCACGCCGGGCTCGATCCGGTCTCGATCAAGGACGTCACCGCCGCCGCCGTCGACTGGTTCGGCAAGCAGCGGGGGGCGACGCCCCCGGCCCTGGGGCTGGCGGCGGTGATGGGCCCGCGCTTCCCCGAGATGACGGGTAATCTCGCCGGCAACCTGCGCGACGGCCGGCTGCGCCTGCTCATGGGAACCTGCGAAGCGGTGTAGCTTCGATCAATGATGAGCATCCAGCGTCAAACATGACGCTGGATGCTCATGCGGCCATTGAGGCCGCGGCCAAGTGCCCGGAGGGCACGCGGCCAGCTACGCTGGCAAACATTGCGCATTGTGCGCAAAGCGCACAGGCGAGGGACAATATCGAATACTGAAGCGTGATGCAGGCTAACGGCATCACGCTTCAGGGATGACAGGCGGTCGCCGAAAGCGGGATCGAGAATTGGTAAACGACGGCGTCGAGAACATGGGTCGTCGTGGCGGTAACGGAACTGCCGCAGGCCCTCACCGTCAGATCGGCTTTCGACACATCGACGACGCCGAAGATATTGAATGTCGGCATATTGCCCGAAAAGCTCATGTCCAGGCCGCTGGTCAATGCAGGATCCTGATAGAGGGCGATGCCCGACCAGGTGCCCGAGGTCGGCGCGGTGATATTGATGGTGCCTTTGCCGGGATGACTGAGGTCCGTGACAAAATGGTCATAGGCGCCGGCCGTCCCGGTCAGGATAACCGTTGCCCCCGCCGAGGCGTCGAAGGTATGGCCGTTGAGGTCGAGATAGCCGTTTTCAATGACCACCACAGTACCCTTGGGGACGACGACGTCGCCGGTCAAGGTCTGGTTTCCGCACAGCACCTTTGTCGCCGGCCAGACGGAGGCGCCGTTCAGGTTGCCTCCCGGATAGGCGCCGCCGCAGATATTGGCCGGAATGCTGCCTGCCAGCCCGGCATAGGGGTCGCTCACCGGCGGAACATTCGATTTCTGCGCCGCGCCGCAACCGGCGGCGGTCCCGACCGCCAGTCCGAAGCTGGCGCCCATGTCATGGCCGTTGCAGGTCAAATTGGCGTCGGACATGATGGAACATCCCGACAGGTTTGATTTTGGACAGCCGTTGCAGGTTACGTCCTGGCCGGAGGTCCCTGTGCCCAGAAGGCAAAATGGCGTCTGGACGGTTCCCTGGGTGGCGACCGCCGTCGCCGTCAGCGACACCCCGCCCTGGCCATTGCCGGCATAACCGACAAGCTGCGAGAAGACCTGCGGGACGGTACTGGTGATGGTAACGCTGTAGCAATTGCTGCCGCCCGATGGGCAGACGGCGGCGTTGGAGGCCGCTACCGTCACATTGTTGGCGCCATTGCTGAAGCCATAGCGGGCGGCGACCGCCAAGGCTTCGCCGGCATAGGTCGCCGTGCCGTTGGTGGCCGCGGCCAGGGCCGCGGCGTCGGCGGCATTTTGCATGCCCCTTTGCTGCCAGTACCAAAAGCCGATTTCCACACCAAGGCCGAAAGCGCCAACCAGCATCGGCAGGATAAAGGCGGTTACAATCGCGATATTGCCGCGGCCGCGGCGAGCCAAAGCCGGCAACCATTTGGAGAATAAAACAAGACTTATTACCCAGTTTTTCGGGTGCGGTGGCATCGGCGAATTATAACGGACGAGCAGGCGATTGTCACCGCAAGGCAGATGCAATCATGGTCGCGAACAACCTATACGAGAAAATGAATCTTTTAAACTTTCAAGCCGACAAGCTTGCGAGAACTTCTCAAGACATGTCGCCTGAGCTATGCTTTGCCCACGATGGACGGATAAGACCGTCCATCTGTGAGCGTCAAATTCATTTGCGGGCCAGCGCCCCTGTCTTCGGAGTAAAGCTTATGAAATATATCGCAGCCGCGTTGTTTATTGGTCTGACTGCCCTGGCCACCAGCCCTGCCTATGCTGATGCCGACGACATGAAATGGGTTGCCAAGTGCATGAAGGACAACGCCGACGCCAAGACGACTCCTGAAGTGGTCAGCAAATACTGTAACTGTATGAACAACAAGATGGATAACAACGAGACCCAGTCCATCAGCACCTGGGAAAAGTCGCATCCGACCGAGATGAAGGCTTGCGAGAAGGAAGCCGGCTGGAACTGAGACCCGCCGTTAATCGGGGGCCGATCGAGCCGATCGGCCCCCGATTCTATTTGAATTGATCAAGGTCGATCAGCGGGCCGCCGATCAGCAGGGCCACCATTTTCATGATCGCCACGCTGCTCACCGCCAGGAAGGCAACCAGCGACACCAGTCGCCACACCCGGCCCCAATCGGTAAAATTTTCGCGCTCGAGAAAAAAGGAAAACAGGTTTTCCCCGGCCTCCGGCCGACGGGACTTGTTGACATAGGCCCCATAGACGGCGACCAGCAGCAGCAGACAGCCCAGCGATAACCGGGCCCAGAAAGCCATGCCGGCCGGCGTCCTACTGGACGCCCAGCAGGGCCAGCATGATGCCGCCGGAAATGGCGGTGCCGAACACGCCGGCCAGATTGGGCCCCATGGCATGGTAAATCAGCAGATTCTCCCGGTCTTCCTTGGCGGCGACGATATGGGCGACGCGCGCCGCGATGGGCACCGAGGCGATGCCGGCCGCCCCCAGGCAGGGATTGATCTTTTCCTTGAGAAACAGGTTCATGAACTTGGCGCCGAGAACACCCGAGGCGGTGCCGCCAAGAAAGGCAACGAGGCCGAGGATGACGATTTCGATGGTCTTGACCGTCAGGAATTTCTCGGCGTTCATGGTTGAACCGATGCCGACCGTCAGAATGATGATGATGACATTCATCAGGTCATTGGCGGCCGTCTTGTAAAGGCGGTCGGTGACCAGGCATTCCTTGAACAGATTGCCCAGCATCAACATGGTGATCAGCGGCGCCACCGGCGGGAAGAACAGGTTGACGACGATCCCCATGACGATGGGAAAGGCGATCTTTTCCAGCCGGCTGACCGGGCGCATCTGCCGCATGCGGATCAGGCGCTCCTCCCGGCTGGTGAAAAGCTTGATCACCGGCGGCTGGATCAGCGGCATCAGCGCCATGTAGGAATAGGCGGCCACGGCGACCTGCGGCAGCAGATGCGGCGCCAGTTTGACGCAGACGAACACCGCCATCGGGCCGTCGGCGCCGCCGATGATGCCGATGGCGCCCGACTCATTGATGGAAAAACCCAGCGCCTTGGCGCCGATCAGCGAGATGAAGATGCCGAGATGGGCCAACGCCCCCAGCACCACCAGTTTCGGATTGGCGATCATCGGGCCAAAATCGGTCATGGCGCCGACGCCGAAAAAGATCAGCGGCGGAATCACCAGCAGTTCGATACCGTGATAGGCGTAATTGAACAGGCCGCCCGGCAGGACCAGATCAGACCCCGGCACATTGGAAATGACGCAGGAAAAACCGATGCCGATGAGCAGCAGCGGCTCGTACTTCTTGGTGATCGCCAGCAGGATCATGGTGCAACCGATGGCAATCATCACCAGATTGCCCCACCAGAAATGCGCCACGCCGGTCTGGTCGGCCATCGCCTGCAGGAAGGTCAGGACCTGTTCAAACATCATCCCTCTCCTTAATGGCCGCCCTTACGGATCTTTTCCTCGTCAAGCGTGCCCAGGCGATTAAGCAGGGGGAACAACGTCAGGACGAAGCCAATGCCGGTGATCATGACGATGCTCAGGAAGAAATCGATGATACTGAGCAGGACTGCCCCATAAACTGAATCCGGTACCATCAGCGTGTCCCCTGGAGAGGTAAATCTTATCCGACCGTCAACACGACTTGGCCGGTTTCCACTCGTTCTTTAGCGTTGATAGCGATGGTCTGTACGGTTCCGGTGACTTTGGATACCACCTCCGTATGCATCTTCATCGCTTCGATGATGGCGACCACATCGCCTTCCTGAATGGCGTCACCAACCTTCACCTCGATCGACTCGACCACCCC
>DUZF01000294.1 GCA_013349665.1 Rhodospirillaceae bacterium | reverse complement strand
CGGCATCGGCGAGGACGGGCTGGACGGCCTGGCCGCCGCCGCCCGCGCTCTGGTCGCCGGCGCCGAGGTGCTGGCCGGCGGCCACCGTCATCTTGCCATGGTGCCGCCCGGCGCGGCGGAACGGCTGGCCTGGCAGTCGCCCTTCGCCGACAACCTGCCCCGCCTCGACGCCCTGCGCGGCCGCCGGGTCTGCCTGCTGGCCAGCGGCGATCCCATGTGGTTCGGCATCGGCGCCACCCTGGCCGGGCGCTATCCGGCCGCCGAGGTCACCGTGGCGCCGCATCCCGGCGCCTTCAGCCTGGCCGCCGCCCGTCTCGGCTGGCCGCTGCAGGATGTCCATTGCCTGTCGATCCACGGCCGCCCGCTGGAGGCCCTGGCCCGCCATCTGTATCCCGGCGCCCGCCTGCTGCTGCTGGCGGCGGACGGCGGCTCGCCCGCCCGCCTCGCCGCCTGGCTGGCCGGCAGGGGCTTCGGCGCCAGCCGCCTGACCGTGCTCGAGCGCCTGGGCGGCGCCGGCGAGCGTATCACCGTCGGGGCCGGCCAGCCGGCGGACGACCTCAACACCATCGCCGTCGAGCTGGCGGCCGATGCCGGCACGACGCCGCTGCCGGCGATCCCCGGCCTGCCCGACGACGCCTTCCGCCATGACGGCCAGATGACCAAGCGCGAGGTCCGCGCCGTCACTTTGGCCTCGCTGGCCCCCTGGCCGGGCGCCCGGCTGTGGGATATCGGCGCCGGCTGCGGCTCCATCGCCATTGAATGGGCGCGGGCCGGCGGCCGGGCGGTGGCGCTCGAACGCAACCCGGCACGGGCCGATCTGATCGCCCGCAACGCCCTGGAGTTGGGGGTGCCGGAGCTGACGGTGGTCACCGGCGCCGCCCCCGACGCCCTCGACGGTCTGGGCGACGCCCCCGACGCCATCTTCCTCGGCGGTGATCTCGGGCGGCTGCTCGACCCCTGCTGGGCGCGGCTCAAAACCGGCGGCCGGCTGGTCGCCAATGCCGTCACCGCCGAGGGCGAAGCCGCCCTGCTGGCCTGGCAAACCGCCAAAGGCGGAGATCTGAGCCGCATCGCGGTGTCGCGGCTGGCCGCCACCGGACGCTTCCATACCTGGCATCCGCTGATGCCGGTCACCCATTACCAGGGATGCAAATGATGAACGGCCGCCTCTACGGTGTCGGCGTCGGCCCCGGCGATCCGGAATTGCTGACCCTGAAGGCGGCCCGCATCCTCCGGCGGGCGGCGGTGGTGGCCTATCCCACCGGCGAGGACGGCGGCGCCATGGCGCTGGGCATCGCCGATCCGCATCTCGCCGCCGGGGTGCTGCGCCTGCCGCTGCCGCTGGCTTTCGACCCTCAGGCCAGCAACGAGGCCGCCTATGACGGCGCCGCCGCCGCCATCACCGCCCATCTCGAGGCCGGGCGCGATGTCGCCGTGCTGTGCCTGGGCGATCCGTTCATGTACGGCTCGTTCCTCTATCTGTTCGCCCGTCTCGCCGGGCGGGTGGAGATCGAGGTGATCCCCGGCATCTCGTCGTTGACCGCCTGCGCCGCGCTGGCCGGGCGGCCGCTGGCGGCCAGGGGCGATTCCCTGGTGGTGGTGCCGGCGACCCGGCGCGAGGACGACCTGATGCGCCTGCTGTTCGCCACCGAGGCGGCGGCCATCATCAAGGTCGGCCGCCATCTCGCCAAGGTCCGCCGGGCGCTCGACCGCCTGGGGTTGACCGAACAGGCGGTCTGCGTCGAGCGGGCCGGGCTGGACGGCCAGCGGGTAGTGCCGATGAACGAGCTGACCGAGGACAGCGTCTCCTATTTCGCCATGATCCTGGTGCACCGGCGCGGACGGGCCTGGTCATGACGTCCATCGCCGTCATCGCCGTCAGCCCGGCCGGCGAGGCCGTCGCCCGCCGAATCGCCGCCCTGCTGCCGGGGGCCCGGCTGCATGGCCGGCGCGGGCGGGTCGACGCCTGCGACGAGCCGTTCGACGACACCGTCAGCCATCTCCGCCGGCTGTTCGCCGCCGGCACCGGCATCGTCGGTGTCTGCTCGGCCGGCATCCTGATCCGCGCCTTGGCGCCGCTGCTGAACGACAAGACCGCCGAACCGCCGGTGCTGGCGGTCAGCGCCGACGGCGCCTCGCTGTTGCCGCTGCTGGGCGGCCATCACGGCGCCAACCGCCTGGCGGCGGTTCTGGCCGAGGGTCTCGGCGGCCATGCCGCGCTTACCACCGCCGGCGACGTCGCCCTCGGCCTGGCGCTGGACGAGCCGCCGGCAGGCTGGCGGGTGGCCAACCCGGAGGCCGCCAAGGCGGTGGCGGCGGCGCTGCTGGCCGGCGAGCCGGTGCGCCTGACGGTCGAGCGCGGCGATGCCGGCTGGCTGACCGCGCCCGGCCTGGGCGACCACGGTCGATTAAGCCTGCGGGTCACCGACCGCCTTGCCATGGCGGGTGAGCTGACCCTGCATCCGCCGGTGCTGGCGCTGGGCGTCGGCTGCGAACGCGACACCGATCCGGCCGAGCTGATCGCCCTGGCCGAGCAATGCCTGGCCGAGGCCGGTCTGGCTGCCGGGGCGGTGGCCTGCGTCGCCTCGCTGGAGCTGAAGGCCGACGAACCGGCGGTACATGCCCTGGCGGCGCATCTCGGTGTCGCCGCCCGCTTTTTCACCGCCGCCGCGCTGGAGGCCGAGTTTCCCCGGCTGGCCACGCCGTCCGCAGTTGTGTTCCGCGAAACCGGTTGCCATGGGGTGGCGGAAGGGGCGGCGCTGGCCGCCGCCGGGGCGGCCGGACAGTTGCTGCTGGCCAAGCGCAAATCGGCGCGCGCCACCTGCGCCATCGCCGGCGCCGCAAGCGCCATCGACCCCGCCCGCACCGGCCGACGGCGGGGCAGACTGTCGGTGATCGGCATCGGTCCCGGCGACGCCGCCTGGCGGACCAATGAGGTCGACCGCATCCTCGCCGAAGCCACCGACCTGGTGGGCTATCGGCTCTATCTCGACCTGCTGGGCAGCGCAGTTGACGGCAAGGCCCGCCATGACGGCGCCATGGGGGCCGAGGAGGACCGCACCCGCCAGGCCCTCGACCTGGCCGCCGAGGGCCGCCATGTCGCCCTGGTCTGCTCGGGCGATGCCGGCATCTACGCCCTGGCCACCCTGGTCTTCGAACTGATGGAGCGCGAGAACCGGCCCGACTGGAACCGCCTGGAGATCACCGTGTCGCCCGGGGTGTCTGCCCTGCAGGCGGCCTCGGCCCGTGCCGGGGCGATGATCAACCACGATTTCTGCACCATTTCGCTGTCCGACCTGCTGACCCCCTGGCCGGTCATCGAGGCCCGCGTCAGGGCCGCCGCCGAGGGCGATTTCGTCATCGCCTTCTACAATCCGGTCTCCCTGCGCCGCCGCCGCCAGCTGCCGGAGGCGCTGGCCATCCTGGCCGCCCACCGCCCGCCCGCCACGCCGGTGGTGATCGCCCGCAATCTCGGGCGGCCGGGCGAGGTGGTGCGCATCACCACCCTGGCCGGGCTCGACCTCGCCGAGATCGACATGCTGACCATCGTCCTGGTCGGCAATTCCGAGACCCGCATCATGGAGCGGGGGCAACAGCGGCGGGTCTTCACGCCGCGCGGCTATGCCGGGAAACAGCGCTAGAATCTGTAAGAAAATTATCTTCCAGTGGGGCCGGCGTCCCTGCCGGACTCCGCCGTCAGCGGCCGTGCTTGCGGCCATACATGTCGCGGTCGGCGAAGACCATCAGATCGGCGATCTCCGCCCCGTCATCGGGATAGACGGCGACGCCGATGCTGGCGCCGATGGTGACATTGTTGCTGCGCAGCCATAGCGGCTGGCACAGGTCCTCCTGCAGTTTGCGGCGGACGTCCTCGGCCTCCTGGGCGTCGGACAGTTCCTCGAGCAGGACCATGAACTCGTCGCCGCCGACCCGGGCGACGGTATCGGTGGCCCGCAGGCTGGTGCGCAACCGGCCCGCCACCAGTTTCAGCACCTCGTCGCCGACCGCATGGCCGAAGGTGTCGTTGATCGGCTTGAAGCGGTCGAGGTCGACGAACAGCAGGGCCAGCTTCTCTTTGTGGCGCCGGGCCCGCTTGAAGGCCTCGAGGACGCGGTCGTCGAACAAATGGCGGTTGGGCAGGCCGGTCAGCGCGTCGTGATGGGCCATGCGGAAGACCCGCTGCTCCTCGGCCTTGCGGGCGGTAATGTCGCGCACGATGCTGGTGAACGATTTTTCGTCGCCCTGCTGCAATTCGCGGATCGACATTTCCAGCGGCACCACCTCGCCGGATTTCGTCTTGCCGGCAACCTCGGAGGTCGCCGCCAGCGACCGCACCCAGTCGGCGCCATCGGCCGGGGCGTCCTGGCTGGTATCCGGCAACAGGGTGCGGATGCTCTGGCCGACCATCTCGGTCCGGGAGAAGCCGAAAATACCCTCGGCGGCCGGATTGAAGGTCTGGATGGTGCCGTGCTCATCGAGGGTGATGATGCCATCGGCAACGGTGTTGAGGATTCCCTCGAGACGCTGTTCGCGCAGCCTGAGAGCGCGGGCGGCCTTGAGATGTTCGGTGATGTCGCGGGCCTCGACGAGGAACGCCCCCGGCGTCGTCATCGGCGACACCCACAGATCGGCATCCACCGCCTTGCCGTCCGGGCGCATCATCTTCACCGACACCACCGTCTGCTCCTCGGCGAAGACCGCCAGACCAAGCTCGGACAGCTCGGCGTAGTCGCGATGCAGCAGGGAAAAAAAGGATTGCCCGACCACATCGGCCGGTGATTTCAAACCGAGAATGCGCAGCGCCGCCGGATTGACATGGACGATGGTGTCGCCGATACAGATCAGCAGAAGAATGCGTAATTGGTCGAGCAAGGGTATCTGGCTCTGCCAGTCGGCAGCCAAATTGTGCGGCGAGGTGGTCGGCGCGATGCTCACGGCGGAAAGTTTTCCCCCTTGCAATATGGCTGTCTTAACATTAACGGTCGATCAGGTGCAATTCCCACAAGACTGTTGCTGACTTAGGCTGATGCATCGATGCAAACAAACGATCCATTGCCCTCGGGAAAAGCCACCGTCCATTTCATCGGCGCCGGGCCCGGCGCCCCGGATCTCATCACCGTCCGCGGCCTTGGCCTGATCCGCCGCTGCCCGGTGGTGCTGTATGCCGGCTCGCTGGTGCCGGCCGAGGTGGTGGCCGAGGCGCCGGCGGGGGCCCGGGTCATCGACACGGCGCCGCTTACCCTCGACCGCATCATCGACGAAATGCAGTGCGCCCATGCCGCCGGCCAGGAGGTGGCGCGGGTGCATTCCGGCGATCCGTCGCTCTATGGCGCCATCGCCGAACAGATGCGCCGCCTCGACGCCCTGGGCATCGCCTATGACGTCACCCCGGGGGTATCGGCCTATGCCGCCGCCGCCGCCGCGCTGGCCCGCGAACTGACCCTGCCCGAGGTCAGCCAGACGGTGGTGCTGACCCGCACCGCCGTGCGCTCGTCGCCGATGCCGCCCGGCCAGGACCTGAAGACCATCGGCGCCACCGGCGCCACCCTGGCCATCCATCTGTCGGTGACCAATCTCGCCCATGTGGTCAAGGAACTGACGCCGCTCTACGGCGCCGACTGTCCGGTGGTGGTGGCCTATCGGGTGAGCTGGCCCGACCAGGCCTTCGTCACCGGCACCCTGGCCGACATCCGCGAGCGGGTGAAGGCCGCCGGCTTCACCCGCACCGCCCTGGTGCTGGTGGGCCGCGTCCTCGGCGACAGTGCCTTCACCGACAGCCGCCTCTATGACGCCGCCCACAGCCATATCCTAAGGCCGGCCGACCAGCAGAACCCTTAGGCCGAGGCGTCGCGCGGCGATGATCTTGGCTTCGGTGGCCGCGCCGCCGCTGGCCTTGCTGACCAGCAGATCGATGGCGAAGCGGCGCATCAGCGCCATCTCGTCCGCCGGCACAAACGGCCCGCGATCGATCACCACCCGATACCGCGGAAAGGCCAGCGGCGCCGGCGCGGCCAGCAGCCGCAACAGATAGAACGGACCGCCGAACCTGGTGAACGGCGCCAGCGAACCGGCGCCCACCGTCAGCAGGATCCGCCGCCCCAGGCCGGGCGCCATGCGCGCCGCCATCTCCAGGCTGTCGGCCCAATGCCAGCGGTCGCCGGGATGCTTCCGCCACACCGGCCGTTCGAGGCGCCGCAGCGGCAGGCCGAGGCGGGCGCAGGCGGCGGCGGCATGGGCGGAGATGACGGCGGCGAAGGGATGGGTGGCGTCGATGACCCGGGTGATGGCGTTTTCCGCCAGCCAGGCGGCCAGGCCGTCGACGCCGCCGAAGCCGCCGACCCTCACCTGACCGGCCAGCGACGGCGGTGACGGCAGCCGGCCGGCCAGCGAGGTGATCACCGTTTCGCCCTCGTCGACCAGACGGCGGGCCAGGGCCGCCGCCTCTGCGGTGCCGCCGAGGATGAGAATTCTATCCCGCATGGCCGATGACCGTACCGGCGCGGTCGACCACCACCACATCGACGGCGACGCCGCCGGAAAGCACCGCCAGCGCCGTCTCGCGGGCCTGCCGGGCCACCGCCGGCGCCAGCGGCAACTCCCCGGCCAGGGCCAGCAGGCGGGCCGCCGTCGGCGCCGCCGCCGCCTCGGCCAGCAGCGCCGCCGGCGCCCCCAACCGCTCCAGCTGGCCGGCCAGCCAGGCGATATCCACCGCCGCCGCCCGCGAGTTGAGGTCGAAGTTACCGGCCGCCAGCTTGCTCATCTTGGCGAAGCCGCCGCCCAGGGTCAGACGCGGCAGCGGATGACGGCGCAGATATTTCAGCAGGCCGCCGGCGAAGCCGCCCATGTCGATCATCGCCCGCTCCTCGAGGCCGTGCAGGCGGCGCACCGCCGCCTCGGAGGTCTTGCCGGTGCAGCCGGCGACATGGCCGAGGCCGGAGGCGCGGGCGACGTCGACTCCGCTGTGGATGGCATGGATCCAGGACGAGCAGCTGTAGGGAATGACGATGCCGGTGGTGCCGAGGATCGACAGCCCGCCCTGGATGCCGAGGCGACCGTTCATGGTGCGCGCCGCCAGTTCGGCACCGCCGGGAATGGCGATGGTCGCCACCGCGTCGACGGGCGAGTCGACGGGGCCGCCGAGATTGTCGGCGA
>DUZF01000147.1 GCA_013349665.1 Rhodospirillaceae bacterium | reverse complement strand
ATCTGTCCATCTATCGGGCCAACAAGCAACAGATCCGCGACCCCGACAGGATCTATCCCGGTCAGGTCTTCGCCATCCCGGCGCGTTGACGGGGTCTCCGCGGCGGTCCCGCCGCCAACTGGGCGAGGACCGAATCGATGATCGTCAGATAGGGTTTGCGCGGCAGCAGGAAGGCGGTCAGGGCGGTCACCAGGCCGACCGCGGTCACCGGGTTGTCCGGCGCGACCGTGCCGGATATCCGGATGCGTCCGCCAACCACCCGGAACGTCTCGCCCAGATGCTCGTTGGCGGCGGCCAGAACCGCGGTCAGCGTGACCCGCGCGCTCGCCGATTCGGCGGAGAACGGCATCGGGCCGATTTGGCCCTGAATTTCGACTACGGGACTGTCGCCGGCGCGGATGCGCACCGAAAGCGGAATGTGGCGATAGGTGAAGCGAAAGGCGATGTCGCGCGCTTTGGCTCCGGCCAGACGCCCTTCGGCATCGGCGGCGACGGCGTGAAGATCCAGCGGAAGTCGTTCATTGCCGAGGATCAGACTGAATTGCCGCGGTTCCATCGGCGGCCCTCCTCGCCCCGTTGTCGGTGACCGGCGTTCTACCACGACGGTGCCGGGTCGCGAAGAGCTTGTAGACGCCGTAACCGCATTGCGCCCCGCGTCACCCGTGTTATAACGACGCCGATGACGATTGCGACCGCTACCACAGAGGCCTGATGCCAAAGCCCCCCATCGACAGCGCCCTGGTGCGTTCCTTGGCCGCCCTGCTCGACGAAAACCACCTCACCGAGATTGAATACGAAGGCTCCGGCCTGCGCATTCGCGTCGCCCGCAACCTGCCGTCGCCGATGATGATGGCCCCGGGCGGCTATGCCGCCCCGCCCCCGGCGCCGCATCCCGCCGGAGCCGGGTCGACGCCGGCCGAAAATGACTGGGCGCATCATCCGGGCACCGTGAAGTCCCCCATGGTGGGCGTCGCCTACATGTCGCCGGAACCCGGATTGCCGCCGTTCATCGGCATCGGCGACATGGTGTCGGAAGGGCAGACCCTGCTGCTGATCGAGGCCATGAAGACCTTCAACCCGATCCGCGCGCCGCGCGGCGGCAAGGTGACGGCGGTTCTCGTGCATGACGGCCAGCCTGTCGAATTCGGCGAGCCGCTGATCGTCGTCGAATAATCATGTTCGACAAAATCCTGATCGCCAACCGCGGCGAGATCGCCCTTCGCATCCATCGGGCCTGCCGCGAGATGGGGATCAAGACGGTGGCTGTCCATTCCACCGCAGATCATGACGCCATGCATGTCCGCCTGGCCGACGAATCGGTGTGCATCGGCCCGCCGCCGGCCCGCGACAGCTATCTCAACAAGGCGGCGATCATCGCCGCCGCCACCATCACCAATGCCGACGCCATCCATCCCGGCTATGGCTTCCTGTCGGAAAACGCCGACTTCGCCCAGATGGTCGAAGAGCACGGGATCTGCTTCATCGGACCGACGGCCGAACATATCCGCATGATGGGCGACAAGATCACCGCCAAGCATGCCGCCCATGAGGCCGGACTGCCTTGCGTGCCCGGCTCCGACGGGGCCGTCGAAACCGAGGCGCAGGCCCAGGAGCTGGCCCACAGCATGGGCTATCCGGTGCTGATCAAGGCCACCGCCGGCGGCGGCGGCAAAGGCATGAAGCACGCCCATACGCCGGACCAGCTGATCGACGCCTTCCGCACGGCCCGTTCGGAAGCCAAGGCGGCCTTCGGCAATTCCGAAGTCTATATGGAAAAATACCTGCTGGCGCCGCGCCATATCGAGATCCAGATCCTGGCCGACAACCACGGGGCGGTGGTGCATCTCGGCGAACGGGACTGTTCGCTGCAGCGGCGCCACCAGAAAGTCCTCGAGGAGGCGCCGTCGCCGGCGCTCAACGCCGATGCCCGCGAGCGCATCGGCCGCGTCGCCTGCGCCGCCATCCGCAAGCTCGGCTACCGTAATGCCGGGACTCTGGAATTTCTTTACGAGAACGGCGAATTCTATTTCATCGAGATGAACACCCGCCTGCAGGTGGAGCATCCGGTCACCGAGGCCATCTGCGGCATCGACATCGTCCGCGAACAGATCCGCATCGCCGCCGGCGCGCCGCTGGGCTACGAGCAATCGGATGTGCGGTTTTCCGGCCATGCCATCGAATGCCGCATCAACGCCGAGGATCCGCAGACCTTCGCCCCCTCCCCCGGACGGATCGGCGGCTTCCACACGCCGGGCGGATTGGGGGTCAGGGTCGATTCCGGGCTCTATTCCGGCTATCAGGTGCCGCCGCATTACGACAGCATGATCGCCAAGCTGATCGTCCATGGCGGCAGCCGCAACGAATGCCTGATGCGGCTGCGCCGCGCCCTGGGCGAATTCGTCATCGAAGGGGTGAAGACCACCATTCCCCTGCATAACTGGCTGGTCAACGAAGCCGACTTCATCAACGGCGACTACGACATTCACTGGCTGCAGAAAATGGTCGACCGCTCGGCGGGCTAGAACGCTCGTGTCGTTCAGTTTCATCGGTTGCACCGCGGGTCGGGAAGCCTTTAATCTTTACCCGGTTAACAGCGTGGACGGGAATTACCGCCTTCATGTCGACGCCGCTGACATCGGACCAGTTGTTACGGGGTTACGCGCTGGGGGTCTTCCCCATGGCCCGGAACCGGCATGACCAGCGGATCTTCTGGATCGACCCCGAGGACCGCGGCATTCTGCCGCTGGACGGCTTTCACCTGCCGCGGTCGCTGCGCAAGATCCTGAAAAAAGGTCTGTTCACCCTGCGCTGCGACACCGCCTTCGCCGAGGTGATCCGCCATTGCGCGGCACCGCGGCCGGAACGCCCGGATACCTGGATCAACGACGAAATCCTGCGCATCTGCCTGGAATTGCATGAGGTGGGCATCGCCCATAGCGTCGAAGCCTGGCTGGGCGATCAGCTGGTCGGCGGTTTGTACGGATTGTCGATGGGCAGCGCCTTCTTTGGCGAAAGCATGTTCAGCCGGGTCGACGACGCCAGCAAGGTGGCGCTGGCCCATCTGGTCGCCATTCTGCGAAAAGGTGGTTACAAACTGCTGGATACGCAGTTCGTGACGCACCATCTGGCCCAGTTCGGCGCGGTGGAAATTCCCCGCCGGCAGTATCTCGGCCTGTTGACCGCGGCTTTGGAAAAACGCGCCGTGTTTCAGGGCGACTTGCCGGCAGGCGAAGCCTTGGCGTTGCTTTCCTCTTCGCAATCCACCACCCAGATGTCGTAGACCGCATGTTCCAAGGCCGACAAGGCCGGGCTTGAGGCGAACATCCAGCCGCGGAACAGGCTGGCCGCCGCCTCGCCGCTGCGAAGTTCCCAGATGTCGAGGAAGGCGGCGGTTTCCGGCTGTTCCTCGGGGGGGCGTTTGCGGCAGGTGCGAACGATGATCTCGAGGGTGCCGAAATGCACCGTGGCGCCGACCGGCGCCTCGATGCTCATCACCCGGCCGGTGACCTTGTCGAGACCCTGCAGGATCGCCGTCTCGAATACCAGATCGGCCGCGGCGGCCGGACCGGCCACCGCCAGGGCCGCCAGAAAACCGGCGACCGGAACCTTCACTGCGGCTTGCCCTCGGCCGGCCCGCCGGATTTGCCCGTCCCGGTGGCCAGGAAGATGATTTCGGCGACCATTTCCTCGACCGACTTGTAGGTCTTGGTCTGGCTGATGACGCCGCCGGCGGCCAGGGTATCCTTGGCATGGCCGGGTTCCAGGCGAACATATTTGCCGCCCAGCAGCCCCTCGCTGGCGATGGTCGCCGCGGTATCGGCCGGCAGATGGATCGACGGCAGGATGGACATATGCACCACCGCCTCGAAGGTGTTGGGGTCGATCTGCTGATCGCTCACCGTCCCCACCTTGATGCCGTTGATCCTGACGTCGCCGCCATTGGCCAGGCCGCCGACGCTGGAAAAGGCGGCCGACAGCTGGTAGCCCTTGACGGCGCCCAGATCGGCCTGGCTATAGGCGAAGGACAGGAAGAATATCGCCACCATCAGGACCACGGCCCCCATGATGGTTTCGATCATATGACGCCCGGAACTGTTCATGGCCTCTTGCTCTCTCGCGCCTGTTTGGCCTTCGCCTCGGCGATGATCAGCGACAGCAGGTCCTGGATATCCATGGAATCCTGGGTGTAGCCCAGTTGCTCCCCGGGCTTGAGGGCGGTTTCGTCGGCCCCCGGCTGCAGGGCGATATATTTGGCCCCCAGCAATCCGTCGGTCTGGATCAATGCCGCGCTGTCCCGCGGCAGCCCCACCGACGGCGCCACGCGCATGGTGACGACGGCGTGATATTGATCGTCGAGAGCCTGCCCGACCACCCGCCCGATACTCACCCCGGCCAGGCGGACATCGCTGCCGATGGCAATGCCTTCCGCCTTGTTGAAGCGGGCGGCAAGGTCATAGCCGGGGATGGAGGAGTGGCCGGTCATGCCGTAGACACCGGCCAAGAGGATGGCGCCGGCCAGCAGCACCACCCCGCCAACAACCGTTTCGCGATCGGCGTCGTTCAACAGCGTCCGCCCTTATGGCTGCCAGGCCTCGTAATCGCCGGTCGCCGCCTGGCGTTCGCCGCCGCGACGGTCATGACCGGCCGGCAGATAGGCCTCGGCGGTGCCGGTGTGGTTGGGCTGATGGGGCTTCACCCACGGCTTGTCGGTGGGGGGCGCCAGCGGTTCGTCGACCGTGTAATGCAGCCAGGCATGCCATTCCGGAGGAATTCGCGACGCCTCCACCGGGCCGTTGTACAGCACCCAGCGGCGGGCCCGGCCAAGCCGGCCACGCCCGGCCTTGCGCTCGGTGAAGTAGCGGTTCCCCTGGGCGTCGGTGCCGACCAGACGGCCTTTGGCCCAGGTGAACAGATATGTCCCGATATCCATTGGTTTTTCCTTGCGCACGGAAGCGAGTTCAGGTGGGGGAATATGGCAAAAGCCGCCTGCCGCGTCCAGACATTCCCCGCCAACTTTGTTAACACCATATAATGTGTGTTTGTGCGCTGCACACAGCAAAATGTCGTTGAATGGTTTTCCACCTTAGCATAGCCTGTATCTCCGTTAACAAGAGCCCACAACATCTTGTAGGCGCCGCCTACCTCGGGTATGGCCGGCGCTAGCGGATCTGACTCTGCCGACCAACGATTTAAGGGGGATTTCTGTCACATGCGCATTGAACGCCATTTCACCGCTCCGGGTCAGTCGCCTTACGAAACCATCGGATTTCGCGTCACCTCGTCGGAAATCCGCAACCCCGACGGCTCGGTGGTGTTCTCGCACAGCGACATCGAGGTTCCGGCCGGCTGGTCGCAGGTGGCCTGCGACGTTCTGGCGCAGAAATATTTCCGCCGCGCCGGCGTGCCGGCGGACGAGCATCTGAAGCCGGTGCCCGAGAAGGACGTCCCGGAATGGCTGTGGCGCCGCGAGGCCGCCGCCGGCACGCCGACCACCGGTGAACGTTCGGCCTGCCAGGTGTTCGACCGCATGGCAGGGGCCTGGACCTATTGGGGATGGAAGGGCGGCTATTTCGACGGCGAGGAGGACGCCCGCGCCTTTCACGACGAAATGCGCTTCATGCTGTGCCAGCAGATGGGGGCGCCCAACAGCCCGCAATGGTTCAATACCGGTCTGCACTGGGCCTACGGCATCGACGGCCCCAGCCAGGGGCATTTCTACGTCGACCACCGCTCCGGCGAGATGGTCAAATCGGCCAGTGCCTATGAACATCCGCAGCCGCATGCCTGCTTCATCCAGTCGATCAATGACGACCTGGTCAATGAGGGCGGCATCATGGACCTGTGGGTGCGCGAGGCCCGTTTGTTCAAATACGGCTCGGGCACCGGCACCAATTTCTCGGCGCTGCGCGGCGACGGCGAGCGCCTCGCCGGCGGTGGCCGCTCCTCCGGCCTGATGAGCTTCCTGAAAATCGGCGACCGCGCCGCCGGCGCCATCAAATCGGGCGGCACCACCCGGCGCGCCGCCAAGATGGTGGTGGTGGACGTCGACCATCCGGACATCGAGAACTTCATCAACTGGAAAGTGGTGGAGGAGCAGAAGGTGGCGGCGCTGGTCGCCGGCTCGCGCCTCGCCGACCGCGGCCTCAACGCGGTGATGGCGGCCTGCCGCAACTGGGACGGCGATGCCGGATCCGAGGACCGCTGGTCGCCGAAGACCAATCCCGCCCTGAAGACGGCGATTATCGAGGCCCGCCGCTCGATGATCCCCGAAAATTACATCCAGCGGGTCATCCAGTTCGCCCGCCAGGGCTATACCGAGGTAAAGTTCCCGGTGTTCGACACCGATTGGGATTCGGATGCCTATCTGACGGTGTCCGGACAGAATTCCAACAATACCGTGCGGGTCACCAACGACTTCCTCAAGCGGGCCCTGGACAACGGCGACTGGGAGCTGATCCGCCGGGTCGACGGCAAGGTGGCGAAGACGGTAAAGGCGGCCGATCTGTGGCAACAGATCGCCGAGGCGGCGTGGAGCTGCGCCGATCCCGGCCTGCAATTCGACACCACCATCAATGAATGGCACACCTGCCCGGAATCGGGGCGCATCAACGCCTCCAATCCCTGCTCGGAATACATGTTCCTCGACGACACCGCCTGCAATCTGGCGTCGCTGAACCTGATCTCCTTCCGCCGCAATGACGGCGGCTTCGATGTCGACGGCTATCGCCATGCGGTGCGCCTGTGGACGGTGGTGCTGGAGATTTCGGTGCTGATGGCCCAATTCCCGGCCGAAAGAATCGCCGAACTGTCCTATCGCTTCCGCACGCTGGGGCTCGGCTACGCCAATATCGGCGGCCTGCTGATGGCCTCGGGTCTGCCTTATGACAGCGAGGCCGGACGCGCCTATTGCGCCGCGCTGACGGCGGTGATGACCGGCGTCGCCTATGCCACCTCGGCCGAGATGGCGAAGGAATTGGGGCCGTTCCCCGGCTACGCCGAAAACGCCCCGCAGATGCTGCGGGTGATCCGCAACCACCGCCGCGCCGCCTATGGTGAGAAAGCCGGTTATGAAGGGCTGTCGGTGGCGCCGGTAGCGCTGGTCGCCGCCGATTGCCCGGACGAGGCGCTGGCGGTGGCGGCCCGCGAGGCCTGGGACGAGGCCGAGCGGCTGG
>DUZF01000352.1 GCA_013349665.1 Rhodospirillaceae bacterium | reverse complement strand
CCGCGGCGGTGCTGGTGGTCCGAACGCTCGGTCCAAAGGCGGAAGGCAAGCTGGTCTATTTCATGAGTGTCGAGAACGCCCGTTTCCGTAAGCCGGTGATGCCGGGAGATCGTTTGCATGTGCATGTTTTCAAGGAGCGCAGCCGTGGCAATGTATGGAAATTCCGCGGCGAAGCCCGGGTCGACGGCATTCTGATGGCGGAAGCTGTCTACACCGCCATGATCATGAACGATTGATGGCCGATATTCATCCGACGGCGGTGATCGCCGAAGGTGCCCGCATCGCCGAGGACGCCGCGATCGGTCCTTTTTGCGTGATCGGTCCGGCGGTGGAAATCGGCGCCGGGGTGCGGCTGATTTCCCATGTGGTGGTGGACGGCATCACCTCCATCGGCGACGGCACCGTCGTCTACCCCTTCGCCTCGCTCGGGCACCGTCCGCAGGATCTGAAATACAAGGGCGAACCGAGCCGGTTGGTGATCGGACGCCGCAACCAGATCCGCGAGCATGTGACGATGAACCCCGGCACCGAGGGCGGCGGCATGGTCACCCGGGTCGGCAATGACTGCCTGTTCATGGTCGGCGCCCATGTCGCCCATGACTGCACGGTGGGCGACAACGCCATCCTGGTCAACAACGCCACCCTGGCCGGCCATGTGGTGGTCGGCGAATATGCCGTGCTCGGCGGCCTGTCGGCCATCCATCAGTTCGTCCGGGTCGGTCGTCATGTGATGGTGGGCGGTATGACTGGCGTCGAAAACGACGTCATCCCCTATGCCACCGTCACCGGCAACCGCGCCCATCTGTCCGGGTTGAACCTCGTCGGGCTGAAGCGTCGCGGCTTTTCGCGCGAAGATATTCATGAATTGCGCAATGCCTACCGTCTGCTGTTCGCGCCGGAGGGCACCATGGCCGAACGCCTGGAGGAGGTGGCCATCCAGTTCAGGGATGTCGCCCCGGTGGTGGAGATCCTTGACTTCATCCGCGCCGACAGTTCGCGGGCGATCTGCCAGCCCAAGCTGGAAACTGTTTGAGCAGATTTGGCATCATCGCCGGCGGCGGACCGCTTCCCCGCCAATTGGCCGCGACATTGCGGGCCGAAGGACGTGACGCCTTCGTGTTGGCCCTGGAAGGCCATGCCGACCCAGAATTGCTGGGCGAATTTTCCCCCGCTTGGATCCGCCTGGGGGAAACCGGACGGGGCTTCGACCTGTTGCGTGAGGCCGGGGTGACCGAGGTGGTGATGGCCGGGCCGGTGCGCCGACCGGGCCTTGCCGAATTGCTGCCGGACTGGCGCACCGCCCGCTTTTTCGCCCGCGTCGGCTGGAAGGCCCTGGGCGATGACGGGTTGTTGCGGGCGGTCATCGACGAGTTGGAAAGCGAAGGATTGCGCGTCGTCGGCATCGACGCCGTGCTCGGCGGCCTGCTGGCCCGCCGCGGGGTGTGGGGCAAAGTGAGCCCCGATCCGACGGCCGAGGAGGATATCCGCCGCGGGCTGCAGGTGGCCAAGTCCCTGGGCGAAGTGGATGTCGGCCAGGCGGTGGTGGTACAGCAGGGTTTCGTGCTGGGGGTGGAAGCCGTCGAGGGCACCGACGCTCTGATCTCCCGTTGCGGGCCGTTGCGCCGCGCCGGCGACGGCGGCGTGCTGGTGAAGATTTCCAAGCCGGGGCAGGAACGCCGCGTCGATCTGCCGACCATCGGCGTCGCCACGGTGGCCAATTGCGCCGCCGCCGGCCTGCGCGGCATCGCCGTCGAAGCCGGCGCCTGCCTGGTGGTCGATCTGCCGGCGGTGGTGGCCGCCGCCGACGCGGCGGGACTGTTTGTCATGGGTGTTGGGTTTCAGTAGGGCCGGCCGGCGCCGCGGTGCCATTAGACACGGATGAAACGGATGCCAACGGATGGGGGATCGCGACCAGCATCGAGATTCCCTCGCCCGCTTGCGGGAGAGGGTGGCGCGAAGCGCCGGGTGAGGGCTGCAGCGATGGGTCAAAAGCCGCGCCGACGCGCGTGCCCCTCACCCAACCCTCTCCCCGCAAGCGGGGCGAGGGCTAGACCTTCGTGGGGTTCCCCATGCCGCTGATCTATCTGATTGCCGGCGAACCATCGGGGGATCTGCTGGCGGCGCGCCTGATGGCGGCGCTGCGCGAGGCGGGGGGCGAGGATATCCGTTTCGCCGGCATCGGCGGCGAGGCGATGCGCGAGCAGGGGCTGGACAGCCTGTTTCCCCAGGCCGATCTGGCGGTGATGGGGCTGGCCGAGGTGGTGCCCAGCATCCCGCGTATTCTCGGCCGCCTCAAGCAGACCCTGGCCGATATCCGCCGCTGCCGCCCCGATGTGGTGCTGACCGTCGATTCCTGGGGCTTCACCGGACGGGTGGCCAAGCAATTGAAGGCCGAGGGCCATCCCGCCCTGCGCATTCACTACGTGGCGCCGATGGTCTGGGCGTGGAAGGCAAAGCGGGTGCATCAGCTGGCCGCGCGGCTGGATCTGCTGCTCTGCCTGCTGCCCAACGAGCCGGAATGGTTCCACAAAGCCGGGCTGGCGGCCGAGCATGTCGGCCATGCGGTGCTGGAAAGCGGCGCCGGCGACGGCGATGGCGCGGCTTTCCGCGCCCGCCATGGGATCGCTGCCGGGGCGCCGTTGCTCTGCCTGCTGCCGGGCAGTCGGCGTTCGGAAACCTCGCGCCTGCTGCCGGTGTTCGGCGAAGTGGCGGGCCTGCTGGCGGCGCGGCATCCCGATCTGCGCCTGGTGTTGCCGACCGTCGAGACGGTGGCCGCCGAGGTGGCCGCCGCCGCCGCCGGCTGGGCGGTGCCGGCCCTGGTGGTGCATGGCCGACAGGAACGCTACGACGCCTTCGCCGCCAGCCGGGCGGCTCTCGCCGCCTCGGGAACGGTGGCCCTGGAACTGGCCCTGGCCGGCCTGCCGATGATCATTACCTACCGGGTGACGCCGGTGACCGCCTGGCTGCTCAGGCGTTTGGTGAAGGTCAAATGGGCCTGCCTGCTCAATCTGCTGCTGGACCGCCAGGTGGTGCCGGAATTCCTGCAGGAACGGTGCCGGGCGGCGACGCTGGCCGCGGCGGTGGCGGAGGTGATGGACGACGAAACGGTGCGTCGGACCCAGCGGGACGGCCTGGGCGAGGCGCTGGCCTGTCTCGGCCAGGGGGCGCAAAGTCCGAGCCGACGGGCCGCCGGGCTGATTCTGAAGGCTGTCGCGGAAAGGAAAGAACCATGACGGGTAATGATTTTCGTTTTTTGCATACCATGATCCGGGTGCGCGATCTCGACGCCTCGGTGGATTTCTATACCCGGCTGCTGGGCATGCGGCTGCTGCGCCGGATGGATTTCCCCGAGGGAAAATTCACCTTGGCCTTTGTCGGCTATGGCGATGAGAACGACCATACGGTGGTCGAGCTGACCCATAACTGGGATCAGGACCAGCCCTATGAGCTGGGCAGCGGCTTCGGCCATCTGGCCATCGGTGTGCCGGATATCGAAAAAACCTGCCGGGAGCTTGCCGCCGAGGGGGTGAGCATTCCCCGTCCGCCGGGGCCGATGAAGCACGGCGGCACGGTCATCGCCTTTATCGAGGATCCGGACCGCTACCGGATCGAACTGATCGAGAAAAAGGCGTAACAGGCTGCCGCCGCGACAAGCGCGGCGGCCATTCCCAGCCACCAGGTCCGGCCGAGCCGGCGGGGCAGATTGTCATTGGCCGGAATTCGGTGCCGGACATGTCGTTGGCGGGCCGCGTCGGGGACGCGGCCCTTGTCGAGGTCAAATGGCTGATTCTCAGCCACGGGCGTGCAGAGGAACGTAATCGCGCGGCGTCGCTCCGGTATAGAGCTGGCGCGGCCGGCCGATCTTCTGTTCGGGATCGGAAATCATTTCGTTCCACTGGCTGACCCAGCCGACCGTGCGGGCGACGGCGAACAGGGCGGTGAACAGGCTCACCGGAATGCCCATGGCGCGGAAAATGATGCCGGAATAGAAGTCGACATTGGGATACAGCTTGCGTTCGACGAAATAGGGATCTTCCAGAGCGATCCTTTCCAGTTCCATGGCCAGTTCGAGCAGCGGCTCGTCCCGCACGCCGAGATCGTCGAGCACTTCGTGGCAGGTCTTCTGCATCACGGTGGCGCGCGGATCGTAGTTCTTGTAGACGCGATGGCCGAAGCCCATCAGACGGAACGGATCGTTCTTGTCCTTGGCCTTGGCGATGAACTCCGGAATGCGGTCCTTGCGGCCGATCTGGGTCAGCATGGTCAGCACCGCCTCATTGGCGCCGCCATGGGCGGGACCCCACAGCGAGGCGATGCCGGCGGCGATGCAGGCATAGGGGTTGGCACCCGACGATCCGGCCAGGCGCACCGTCGAGGTCGAGGCGTTCTGTTCGTGGTCGGCATGCAAAATGAGGATGCGGTCCATCGCCTTGGCCAGCACCGGGCTGACATTATAGGGCTCGCAGGGCGTGGCGAACATCATATGCAGGAAGTTCTCGGCGAAGGAGAGGTCGTTGCGCGGATAGATGAACGGCTGGCCGATGGCGTATTTATAGGCCCAGGCGGCGATGGTCGGCATCTTGGCGATCAGCCGGAAGCTGGCGATCATCCGCTGCTGCGGGTCGTTGATGTCCAGGCTGTCGTGATAGAAGGCCGACAGCGCGCCGACCACGCCGCACATGACGGCCATCGGATGGGCGTCGCGACGGAAGCCGCGATAGAAATAGTTGATCTGCTCATGGACCATCGTGTGGCGGCGGATGCCGTCCTCGAATTTCTCCTTCTCGGAGGCGGTCGGCAGTTCGCCCTTCAGCAGCAGATGACAGACTTCCAGATGGTCGGAATGTTCGGCCAACTGGTCGATGGGATAGCCGCGATGCAGCAGCACGCCCTTATCGCCGTCGATGAAGGTGATCTTGGATTCGCAGGAGCCGGTCGAGGTATAGCCGGGATCATAGGTGAAATGGCCGGTCTCGCCATACAGGGCCCGGGTGTCGATGACCTTTGGTCCCATGGTGCCGGGCAGCAGCGGAAAATTAAAGGATTTGCCGGTGCTGTTGTCGGTAAAAGTGACCGACTCCTTCGATGCCCCAGAATTCACTGACATGTAACCTCTCCCTCAGAATAAGAAACCATCTTCATCACACCACATCGCGGATCCGGCCCAGGCTTTCGTCCCGGCCAAGGATCTCCAGAACTTCGAACAGGGGCGGCGAAACCGCCCGTCCGGTCAAAGCGGCGCGCAACGGCTGGGCAATCTGCCCCAGCTTGAGGCCATTGGCGTCGGCATAGGAACGAACCTCCCCTTCAAGTATATCCTGCCGCCACTCTTGCACCGCGGCAAGAATTAGTGACAGTTCAGCCAAAGACTTTCGCGCCTTTTCATCCATCAGCTTGGCCGCCGCCGCATCCAGCGCCAGGGGGCGTGGCATGACATAAAACGCAGCGCTTTCAGCAAGATCGAGGATTGTCTTGCCGCGTTCCTTGAGGGACGGCATGGCGCGATCGAGTCTTTGCCGGTCGGTGTCGTCCAAGGGGCGCCCGGCCGCTTCGGTCAATTTGGGCGCGATGGCGGCGAGCAGGGTCAGGTTGTCGCTGTGGCGCAGGTAATGGCCGTTGACGCTGGTCAGCTTGGCGAAATCAAAGCGCGCGGCGCCGCGACCGATAGCGTCCAGATTGAACCATTTCACCGCGTCTTCGCGGGAAATGATTTCGTCATCGCCATGCGACCAGCCCAGGCGCAGCAGGTAATTGGCCAGCGCCTCCGGCAGGAAGCCCATGTCGCGATAGGCGTCGACCCCCAGCGCCCCATGCCGCTTGGACATCTTGGCGCCGTCCGGGCCATGGATCAGGGGGATATGGGCGAAGTCCGGCATGGTCCAGCCGCAGGCGCGGTAGAGCTGGATCTGGCGGAAGGTGTTGGTCAGGTGATCGTCGCCGCGGATGACATGGGTGATGGCCATGTCATGGTCGTCCACCACCACCGACAGCATGTAGGTCGGGGTGCCGTCGGCGCGCAGCAGGACCATGTCGTCGAGCTGGTCATTCCTGACCCGCACCTCGCCCTGGACCTTGTCGGCCAGCACGGTCTCGCCGTCCCTCGGCGCCTTCAGGCGGACCACCGGGGCGACGCCGGGCGGCGCCGTCGACGGATCGCGGTCGCGCCAGCGGCCGTCATAGAGGGTCGACAGACCCTTGGCCTTCTGTTCGGCGCGCATCGCCTCCAGTTCGGCCGGCGAACAGTAGCAATGATAGGCCTTGCCCTCGGCCAGCAGCCGGCGGGCTACCTCGGCATGGCGGGCGGCATGGGAGAACTGCATCAGCGGTTCGCCGTCCCAGTCCAAACCGAGCCAGCGCAGGCCGTCGAAAATGGCCTCCACCGCGGCCTCGGTCGAGCGTTGGCGGTCGGTGTCCTCGATGCGCAGCAGGAAGGTGCCGCCGTGGTGTCGGGCGAACAGCCAGTTGAACAGCGCCGTGCGGGCGCCGCCAATGTGCAGGAAACCGGTTGGGCTGGGAGCGAAGCGGGTAACGACGGACATGATAAAATGAACACCAAAAAAGCAAGGCTGTTTAGCATATTACGAGCAGTGGCGCCATGCGCCATCCTCATCGCCGGAAAATATACCCAAAGACGTAGATAACTTAATTCTATCATCCATTACGATTGTCGAAAGGCGACATCGGTGGGATAGGCGTGAGACGATTTGGTGAATGGCTGGCCGGCGAAGGCGAACGTCCGGTGCTGTGGCTGCCGGTGCTGCTCGGCTCCGGCATCGCCGCCTATTTCGCCCTGCCGGTGGAGCCGCCCGGCTGGCTGGCGCCGCTGCTGCTGGCCGGTTGCGCCCTGGCCCTGCTGGTCTCGCGGTCGCCCTGCCGTCCGGCGCTCTGCTGCGGCCTGCTGCCGCTGGCCGGCTTCGCGCTGGCGGCCTGGCATGGCGCCTCGGTGGCCGGCCCGGTGCTGACCGGGGCCACCGGCGTCATCCGCCTCGAGGGCCGCATCGCCGACATCGAACCGCTGGAGAACGGCCAACGGCTGGTGCTGGATCGCCTGGCGCTGCCGCCTCTGAGCGACGGCCGGCCACCGCCCGAGCGGGTCAGGCTGCATCTGCCGGCGGGGATCACCTTGCGGCCGGGCTGGCGGGTCAGTCTGCCGGCGGTGCTGATGCCGCCGCCGCCGCCGGCGGCACCCGGCGCCTTCGATTTTCCCCGGCAGGCGTGGTTCAAGCGCCT
>DUZF01000136.1 GCA_013349665.1 Rhodospirillaceae bacterium | reverse complement strand
ACAGGGTGCCGCTGTTGACCACCGACGGCTGGTCGGCCGGACCGGTGAGCGCGAAGGACAACAGCTTGTCGCCGAAGAAGTCGACGGCGAAGGTCTTGGCGCCGCCCAGCACCACACTGCCCAGATTGGCGGTCACCGTGCCGGCGTTGTTCACCGCCGGCCCGGCCAGCACCGCATAGCCACCGTCAGTCGCCTGGATCCTGCCCCAGTTGGAAATGGCAGCGGCGGCGTTGGGCGAGGGTTTGTCGAACTGGTAATTGCCGGCCAGGAAATTCTGGTCGGAAATATCGGTGGTGGTAGCCAGCAGGCCGGCGACGTTCACCTGGGCGCCCGGACCGAACAGCATGCCGTTGGGATTGATGATCCACACCTGGCCATTGGCGCTGAGTGTGCCCAGCAGCGACGAGGCATTGGCGCCGACAACCCGGTTGAGAGCGATGGCACCGGCGTCGGGCTGCCTGAAATTCAGGGATTCGTTGAGGCCCAGGGAAAAGGCCTGCCAGTTGATAATGGCCTTGGCAGAATTCTGCTGGATGACCGTGTTGAGGCCGGACGCGGTGATCCCGGCCTGACCGGCCACCACCTGACCGCCGGCCGGGCCCGCCCGGACCGGCGCAACCATCGCCAGACTGCTGGTCATACATAAGGCCGCCCGGAACGCGTATTGCCGATGTCGCTTATGAAAGATCAAAGCCGGCATGCCACCCACTTCCCGGACGGTCACCGGAGACCCGACGACCATTCCCCTAGTGGTGAAAATCTAACGGAGGGCACCCACACCATTCGTTAGATTTTCGCCACAATTCAATTAGTTGGTGGGCCGATTCACCTGACGCTTGGGTGCCAAGCGTCAGGATCGGACCACTAGCGCCAGCTCTTCGGCAGCGCAATCCGTGACATGAGGTATCTAGGGATCTCGATCCGAAATTGCGAACATTTTGTCTATTTGGCGTTAACATCATAACATTTCGACGGCTCAAACCGTTATTTTCTCCCGTCACGAGCCAACTGCCGGCCGCCCTCAGGCAACCCGGCCGCGGCCGCCCTTGAACCATCGGGCAAGCCGCCCTAATCTCCGGTGGATTAAGTTGAGGATCAGGGGAAATCGATGAAATTCAAGGGCACCGAAAGCTATGTCGCCACCGAGGATCTGCGGGTCGCCGTCAATGCCGCGATCGCCCTGGAGCGACCGCTGCTGGTCAAAGGCGAGCCCGGCACCGGCAAGACGGTGCTGGCCCATGAGGTCGCCAAGGCCCTGAACAAGCCGCTGATCCAATGGCATATCAAATCGACCACCAAAGCCCAGCAGGGACTTTACGAATATGACGCGGTGTCGCGACTGCGCGATTCCCAGCTCGGCGAAGCCCGCGTGCATGACATCGCCAACTACATCCGGCGCGGCAAACTGTGGGACGCCTTCGACGCCGATGCGGCACCGGTGCTGCTGATCGACGAGATCGACAAGGCCGACATTGAATTCCCCAACGACCTGCTGCTTGAACTGGACCGCATGGAGTTCTTCGTCTACGAGACCGCCCAGACCATCAAGGCGCGCCAGCGGCCGGTGGTGCTGATCACCTCGAATAACGAAAAGGAACTGCCCGACGCCTTCCTGCGCCGCTGTTTTTTCCATTACATCCGCTTTCCCGACCGCGACACCATGCAGCGCATCGTCGACGTGCATTTCCCCAATCTGCGCCGGGACCTGGTGAAGGAAGCGCTGACGGTGTTCTACGACCTGCGCGAGGTGCCGGGATTGAAGAAGAAACCGTCCACCTCGGAACTGCTCGACTGGCTGAAGCTGCTGATGGTCGAGGACCTGCCGCCCGAAGCGCTCAGGGCCAAGGACGCCAAGACGGTCATCCCGCCGCTCTACGGGGCGTTGCTGAAAAGCGAGCAGGACATCCATCTGTTCGAGCGCCTGGCCTTCATGTCGCGGCGCGAACGCGGTAACTGACGCCGATGTTTCCCAGCTTCTTCCTCGCCCTGCGTGACGCCAAGGTGCCGGTTTCGCTGAAGGAATATCTGATGCTGATGGAGGCGATGCGGGCCGGCGTCGCCGACTACAGCCTGGAGGATTTCTACTATCTGTCGCGCAGTTGCCTGGTCAAGGACGAGCGCAACCTCGACAAATTCGACCGCGTCTTCGGCAAATGCTTCGACGGCATCGAATCGGTGGCCGAAGGCATCGACGCCGAAATCCCCGAGGAATGGCTGCGCGCGCTGGCCGAAAAGCTGCTGACCGAGGAGGAAAAGAAAAACATCGAGGCGCTGGGCGGCTGGGAAAAACTGATGGAGACGCTGAAAAAGCGCCTCGAGGAGCAGAAAGAGCGCCATGCCGGCGGCTCGAAATGGATCGGCACCGCCGGCACCTCGCCGTTCGGCGCCTATGGCTACAACCCGGAAGGGGTGCGCATCGGTCAGGACAAATCGCGCCACCGTCGCGCCGTCAAGGTGTGGGACAAGCGCGAGTTCAAGAATTTTGACGACAACACCGAACTCGGCACCCGCAACATAAAGGTGGCGCTCCGCCGGCTGCGCCGCTGGGCGCGCCAGGGTGCGGCCACCGAGCTGGATCTGCCGGGCACCATCACCTCGACCGCCCGCAATGCCGGCAGCCTCGACCTCAAGATGGTGCCGGAGCGCCACAATGCGGTGAAGGTGCTGCTGTTCCTCGATGTCGGCGGGTCGATGGACGACCATATCAAGACCTGCGACGAGTTGTTTTCGGCGGCCCGCAGCGAATTCAAACATCTCGAGCATTTCTATTTCCACAACTGCCCCTATGAGGGTGTGTGGAAAGATAACCGCCGGCGCCAGGAACGCAGCGAGACCTGGTCGGTGATCCATACCTATCCGACCGATTACAAGCTGATCATGGTCGGCGACGCCGCCATGAGCCCCTACGAGATCGTCTATCCCGGCGGCAGCGTCGAACACTGGAACGAAGAAACCGGCTCAGTGTGGATGAAGCGCCTGCTGTCGGCCTTCCCCCACGCCGTCTGGCTCAATCCGACGCCCCATGCCGCCTGGCAGTATTCCCAGTCGACGGCGATGATCAGCCAGTTGATGAACGGCCGCATGTTTCCGCTGACCCTGGCCGGTCTCGAAGGCGCGATGCGCGAGCTGAGCCGCTAATGCGACAGCAGGACCGGCAGCGTCATATGCGCCAGGATATGCCGGGTGGCGCCGCCCAGCAGCACTTCGGTGAGCCGCGAATGGCCATAGGCGCCCATCACCAGCAGATCGGCGTTCTCATCGGCGGCCCGTGACAGCAGCATATTGCCGACGTCGATGTCGTCGGCGGTGATGCTTTGACAAACCGCGTTGGCGCCATGGCGGGCCAGATGCAGGCCGATATCGGCCCCCGGCAGGTCACCATGGCCGGCGGTGCCGTCTTTGGGATTGATGGCCAGCACATTGACCCGCTTGGCCTTGACCAGGATCGGCAAGGCGTCGCTGACCGAACGGCGCGCTTCGCGGCCGGCGTTCCAGGCCAGCAGCACCCGCTCGCCGACGGTGGCGAACCGCCCGCGGCTCGGCACCACCAGGACCGGCGTGCCGGCGGCGAGCACCAGATGGTCGGCCAACCGCCGTTCGGAGGCAACGGTGCCGTCATCGCCGTCGGTCTGCCCGACCACCACAAGATCGGCATAGCGGGCATGCATCGCCGCCACCTTCAACAGATCGCCGGAAACATCGCGCCATTCGCAGGACAACCCGGCATCGGCGGCGGCCTTTTCGAACGCCAGGCGCGCCGAGCGCTCGCCGCCGGCGAGATGCTGGCTGTAAACCTGGGCCAGTTGCCCGCCGATATCGGCGGTGATGGCTCCCGGCAACTGCAGGTCATGGCGCACATGCAGCCCGACCAGATGAGCGCCATGACTTTTCGCCATGGACACCGCCACCGCCAGACGCGACGGACAGGAGCCGCCTTCGTCGATATGAACCAGAATATCCTTGAAGGCCATCGTCTTGCCTGCCTTTCACAAATCAGTGGCTGCCGCCATGTGGGGCCCCCGGCTTTTCCACTGCCGCCGTGACCGCGATTTTACCGGCCTTGGCGAAGTCGAGGGTCACCGCGACGGTGGTGCCGGCCTTGAGGGGTTCCTTGAGGCCGATCAGCATCAGATGATAGCCGCCGGGTTGAAAGACGACCGCTCCATGCGCCGGTATATCGACGCCGTCGACCCGGCGCATCCGCATGATATCGCCGTCCGCTTCGGAAACGTGCAATTGCACCTCGGCGGCGGCAGGACTGCTGGCGCCAATCAGACGATCGGCGCCGCCGCTGTTGCTGATCGACAGGAAAATCGCCCCGGTCGCCGCCGCCGAGGCCCGCGACCACGGATGCTCGACGACGATGCCGTCAGCCGCCGCCGCCGCCGTCCAGCCCAACAGAACGAGGCAGAAAAGGACGCTTCTCGTTAAACTGACCATGGAGCCTCCGTTTAAGCTGCCAGGAGTGTCCCAACCGCTCCCATCGCTGTCAAGACGCTGCCCCGGTGACTTGAAAATCCGCCGGCAAAACCTCCGCAAAAACAACCACAGGCTGCCGACTTCTGTGGCGCCTTGCCCGCCGGATCGAAGCATGTTTTCCTTGTGAACAAGAATTTATTTCAGGGAGACGGCGGCCATGGCTGAAAAAGGCATGAGCGCGATCATTCAGGATATCGAGGATCATATCGCCGGCCATGGCGGCATTCCCGGCGAGTGGTATGTCTCGGTGACCGACGCGCCGAAGCACACCCTGTTCAAGGTCCATCAGCTTAAACCCTCCGGCGAGGCCTGGATCTCCCGCAAGGCGACAAGTGAGTTGCAGGCCATCGAGGTCAGCGAATATTTTCGAACGGTCCAGAAAACCAGAGGGACGCAGGTCGAGGCCTCGGTCGGGCGTGTTTTCGTTTATGCCTATAAGATGAAGCCGCATACAAAACCCTAAGACAAACCGTTGTTGTTGCAATATTGAAATCGGCTCGTATAGGATCCCCCGGGAAATTCAGGCGCGGAAAGCATGGCGCGAAACGGGGCTGATCATGGATTTTGAAAAATTCTTTGCTGATCGCATCGCGGAATTAAAACGCGAGGGCCGCTATCGGATCTTCGCCGACCTGGAACGGCAGGCCGGAAGTTTTCCAACCGCGAAAAACTACCGGGACGGCGCCGTCCATGACGTCACCGTCTGGTGCAGCAACGATTATCTGTGCATGGGCCAGCATCCCAAGGTGATCAAGGCGATGACCGAGGCACTGCATCGCTGCGGCGCCGGCGCCGGCGGCACCCGCAACATTTCCGGCACCAATCACTATCATGTGCTGCTCGAGGAGGAACTGGCCGGCTGGAACCGCAAGGAAGCGGCCCTGCTGTTCACCTCGGGCTATGTCGCCAACCAGACCACGCTGTCGACACTGGGCGCACAGATCCCCGGCCTGCAGATCTTCTCCGATGCTTTCAATCACAACTCGATGATCGAGGGAATGCGCCAGGGCCGGGCGCAGCGCCATGTCTTCAAGCATAATGATCCCGCCGATCTCGAGCGCCTGCTCGCCGCCGCGGATCCGGCGGCGCCGAAAATGGTGGCCTTCGAATCGGTTTATTCGATGGACGGCGATATCGCGCCGATGGCGGCGATCTGCGACGTCGCCGAAAAATACGGGGCGATGACCTATTGCGACGAAGTGCATGCCGTCGGCATGTACGGCCTGTCCGGCTCGGGCGTGGCCGAACGGGATGGCGTGCAGGACCGCGTCACCATCATCCAGGGCACCATGGCCAAGGCCCTCGGCGTGGTCGGCGGCTATGTCGCGGCCTCGCACAGCCTGGTGGATTTCATCCGCAGCTTCGGCCCCGGCTTCATCTTCTCCTCCGCCCTGCCGCCGGCGGTGGCGGCCGGAGCCCTGGCCAGCATCCGCCATCTGAAGGATCACAACGACATCCGCGAACGCCACCAGGAACGGGCGGCGACCCTCAAGCGCCGCCTCACCGAAGCCGGCATCCCGGTGATGGACTCGGTGAGCCACATCGTCCCGGTGATGGTGGGGGATGCGGCGCTGTGCAAGAAGGCCTCGGACGACCTGCTGCGGCACCACAACATCTATGTGCAGCCGATCAATTATCCCACCGTGCCCAAGGGCAGCGAGCGTCTGCGCATCACGCCGACGCCCTTGCACGACGATGCCATGATGACCCGTCTGGTGGAGGCACTGATCGCCATCTGGGGATCCCTGGGGCTGAAAAAGGCGGCGTGACCTGGGTTGTCGACTGAACGCGCGATGGTTGGCAGGTCGTTGCAGACTGTCATCGCGTTGGCGCATTGAGCGCCCCGTAGCGCCAGCGGAGGTGAGCCTAGGCGGCCGGAGGCCGCCGCCCGGCGACTGAGGGACTAATAATACCCAGGGCATAACCCTGGACGAATCCGGTTCATCCTCCTATTATATGATTGGCAAGGAGGATGACCGCCGATGTTTGCCGACAACACCCTGACACCGAAGGAAGCCCTGCGCGTCTGCGCGCTGGGAACCGTCGCTGCGACACCGATGCGCTACGGTGACCTGTCCGGGTCGGTTCGGCATTTCTGCAGCCGGGTGATCGGCCCATCCCTCGATCTGATGGGCACGTCCATCGAGATGCTGCGCTATGAAGGGCTGGTCGAGGCCATCGACGGCCAGGGCATGGAAGACGACGCCCTGCTGGCCATCACCGAGGCCGGACGCCGCGAATTGAAGACCCTGCTTTGCGCCCGTATGCGCCCGTTTTCCGATCTGTCGAAGCTGGTGATAACGCTGAAGTTCCGCTTCCTGCATCTGCTGGAGGCCAAGGACCGGGCGGCGCAGATCGATATGCTGCTCGACGTCACCGAGGCCGAACTGGCCCGTCTTGAGGACCTCCGCCAGTCCTGCGCCGGCGAAGATGCCGCGTTGCTGGCCTGGCTCGACCACGACATCGAGCAGATCAGCCGACGCCTCGCCTGGCTGGAACAGGTCGCCAAAATTTAGCGGTTCGCGATCAATTTCAATCGCCCCGTTTCCCTTGGGGGGTGGCAGCCCGCGGCGTTTCGGCTCGCCGCCCGATGTGGAGCATCGGGCAAGAGCCGAAACGCCGTGGATGCCCGCCCCAGGGGAAACCCGCAGGGCAGGGCCGAATTTGCGCCATTGCTGTGTCAAACGGCTTGACCGTAGCGCCGCTACGCTCTGCGCCGTTTTCCTTGCACTGCCGTAAATTCGGTCACCTGCGGGGTGATCCAAATTG
>DUZF01000242.1 GCA_013349665.1 Rhodospirillaceae bacterium | reverse complement strand
CCTCCGTGATTTGCTACAACATGTAGCGAATCACGGTGACTCACCGGACGCAAGCCCCTTGACGCGAGTCAGCCTTTTCGGCCGCTGGTATCATTCCGGCGTCCTGCTGATTTCCTGAGCGGCCAGTGCCGCCACTCCGATCAACATGGCAAGTTCGGGGAAAGCCGCGTCGATGGCTTCCCGCTCGAGGTAACGCAACGAGGTCACAATGCCTTCGACTTTCTCGCGGCGCAATTCTTCCTTCTTCGGGAAAATATTTGACGTATTCAAGCTACGCATGACGATTTTCCTCCTCAGCCTGTTCAAAGGAAGCTGGCGACTGAGAGTCCGCGAAAAATTATTTCTGCGTGACGCGTCCACCTGGTTTCCTTGAAGCGAAAGATTGCATGGGCATCGCTCGGCTTTCTGTGAGCCAACTCACAAGTTTGGTTTTTATGCATTTTTCGCGAAAAAGCCATGCGCCCATGGCCATGGAAGACCGCAGGAGGCATAGGCCGTTCGCCAGACAGGAAGCGACACGAAAAGTTCTATGGCCCCGTGGCGTCGATGGCGGCCAGAAAAGCCCGCTCCAAATTGGCGCCGCCAAACCGGTCGGTCAGCGCCGCCGGCGTGCCGACGAAGGTCACCCGCCCGCCATGCATGACGGCGATGCGGCCGCAGATTTCCTCGATATCGGCAAGAATATGCGACGAAAAGAAGACGGTATTTCCTGCATCCCGGTACTCCAGCAGGCGATCCTTCAACATGATGCGGGCCCGGGGATCGAGACCGCTCATCGGTTCGTCCAGGATCAGCAGCGGCAACCCGGTGACCAGGGTCGCCAACAGCCCGAGTTTCTGGCCCATGCCCTTGGAATAGGTGCGTCCGCCGCGGTCCAGCGCCACGGTATCCAGATCGAGGCCGCGACACAATCGCAAGGCAGCCTGACGATCAAGTTTGCGGGCATAATAGGCCAGCGTCAGGTCGAGAAGCTCCCAGCCCTTCAGCAGTGGCGACGGCTGAAATTTTTCCGGCAGATAGGCAAGATTGCGACGCCCCGCCGGCGGACCGGCGGGGCTGCCGAACAGGCTGATCCGCCCCTCAGCTTCGGCAAGGCCGAGAATCGCCTTGATCAGCGTCGTCTTGCCGACCCCGTTGAGGCCGATCAGTCCAAAAATCTCGCCCGGTTCGACGGCGAATGCGATATCGCGGATGACCCGCTTGCCGCCGTAGCCGGCGCTCAGCCCCTCGATGCACAACGGCGGTTGTTTCAAGGAGCAAGCCCTTCGACGATGTCCCGATGACGGGACCGCCAGGTCTGGTTGGCCTTCAGCCGCAAATGGGCTTCCTGTTCACCGGGAACCAGGATATCGACCACATCATGCCGGACAGCGATCACGGTAAAGCCCGGCGCCTGATGGCCGGGACGAATCCGGTAGCCGTTGGCCCATACCGTCCAGTCGCCGTTGCCGAAATCCATCACCGCCGAAACCGTGACATTGGGCTGGGTCGACAGCGGGGTCTCTTCCGTGCCTGCGGCGCTGGGTGCCTCGCTGTCGGCGGCGGACGGATTGCCGTTCAGTCGGTCAAAGATGGTCTGCCCTTTCTCGATCGCCCCCACCTCGCCCTCCGTGAACAGCAGCGACGGTTTGCGCGCCACCGGCGGTGCCTCCTCGGCATCGGCAAGCCAGGGCAGCAGCGCCAGGAAAACCGCGATGGGCAGAGCCGCCAGCGTTCCGATCCAGACAGAAGATTCCCAACGGGGAATCTTCTGTCTGGTGGATCGGCCCACTAAATGTTGGCGATGTGTTCCGACCCTGTCGGATGATGCCGGTACCATCCGACAGAGCCGGAGCACTAGCGATTTCATTGCCCCTCCTGTTGCGCCGAGCGCAGCGCCTGGATGCGAAAGGACAGTTTCATGCCGACCAAAGAAACAGGGCGACCGGCACGTATCTCGCCGATGGCGGCGGCGTCGACGTCCTTTTTGCGCTCCAGCTTGGCCTCTACCACCTGATAATGGGCCGGCAACCGGTTGAGAACCTCATCCCAGAAGGCCATCACCTGGGTATCGAGAAGGGCGGTGCTTTCAAAAGTGACGAGGGTGCTGTCAAAGCGAAAGCGCGGACCGCTCTCACGGATCAATGGTTCGGATTCCACCTTGAAATGCAGATCCGGCAGATGATTGCGGGTCGCCGTGTCCTGCGCCTCGTTAACCAGTTTCAGCCGGTCGACCTCGGTAAGGATCCCCTTGGCGACCGCATCGTTATACTGGACAAGAAGTTGCGGGTATTGATCGATCTGCTTGCGAAAATCGGCGCTTTGGCGCCGCAACTGGGCTACTTGCCCGCGCAGGCCGTCGACCACGGCGACCCGTTCCGACAGCATGTCGTCGAACAGCAGCCAGCAAACCAGCACCACCAGCAGATCGGCCAGGATCACCCCGCCGACGATCTTCAGATGCAGCGGCAGCGCCTTCAGTTGCTCGACATCGATCTTGAAATTGAGGTCCATCACAACCTCTTGCGGATCAGGTAATCCGCCGTCGGCGGACCACTTTGTATGGCGGCGGAGGCGGTTCCGGCGGAGCCTTCGAGGATCTGCGTGCGGATCTGGCTCAGAGGCATCTGGGTAATCGAGATCTCATGGTCGGGCAACAGGCGGGAAATCCGGTCCTTCAGGTCCTTGGCCTGCTGCACCAAAGCTTCCGGTTGCGAGCTGTCGCCAGTCAAGCGGGCGGTCACTTTCAGTTCGTAGAGGGTTTCCGCCTCACGGCCGCCGATGCCGAGGCCGCCGAAGCCGCCGCGGCCGGCACCGGAGGGTTGAGCCGCTACAGGCGGAGGCGTTGTGACGGACACCGACTGCACCCTGATCACCGGACCCAGGGCCCGGGCCAGCAGGCGCAGGACGCCGGTGGGATTGACCTGCTGGCGGGTCAGCGACTGCGCCGTCTTAATCACCATCACCAGATCGTCTACCGGAATGGCGAAGCCTTGCACCTTCTTTTTCGACAGGTTCAACGACTGCTGTTCGTTGGCTACCTGCTTTTCCAGAACTTCCGCCGTCGTCAGTGTGTCGAAGGCGTCGAAAACCATCGATCCGATATACAAAAGGGTGAAGAAGGTGAGCGCCGCGGCGGTGACGAAACCGGCCCTGAACAACTCATCGGTGCGCAACCGGGCGCTGAACTTCTCGGTCGGCAGAATAACCGTTGGCCGGCGCTTGTTGGCCAGCAGGCAGGCATGCAGGGCATCGGCATAAGGGCTGTCTTCCGGCCCGACAGTGCCGAAACCCAGCAATTCGCCGGCCGTGCGGGGGGAGTGAACGGTCAGCGAGGTGACCGGCAATTCGCGCCCGGCGACCGCCTCGCAGACCTCGGGATCGGCCAGAACCACCAGATCCAGACGGTCGAAATCGGTATAACCGAGACGTTTGACATAGCTGATCGACGATCTCAGCTCCCGTTCGATCAACATCGCTGTTTGCGCCGCCGTCATTTCGCCGGGCGGCCGCTGGGTCAGACGGGTCACCGCCAGATGGCCGCCGGACTCGAAAATCTGGCGAAATCCGCTGGTCGCCTGTTGGGTCACCAGGGCGTGCCAGACCCGTCGTTCGTCACCGACCGAGGACGGTGCCAGCTTGGCCGCCAGTTCCGCCGATTCCAGCGGCAACAGGCAGAAGCCATGGATCGGATTGGGTAGGCTTTCGAGAAAGGTTATCCATGGCTCAAGCTGGGGAGTCACCGGCAAAGCGGTAAACAGCAAGGTTCCCCCCGCCCCTCCCTGGGAACGATCCAGCGGCACCGCGGCGCGCAGCCGATCATGGGGAAAAGCCACATCGAGGCGACGTTTGACGACATTGCGGCGATCGAGACGCCCGACCTTGGGCATCTGCTCTTCGCGGTACATCTGCTCGAGCGAATCGGCGCTCACCAGCACCTTCGCCTGGGGGTCCTGCTCGAGCATGGCCCGAAACGTCTCCGGACCTTCCTCGGCATCGGGACCGACGAAAACTGCGTCCACCGCCTCATGGCCGCGGAACTCCACCAGGGTGGCGCCCTCGTCGCCGATGGTCAGCACGAAACTGGTCTTGGAGGCCAGCAGACCGACCTGGCGGGCCTTTTCTATCCAGGGCAGAACAAATTGACCGACCCGGCCGGCGAGCAGGGCCTGCCAGCGGTCCTGGAGGCGGGGGATCAATTCGGGATTGATCGGCAGTCGCGCCAGCAGCTCGGTCAGTCGCGCCATCACATCAGCCGCCCATCTTATTGAGGCTGTCGTAGATCGGGCCGATCACCGCGATCACCACCCAGGCCATCATCAGACCGGAGAACATCGTCAGCACCGGTTCAATCATGCCGACCAGCGCATCCACACTCTCGTTGACGTCACGATCATAGAAATCGGTTACATTGTCGAGGGTCTCGCCAAGATTGCCGCTTTCCTCGCCGATCTTTACCATGCGCACCACCAGATTGGGGAATTCGCCGGTGTTGCGCAACCCGGTCGACAGCGGATTGCCGTCCTGGACCCCGGTGCGCACCGATTCCAGAGAACTGGACAGGCAGCGGTTGCCCACCACCTTCTGCGCCGTTTCCAGGCAATTAAGAATCGGCACGCCGCTCTGAAACATGGTGGCAAAGAAATGAGCGAAGCGCGACAGCGAAATCTTGCGCACCAGTTCGCCGATCATCGGCAACCGCAACAGGTAAAAATCCACCTGATAGGCCGCCCGTTCGGAGGTGGCGGCCAGCGTCTTGCCGACAAAAACGATGCCCACCGGCACGCCGATGATGGCCCACCAGTCTTCCTGTACAAAATTCGAGGTGGCGATCAGCGCCGTCGTCAGCACAGGCAGGGCCTGGCCGGCGGAGCCAAGAAAGCCCACCACCTGCGGCACCACGGCGACCATCATGAACATGAACAGGCCGACCATCACCGTCAGCATGACCAGCGGGTAGCGGGTCGCCTTCTTGATCTTGCCGTTGACTTCATCGACCCATTTTAGGTGCTTGACCAGTTGCAGAAAGGATTCGGTGAGATTGCCGCTTTCCTCGCCGGCCGCCAGCAGCGACTGGAACACCGTACCGAATACCCGCGGATGGCGTCCGTAAGCCTGGGACAACGACTGGCCGGCAGAGACATCCTCGAACACTTCCGCCAGCAGATCGCGCAGACGGCGCTGGTCGGTGGCGTCACGCACATCCGCCAGGCCTTCCATCAGGCTGACGCCGGCCGCCGACAACTGCTGAAGATGCATGCACATCTGGATCAATTCGCGGTTCTTGATGGTGCCGCCGAGAAAACCGAGAAGGTTCCGGCGTCCCTTGTCCTCCTTGGCGGAGATCAGTTCCAGATTGATCTGCTTGAGGCGCTGATAGAGATCCTGCTCGTTGTTGGCGCTCAGCGTTCCGGAGACCTTGCGGCCACCCTGGTTTAACGCGGTATAGCGGTAATTCGCCATCCCTTACATCCGGTCCGTGAGGTCGACGGCGCGACCGAGACTCTCCAGGCTGATATGGCCTTGCAGAATCTTGGCTATACCGTCCTCAGCGATGGGAATGTAGCCGTATTTCTTGGCCTCGTTGCGCACATCGACCAGGGAGGCGCCGGACAGGATCATTTCGTCGAGCACCCGGTTCATCGGCAGGATTTCATGGACGGCGAGGCGCCCCTTATAGCCGGTGAAACGGCATTCCGGACAGCCCACCGACTGGCCGATCTCCGGCGGTCGCGCCGCATCAAGTCCCATGATGGCACATTCCTCGGGGGTCGCCGGGCGCTTGGTGGAACATTCGACGCAGAGCTTTCGCACCAAGCGCTGAGCCAGGACGCCGATCATATTGCCTGACAGCAGGCCATGGCTCAACCCCAGGTCATGCAGACGGGGAATGGCGCCGGCGGCATCGTTGGTGTGCAGCGTGGTGTAGATCTGGTGGCCGGTCATCGAGGCGCGCAACGCCATCGACGCGGTGGCGGTATCACGCACCTCGCCGATGAAGATGACGTCCGGGTCCTGGCGCAGCATGGCCCGCACGCCGTCGGCGAAATTCATGCCCGTGCCTTCGCGGACCTGGCCCTGGCGCATCAGTTGAACCTCGTATTCCACCGGATCTTCCAGGGTCATGATATTGCGTTCGAGCGAGTTGATATGGCTCAGCACGGCGTAAAGCGTGGTGGTCTTGCCCGAACCGGTGGGCCCGGTGACGATGATGATGCCTTCCGGCCGCAGGATCAGCTTATGCAGCAGCTTGCGATTGCTTTCGCTGAGCCCGAGCTTGTCGATGGAGATGACGGCGCGCGACTTGTCGAGAATGCGGATGACGATGTTCTCGCCATGCACTGTGGGCAGGCAGGCGACGCGGAAGTCGATCTTGCGGCTGCCCATGGAAAAGCCGAAACGGCCGTCCTGCGGGTTCAGCTTGTCGGCGATGTTCATCCCCGAGACGATCTTGATGCGGTGCGAGATGGCCGGCCAGTGATCCTTGTGGAAGGTGCGGATCTGCTGCATCACGCCGTCGATACGGTAGCGCAGGCGGACGAAGGCGCCCTCCGGCTCGAGATGGATATCCGATGCCCCGGTCTTGACCGCGTCGAGCACGATGGCGTTGACCAGGCGGACCAGCGGATGGACATAGCCTTCGCCGGCCAGAGCCGAGGCCGAGATGTCATGCTTGCCGGTTTCCAGTTCGCGCAGAATGCCGTCGATGGAGAATTCGTATCCATAGAACTGGTCGATGGCCTGGAGGATTTCCGCCTCCGAGCTGACCAGCGGCAGGATCTCGCAGCCGGCCGGGGCGTATTTGCGGGTCTGATCGAGGGCCAGCACGTCGTAAATATCGGCCATCGCCAGGCGCATGGAATTGCCTTCCATGGCCACCGGCAACACCCGGTAGCGCAGCGCCACCTCCTTGGGGATGCGCTTGAGCAATTCCGGTTCGATCACCGTGCCCTGGAGATCGAATTTCTCGTAACCGGAACTGGAGGCCAACACCGCCGACAGCGCCGCCTCGGTAATGAAACCGAGGTCGACCAGCAGCGTTCCCATCAGCTTGTTGGTGCGCTTCTTTTCGTACAGCGCAACCTGCAGCTGGTCCTTGGAAATGAGGCCCATTTCCACCAGACGGTCGCCGATGCGGGCGCCGCCCGGGGCCGCCGGTGCATCCGAGGGAGGCCCACCGCCTCCACCGCCGCCGCCGCCTGACGGCGGTGAGGGCGGGGGTGGGGGTGGGGGTGGTGGCGGAGGTGGTGGTGCCGACGGCGGCGGCGGTGGTTCAGACGGCGGCGGCGGTGGTTCAGACGGCGGCGGCGGTGGTTCAGACGGCGG
>DUZF01000126.1 GCA_013349665.1 Rhodospirillaceae bacterium | reverse complement strand
CGGTTGCCGTAGCTGGCCAGCGCCGGACGGGCGTCCAGCAGGCCGGCCGCCTTCAGGTCCTCGAGATTGGGCAATTCGTCGAGGCCGGTCAGGGCGAAATGGTCGAGAAAGGCCTCGGTGGTGGCCCAGGCCATCGGTCGCCCCGGTGTCCGCCGCCGCCCGGCCGGCCGCACCCAGCCGGCCTCGAACAAGGTGTCCAGGGTTCCCCGGCTGAGCTGGACGCCGCGGATCTCTTCGATTTCGGCGCGGGTCACCGGCTGGTGATAGGCGATGATGGCCAGGGTCTCGACCGCCGCCCGCGACAGCTTGCGCTCGACCTCGATGTCGATGGCCAGCGCCGCCGCCAGGTCCGGCGCCGTGCGCAGCGCCCAGCGGCCGTCGCGGCGCAGCAGATTGACGCCGCGACCCCGATAATGCTCCTCCAGCTCGGCCAGCAGGGCCTGAAGATCGGCCTCCGGCGGCAGGCGTTGGGACAGATAGCGTTCCTCCACCGGTTCGGCGGAGGCGAACAGGATCGCCTCCAGCAGGCGCAGGCTGTGAAAATCGCTCACCCCTGCCCTCCCTTCGCCGGCCGCAGCCACAGCATGCCGAACGGCCCCTCGTCCTGGCGCAGTTCGAGACGTCCCTGCCGACACAGTTCCAGGGCGGCGCAGAAATGCGCCGACAGCGCCGAACGGGCCAGCAGGCCGCGCAGATTGGCCGGCAGGAACCCAGCCAGGGATGACCACCGCGGCACCCGTCCCAGCATCCCGGTCATCCGCCGGATGGCGTCGTCCGGCGAGTAAAGGTCCGGCGCCTCGATATTCAGCCGCGTCACCGTGCCACGCCGCTTGACCTCGCCATAGGCCTTGAGCAACGCATAGAGGCGGAGGTCGGTGACGGCATGGGTGAAGCCGACCAGCGGTTCCGGCTGTCCCCGGGGATGCAGGTCGCGCCCCAGCCGCGGCCGTGCCAGCAGCGCCGTCCCGGCCTCGCGCATGGCCTCCAGGCGCTGCAGGCGAAAGGCCAGGGCGGCGGCCATTTCCTCGCCGCTCGGTTCGTCCGGGGCGGCCGGTTCCGGCAGCAGCAGGCGCGATTTCAGATAGACCAGCCAGGCGGCCATCACCAGATAGTCGGCCGCCAGTTCCAGATTGGCGTCGCGATGCCGGGCGATGAAGACGAGATATTGCTCGGCCAGTTGCAGGATCGAGATCTGTTTCAGATCCACCTTCTGGTCGCGGGCCAGGGCCAGCAGGACGTCGAGGGGCCCCTCATAGCCGTCGAGATCGACCACCAGGGTTTCCCCGGTCGGCCGCCACGGCTCCGGCGAGTCGAAACCGGCGCCGAGCCCCAATTGCTCCATCAGGCCAGCCCCACCACGTGGTACAGCAGCCCCTCGATGAAATACACCGGGACGCCGATCAACCACAGGAACAGGTCGATATGCAGCATCGGAAGAACGAACAGGCCGACCAGCAGGATGACGAAGGTAAAACGCTCCATCTGCTCCAGCCGATAGCCGAGATGCCGCGGCAGCAACCCGACCAGCACCCGTCCGCCGTCCAGCGGCGGCAAAGGCAGCATATTAAAAACGGCCAATACTACGTTGATTTGTACTGAGTTTTTTAAATTTTCGATGCCCCACTGATGAAACATCTGGGGCAGGTAGGGCAGGATATGGACGATCAGCGCCGAGATCAGTGCCAGCAGCAGATTGGTACCCGGCCCGGCCAGGGCCACCAGGATGCCGCCCAGGCGGGGCGGCCGCAGGCGGCCGAAATTCACCGGCACCGGCTTGGCCCAGCCGAACAGCATGCCGCCGCCCATCAGCAGCAGCAGGCCGGGAAGCAGCAGGGTGCCGAAGGGATCAATGTGATGGATGGGGTTCATCGACACCCGGCCCATCCGCCAGGCGGTATCGTCACCCAGGCGCCAGGCGGCCAGACCGTGGGCGGCTTCGTGCAGGGTGATGGCCAGGACCAGCGGGATCGCCCAGACCGAGATCTGCCGCACCGCGTCGGCGAAATGCATCCCCATGCTCATGGCGCCCCCTCCCCCAGCCAGCCGTCGACCATGGCTTCGGCGCCATCGGGCAGCTTGCGCCGGCGGCGCATCGTCTCGGCCCGCGCCAGGCGTTCCTGCGCCGCCTCGGTCAACGGCCTGAGCGCGGCGGCGACCGCCCGCATTTCCGCCATATCGCCGTTGCAGTGAAGCACCAGGTCACAACCGGCGTCCAAAGTGGCGGCGGCGCGATCGGCGAAGTCGCCTTTGAGCGCCTTCATCGACAGGTCGTCGGACAGCAGCACCGCCTCGCAGCCGATGAGGCCGCGGATCAGGTCCCTGACCACCACCGGCGAGGTGGTGGCCGGACGCCCCGGGTCGAAGGCGGTGTAGACCACATGGGCGGTCATCGCCCAGGGGGCGTCGCGCAACGAGCGGAAGGGAGCGAAATCGCCGGCCGCCAGGGTCTCGGCATCGGCGTCGACCACCGGCAGTGCCAGATGGCTGTCGACCAGGGCCCGGCCATGGCCGGGAATATGCTTGACCACCGGCATCACCGCGGCATCCAGCAGACCGTCCATCACCGCCCGCCCGAGATCGGCGACCAGCATGGGGTCCTCGCCGAAGGAACGGTCGCCGATGATGTCATGGGCGCCCGCCACCGCCACATCCAGCAGCGGCAGGCAGTCGACATCGATGCCGAGTTCGTCCAGTTCGGCGCCGATCAGCTGGGCATTCAGCCGTGCCGCCCGCCGCGCCAGGGCCAGATCGCCGGCGGCCAGACGGCCGAAGGCGGCCATCGGCGGGCGTTTTCGCCAGTGGGGCGGCTTCAGGCGCTGCACCCGGCCGCCTTCCTGGTCGATCAGCACCGGCGCCCGGCGGCCGACCACCGAGCGCAGATCGGCGACCAGCGCACGCAGCTGCCCGGGCGACTCGACATTACGGGCGAACAGGATGAAGCCGAGCGGATCGGCTTCGGCGAAAAACCGGCGTTCGGTATCGCTGAGAGCCGGCCCGGCGCAGCCGAACACCGCGGCTCGCGGAGGGCTATTTCCTGGCAACGATGCATCCTTGGCTGCGTTTCGACAGCGCCGCGCACAAGGTGCGGGCATCCGCTTCGCCCAGAGGGCCGGCGCGAAGCCGCCAGAAGATTCCCTTGGCCCCCAGGTCGACGCGGACGATGTCGCTGCCCAGTTCGCCCAGCAGATCCTTGTTGGCGTTGCGCAGCCGGCCCCATTCGTTCCTGGCGTCGCCCTCGCTGGTCAGCGCCGCCAGCTGCACCAGCCAGGTGCCGGCGGCAGCGGCAGCAGCGGGGGGAGCGGCAGGTGCGGGCGCGGCCGCAGGCGGAGCCTTGGCGGCAGCCGGAGGCGCCTTGGGCGCGGCGGCGGCGGGCGGCGGCGGAGCGGCGACAGGCGGTGCCGCCGGGGCCGTTGCCGCCGGAGCGGGGACCGCGGCCGGGGCTGTCATCGCCGGAGTTCCGGCCGTCGCCGGCGGCGGGATCTCGCCGGTCGCCGGAGCGGCGGCGGGTGGCGCCGGAAAGGCCGGCTTGATCGCCGGTTTGCGCTGCGGCGTCTGCGGCTGCTCGGGGGGCGGCAACAGGCGTTCCTGTTGCGGCTCGCCCTCGGCATTGCCGGACATCTTTTCGTAAACCAGCTTGTCCTGGTTCGGCACTTCCATGCCGCCACGGTCCTGCGGCCGCGTCTTGACCGGACGGTCATCGGCATGCACCACCGGAGCGCCGACATTCTGCGGTTTCACCTGCTCGCCGAACAGGATATGCCGCGCCGCCACCCCCAGCGCCGCCAGGGCCAGCAGGGCCAGGGCGACGGTCAGCGCCAGGCGCGTATGGGCGCTCTTGCGGGCGCCCCGGCCGTCCGGGTCGGAATCGAAGCGTTCCGGAATGATGTCCAGGATCTCCCGGTCGACATCGTCGCGATGGTCGCCTATGGGCATTTACCTCATCTCCTCCACCGGCTGGACGCCGAACACCGCCAGACCCGAGGCCACCACCGTGGCCACGCCGCGCACCAACGCCAGGCGGGCCGCGGACAACCCCTGGTCCTCGGCCACCAGAAACCGCAGCGCCACCTCGTCCTTGCCCTTGTTCCACAGGCCGTGGAAGGCCGCGGCCAGATCGTAGAGATAGAACGCCACGCGATGCGGTTCATGGGCTTCCGCCGCGCTTTCGACCAGACGCGGCCAGCCGGCCATCTGTCTGATCAAAGCAATCTCGGCCGGGTCGGTCAAGCGGTCGAGCGTCGTCCCGGCCAGGGAAGGCCCATCCAGCGCCAGGCCGGGGAACATCTCGGCGGCGTGGCGCAGCACCGAATGCGCCCTGGCATGGGCGTATTGCACGTAAAACACCGGGTTGTCGCGCGACTGTTCCAGCACCTTGACCAGATCGAAATCCAGCTGCGCATCATTCTTGCGGGTCAGCATGATGAAGCGGACCACCTCTTTGCCGACCTCGTCGACCACCTCGCGCAGGGTGACGAAGGTGCCGGCCCGCTTGCTCATCTTGTAGGGCTCGCCGTTCTTCAGCAGATTGACCATCTGGCACAGCTTGACGTCCAGCCCGCCGTCGCCGCCGGTCAGCGCCTTGACCGCCGCCTGCATGCGTTTGACATAGCCGCCGTGATCGGCGCCCCAGACATCGATCATATGGGCGAAGCCGCGGCGGTATTTGTCGAGATGATAGGCGATATCGGAGGCGAAATAGGTCCAGCTGCCGTCGGATTTGCGGAGCGGCCGATCGACATCGTCGCCGAAGCGGGTGGCGCGGAACAGGGTCTGCGGACGCGCTTCCCAGTCGTCCGGCAATTTGCCCTTCGGCGGTTCCAGGACGCCGGTATAGATCAGGTCCTGTCCGGTGAGAAACTCCAGCGCGGCGGCCACCTTGCCCTCGGCATGCAGCTGGCGTTCGCTGGCGAAGACGTCGTGACGGACGCCGAGGCGGACAAGGTCCTCCTTGATCATTTCCATCATGGCGGCAACCGCCGCCTCGCGGAACTCGGCCAGCCAATCGCTTTCCGGGGCCTCCAGGTAACGCCGTCCGAAGCGTTCGGCCAGGGCGCGGCCCAGCGGGCACAGATAATCGCCGGGATAGAGCCCCTCGGGGATCTCGCCGATCACCTCGCCCAGCGCCTCGCGGTAGCGCAGATGCGCCGAACGGGCCAGGACGTCGACCTGGGCGCCGGCATCGTTGATGTAATATTCGCGGGTGACGTCGAAGCCGGCCTTGGCCAGCAGGGAGGCCAGGGCGTCGCCGACCACGGCGCCGCGGGCATGGCCGACATGCATGGGACCGGTGGGATTGGCCGAGACATATTCGACATTGACGCGCCGGCCGCGGCCCATGTCGGAATCGCCATAGGCGGTGCCGGCGGCCAGCAGATCGGCCAGCTGCGCATACCATACCGGATCAGTCAGGCGCAGATTGACGAAACCAGGGCCGGCCGTCTCGGCGGCGCTCACCGCCGGCAGGCGGGCCAGTTCCGCCACCAGCAGCTGGGCGATGTCGCGCGGGTTCATGGCGGCCGCCTTGGCCAGCACCATGGCGGCGTTGGTGGAGATGTCGCCATGGCCGGCCTCACGTGGCGGCTCCGCCGTCACGCGGCTGGTGTCGAGCCCCGCCGGCAGCTTCCCCTGTCGCCCGAGATCTTCAATCGTCTTGACAATATCATCACGTAAGATCTTGAAAATATTCATGGTGTCTCTTGCATGTCGAAAAGCCGCCGATATTCGTCGAGGGCATAGCGGTCGGTCATTCCGGCGATGTAATCGGCCACCGCCCGGGCGGTCGCCTGCGGCCCCTTGCCCTCGCACACCCGCTGCCATTCGGGCGGCAGGCATTCCGGTTCGGCGGCCAGCAACGTATAGAGATCCTTGACCACCCGACGCGCCTTGCTGGCCATGCGGTTGACCTTGTAATGGCGGTACATGTGGTGAAACAGGAAGGACTTCAACGCCCGGTCGTTCTCGCGCATTTCATCGGAAAAGGCAACCAGCGGCCGGCCCAGGCGGCGCACCTCGTCGGCGCTTTGCGGAGCCAGGTCGCTGATGCGCCGGCGGGTCTCGGCAATCAGGTCGCCGACCATCAGGCCGATCAGGCGGCGCACGCTTTCGTGAATATGCAGGCTCTCGTCGCGGCCGGGGAATTCGGCCAGCACCTCGGCGAAGACCGGACCGACCAGCGGCACTTCGGCGAGATCGCCGACGGTGAACAGCCCCGCCCTGAGGCCGTCGTCGATATCGTGGTTGTTGTAGGCGATGTCGTCGGACAGCGAGGCCACCTGGGCCTCGGCGCTGGCGTAATGATGCAGCTCGAGATCGTATTTGGCGTTATAGCTGGCGATCGCCGGCGACAGCGGACGGGCGCCGGCAATGCCGGCCAGCGGGCCGTTATGCTTGACCAGCCCCTCCAGGGTTTCCCAGGTCAGGTTCAGCCCTTCGAACTGGAAATAGCGGCGTTCCAGCTTGGTGACGATACGCAGGGATTGGGCGTTGTGGTCGAAACCGCCGACCGCCGCCGTCATTTCCTGCAGCGCATCCTCGCCGGCATGGCCGAACGGCGTGTGGCCGAGGTCATGGCCCAGGGCCAGGGCCTCGCCGAGATCCTCGTTCAACCCCAGCACCCGGCAGATGGTCCTGGCGATCTGCGATACCTCAAGGCTGTGGGTCAGGCGGGTGCGGAAGTTGTCGCCATCGTGATAGACGAAGACCTGGGTCTTGTATTTCAGCTTGCGGAAGGCTTCGGTATGGATCAGCCGGTCGCGGTCGCGCTGGAACGGCGACCGGGTCAGACTGTCCGCCTCGGGATGATGCCTGCCGCGACTGTTTTGCGGATGACAGGCATAGGGAGCAAGGATCTGGGTGGTGGTCATGGCAGGCGGACACTATCCTGGATTTCGCCTGTGAGGCCAGTATGATCTTTGGTTCCGCCACCATCGGATTTGCAAATCCGCGGGAAATTCACTAGATGAAGAAGGTATCAGGAGCCGAGGGACCATGAACGCCATCCTTGCCGACCATCACGTACGATTGACCGAAAGCGCCGCCATGCGGGTAAAGACGCTCCGCGAGATGGAGGGCGACCCACAGCTGATGCTGCGCCTGGCGGTAAACGGCGGCGGCTGTTCCGGCTTTTCCTACCAGTTCACCCTGGACAGCCGGCGCAATGACGACGACATGGTCTTCGAGCAGCATGGGGTCTGCCTGGTGGTCGACGGCGTATCGCTGGAGATGCTGGACGGTTCGGTGATCGACTTCGTCGAGGACCTGATGGGCAGCGCCTTCTCGGTCACCAATCCCAACGCCTCCTCCAGCTGCGGCTGC
>DUZF01000185.1 GCA_013349665.1 Rhodospirillaceae bacterium | reverse complement strand
GGAATCTGGCCGGCCGGCAATACGTTCTTGCTGACATAAGCGGCCACGACATCCACGGCCATACGGAGGATGTCATCGCGGGAAATCTTTTCGGCGGTTGCTTCGCTCATCTTGATTAGCACCGATGTCTAGTGAGTGTGTGCACGCATTGTGACCGATTGCCCAAGGCAATGTCAATGAAGAATCGGAGACGTAGAATAGTGAAGTCTTGCCGTCGACAGCAGTAAAAGAACAAACTGCCTTTTGAATGCCCGCTTATACCCAAATTGTCGTCGTATTATCTACCGATTCACTTCTTATACCTTTAGGCATATAGGGTATTAACCTTAAGGATATATAGCGGAGATGCCGACACCGCCCTGTCCATTGCCCGCAGCCGCCCGATTATTGAATTTTTTGGCTGGAATCCTGCCTGACGCCAGAGGCCGCCGAGTTATTGTGGTCCATTGGCAATACCCTTCGACATATGGTATCAAGCCGCGTCAGCTCCAAGTTCAGGCCGTTTGGCGCCCATGATTTTCAAAACCATCGCAATGGCCGCCGATCATGGTGGCGTCGAACTGAAATCCGTCCTCAAGGAGCAGCTGGTCGGGGCCGGCTATGCTGTGCTCGATCTCGGCACCGACGGCCCCCAGGCGGTGGATTATCCCGATTACGCCGATGCCCTGGCGGCGGCGCTGAAGGACCGGCGGGCCGAGGCCGGAGTGCTGATCTGCGGCACCGGCATCGGCATCTCGATCGCCGCCAACCGGCATCCCGAACTGCGCGCCGCCCTGGTCCATGACGCCTTCACCGCCCGCATGGCGCGCTGTCATAACGACGCCAACGTCCTTTGCCTGGGCGGCCGCACCATCGGGCCGGAAGTCGCCAAGGACTGCCTGAAATTGTTCCTGGAAACCGCCTTCGACGGCGGCGACCGCCATGCCCGGCGGGTCGCCAAGCTTGATAGAAAACCTTAAAGAGAGTGGGAAAGGTTTTGATGCAGAAGGAATTCTTCACGGCGCACCTGGCCGACAGCGATCCCCAGGTGGCGGCGGCGATCGGCAAGGAATTGTCGCGCCAGCAGGATCAGATCGAACTGATCGCCTCGGAAAACATCGTCTCGCGGGCGGTGTTGGAGGCCCAGGGCTCGGTGCTGACCAACAAATATGCCGAGGGCTATCCGGGCAAGCGCTATTACGGCGGCTGCGAATATGTCGACATTGTCGAGGACCTGGCCATCGAGCGGGCGAAAGCCCTGTTCGGCTGCGCCTTTGCCAATGTCCAGCCGAACTCCGGCTCGCAGGCCAACCAGGCGGTGTTCATGGCGCTGATGCAGCCGGGCGACGTCTTCATGGGCCTCAATCTGGCCGCCGGCGGCCATCTCACCCATGGCTCGCCGGTCAACCAGTCGGGCAAATGGTTCAAACCGGTGCCCTACGGCGTCCGCCAGCAGGACTGCCGGATCGACATGGACGAGGTTGAGCGCCTGGCCGCCGAGCACCGGCCGAAACTGATCATCGCCGGCGGCTCCGCCTATCCGCGGGTCATCGATTTCGCCCGCTTCCGCGCCATCGCCGACTCGGTCGGCGCCTATTTCATGGTCGATATGGCGCATTTCGCCGGTTTGGTGGCCGGCGGCGAGCATCCCAGCCCACTGCCGCATGCCCATGTGGTCACCACCACCACCCACAAGACGCTGCGCGGCCCGCGCGGCGGCATGATCCTGGCCAATGACCCTGACCTGGGGAAGAAGATCAATTCGGCCATTTTCCCCGGTATGCAGGGCGGTCCGCTGATGCATGTGATCGCCGCCAAGGCGGTCGCCTTCGGCGAGGCGCTGCGTCCGGAATTCCGCCTTTATGCCAAGGCCGTGCGCGAAAATGCCGCGGTTCTGGCCGAAGTGCTGGGACGGCGCGGCCTCGATATCGTCTCCGGGGGCACCGACACCCATCTGATGCTGGTCGACCTGCGGCCGAAGAAACTGACCGGCAAGGCCGCCGAAGCCAGTCTGGAACGGGCCGGCATCACCTGCAACAAGAACGGCATTCCCTTCGATCCGGAAAAACCGGCGATCACCTCGGGCGTTCGCCTGGGCTCGCCGGCCGCCACCACGCGCGGCTTCGGGATCGAGGAATTCCGCCTTGTGGGCAATCTGATCGGTGATGTGCTGGACGGTCTGGCGGCCTCCGGCGCCGACAACCGGGAGGCCGAAACCGCCGCCCGCGACAAGGTGGCCGGGTTATGCCGGCGCTTTCCGGTCTATGCCGGGTAGGCGGTCCGAGGAAAAAGGGGGGAACAGCCATGCGTTGTCCATTTTGCGGACATGAAGACACCCAGGTAAAGGATTCCCGGCCGACCGAGGACAATTCGGCGATCCGCCGGCGGCGCTTCTGCACCGCCTGCGGGTCACGCTTCACCACCTTCGAGCGGGTGCAGTTGCGGGAACTGATCGTCGTCAAGAAAGGCGGCCAGCGGGCCGCCTTCGACCGCGACAAGCTGGCCCGTTCGATCGCCATCGCGGTGCGCAAGCGCCCCGTCGATCCCGATCGCGTCGAGCGCGTCGTCAACAGCATCCAGCGGCGCCTGGAAAGCTGCGGGGAAACCGAAATCGCCAGCAACGCCATCGGCGAACTGGTGATGGAGGCCCTGGCGGCGCTCGACCAGGTCGCCTATGTACGTTTCGCTTCGGTGTACCGGAATTTCCGGGAAGCCAAGGATTTCGAGGATTTCGTTGGCAAACTCGGCAGCGACGCCAACGTCGACTGACAGCGGTCATATGCTGGCGGCGCTGGGCCTGGCCCGGCGCGGATTGGGCGAGGTCTGGCCCAATCCCGCCGTCGGCTGTGTGCTGGTCAAAGACGGGCTGGTGGTCGGCCGCGGCCGCACCGCCGCCGGCGGCCGGCCGCATGCCGAAACCCAGGCCCTGGCGCAGGCCGGCGCCGCCGCGGCCGGCGCCACCGCCTATGTGACGCTTGAGCCCTGCTGCCACCAGGGCGTTACCGGCCCCTGCACGGAAGCGCTGATCGGCGCCGGCGTCAGGCGCGTGGTGGTGGCGCTGGATGATCCCGATCCCAGGGTTTCCGGCCGTGGGCTGGTCCGTCTGCGCGAGGCCGGGCTGGAGGTCGAGCAGGGACTGCAGGCCGCCGCCGCGGCCGAACTCAATGCCGGTTTCATCAGCCGTGTCTGCCATGGACGGCCGCTGGTGACGCTCAAGGTGGCCTCGTCCCTGGATGGCCGCATCGCCACCCATGGCGGCGAAAGCCAATGGATCACCGGGCCCGAGGCACGGGCCGCCGGCCATCGTCTGCGGGCCGAAAACGACGCCATCCTGGTCGGCAGCGGTACCGCGCTGAAGGACAATCCCCTGCTGTCCTGCCGGTTGCCGGGGCTTGAACAGCGTTCGCCGCTGCGTCTGGTGGTCGATGGGCGGCTGCGTCTGCCGCTGACCTCGAAACTGGTGGCCACGGCGGGGCGGATCCCGACCTGGGTGATCACCCGCACCGGCAATCCCCCCGAGCGCCTGAGCGCCCTGCTGGACTGCGGCGTCGAGGTGATCGAGGTGGTGCCGACGGCGCTCGGCGAGGTCGATCTGGCGGCCGCCCTGGCGGAACTCGGGCGGCGCGGCCTGACCCGGCTGCTGGTGGAAGGCGGCGCCCATTTGTCGGCGGCCCTGCTGCGGGGCGGGCTGGTCGACCGTATCGCCTGGTTCCGGGCGCCGATGCTGCTGGGCGGCGACGGCATTCCGGCGGTGGTCGGCTTCGGCGTCGACCGCCTTGACCAGGCCCCGGGCTTTCAACGGCTCTCGGTCGCTGAACTGGGCAACGACATCTTCGAATATCTCTCAAGGGAATAGGGTGGGATCATGTTCACGGGAATTGTCACCGATCTGGGGGAGGTGCTGGAGATCTCCGGTACCGGCGACCGTCTGTTCCGCATCCGCACCGGTTTTGACGCGAAAGCGGTGCCGATCGGCGCCTCGATCGCCCATAACGGCGTCTGTCTGACCGTCATCGACAGGGGGGGCGACTGGTTCGCCGTCCAGGCCTCGGCGGAGACCCTTGAACTGACCACTATGGGTCACTGGGCCCCGGGCCGGCGGATCAATCTCGAACGGGCGCTGAAGGTTGGCGACGAACTGGGCGGCCATATCGTCTCCGGCCATGTCGACGGCATCGCCAAGGTGACGGCGATGCGTCCGGAGAACGACTCCATGCGCTTCACCTTCGAGGTCCCCAGCCATCTGGCGCGGTTCGTGGCGCCCAAGGGGTCGGTGGCGCTGGACGGCGTGTCGCTGACCGTCAACGAGGTGGTGGGCAACCGCTTCGGGGTCAACATCATCCCCCACACCCAGGCGGTCACCACTTTCGGCGGTTATCAAGTCGGCACCGAGGTGAATATGGAAATCGACATGCTGGCGCGCTATGTTGCGCGGCTGCTGGAAAAGGACTGAGCATTGTCGAAATTTCATGAATTCATGTCTCCCATCGATGACATCATTCTCGAGGCCAAGAACGGCCGGATGTTCATCCTCATCGACGACGAGGACCGGGAGAACGAAGGCGACCTGGTGATCCCGGCGGAAATGGCGACCGCCGACGCGGTCAATTTCATGGCCAAACACGGTCGCGGGCTGATCTGCCTGGCCCTGACCCCGGAACGCACCCGGCATTTGGGGCTGGCGCCGATGGCGCCGGACAACGCGTCGCGCCATCAGACCGCCTTTACCGCCAGTATCGAGGCCCGCGAAGGGGTGACCACCGGCATATCGGCGGCCGACCGTGCGCGCACCATCGCCGTCGCCATCGATCCGGCCCAGGGGCGGACCGACATCGTCAGTCCGGGCCATGTGTTTCCGCTGATGGCCCGCGAAGGCGGCGTCCTGGTGCGGGCCGGCCATACCGAGGCGGCGGTGGACGTCGCCCGCCTGGCCGGGCTCAACCCGTCGGGTGTGATCTGCGAGATCATGAACGACGACGGTTCGATGGCCCGCACGCCCGATCTGGTGCAGTTCGCCAAGGCGCATGGCCTGAAGATCGGCACCATCGCCGATCTCATCGCCTATCGCCGGCGCAACGACAAGCTGGTCCGCCGCACCCTGGAAACGACGCTGAACTCGCTTTACGGCGGCATCTGGAAGATGGTCCTGTACGTCAACACCGCCGCCTATGCCGAGCATATCGCCCTGGTCAAGGGCGATGTCGGCGCCGGCGGGCCGGTGCTGGCCCGCGTTCATGCGCTCAACGTCCTCGATGACGTGCTGGGTGACCTCGACGCCGGCAAGGGCGGCCAGCTGCATGGCGCCATGCGCATGGTGGCCGAGGCCGGGCGAGGGGTCATCCTGCTGATCCGCGAGCCGCGGCCGACCAGTCTCGGCGAGCGCGTGCATGCCCGGCTCGAGGGCCGCGAGGTGGCCAATGACCAGTTACGCGATTACGGTGTCGGCGCCCAGATGCTGCTCGACCTCGGGGTCACCCAGATGATTCTTTTGTCCAATACGAAAAGGACTATCATCGGCCTCGAGGGATACGGCCTCAGTGTTGTCGAGCAGCGGCCGATTCCGGCCACCAGGGAGGAAACATGAGCGGTTTGCGGATCCTGATCGTCGAATCCCGCTTCTACGACGAGATCACCGATCATCTGGTCAAAGGCGCGGTGCGCGAACTGACGACCGCCGGGGCCGGCTACAAGCGGGTGATCGTGCCCGGTATCTTCGAAATCCCGGCCGCCATCCGCTTTGCCATCCGGGCCATGGAACTGCGCGCCACCGACGAGCGTTTCGGCGGCTATATCGCTCTGGGCTGCGCCATTCGCGGCGAAACCGATCATTACGACCATATCTGCCGGGAAACCATGGCCGCTCTGCAAAGGCTGGCGGTGGACTCCACCCTGGCCATGGGCAATGGCGTGCTCACCGTTCACAGTTACGAACAGGCGATGGAACGCTGTCCGGCGGACAAGGGCGATTTCGGCGGCCAGGCGGCGCGCGCCTGCCTGAGGATGATCGATATCAAGCGGGAACTGAGCCTTATACCGAAATGACCGGCAAAACAGCGCGGGAGCGTTCGTCCGCGCGCCTGGCGGCGGTGCAGGCGCTCTACCTCATGGATATGACCGGTGCGCCGGTGGACAAGGTGCTGGACGATTTCCTGCATCACGGCCTGGGCGGCGAGCCCGAGGCGGAGGAACGCCTGGCGATTCCCGATCCGCTGCTGTTCACCGACATCCTCCGCGGCGCGGTGGAGCGGGGCCAGGACCTGGACGCCATGGTTGGCCAGGCGCTGAGCGGTGACTGGTCGGTGGAGCGTCTGGAAAACATCCTGCGCGCCATCCTCAGGGCCGGCGCCTACGAACTGACGGCAAGGCCGGATGTGCCGATGAAGGTGGTGATCTCCGAATATGTGGATCTCGCCTATGCCTTTTATTCCGGCCCCGAACCGGGGCTGGTCAATGCGGTGCTGGATCGCATCGGCAAAGTGGTTCGGGATGTTTCGCAACCTTGAGGCGGATTTGATTTTCCCCTCACCGCAACCCTCTCCCCGCCAGTGGGGCGAGGGAGTGCCTCCGTAATGGATGAATTCTCCCTCATCGCCCGGCTGTTCGCGCCGCTTGCCGCCGGTGCGCCGGGGGCACTCGGACTGACCGACGACGCGGCGCTGATCGAAGGACCGGCCGGGCGGCAATGGGCGGTAACCGCCGATGCCCTGGTCGCCGGAGTGCATTTTTTCGCCGATGATCCGCCCGATCTGATCGCCCGCAAGCTGATCCGCGTCAATCTGTCCGATCTCGCCGCCATGGGGGCGAAACCCTGCGGCGCATTTCTCTGCGCCTGCTTTCCCCGCGATACCGGCACCGCCTGGCTTGACCGTTTCGCTACCGGATTGAAATCCGATTGCGAGGAGTTCGGTATTGCCTTGATGGGCGGTGACACGGTGGCCACCCCCGGCCCGCTGACCCTGGCCTTGACGGCATTCGGCGATGTCCCGGCCGGACAGGCCCTATTGCGTTCGAACGCTCGGTCGGGACACGATATCTGGGTTTCCGGCACCATCGGCGACGCCGCCCTGGGACTGCGGGGGTTGACCGGCGAAGGCCCCGCCGACCCCCATCTCATCGACCGCTACCGCTTGCCGCAGCCACGCATCGCGCTCGGCCTGGCTTTGCATGGCCTGGCCCAGGCGGCGATGGACGTCTCCGACGGGCTGGTCGGCGACCTCGGCCATATCTGCCGCGCCTCGGGGGTCGGCGCCGTGCTGCGGGCCGATCTGGTGCCGTTGTCCCAGCCTGCCGCGGCGGCGCAGGATCTGGCGCTGGTGCTTACCGGCGGCGACGATTA
>DUZF01000198.1 GCA_013349665.1 Rhodospirillaceae bacterium | reverse complement strand
GCCACCCCAAGGACCGCCACAGCCTCAAAAACCGGCGCAAGCTGGCCTGCTTGAACTCCGACTATCTGGAAAGTCTCATTCGGAACCAGCCGCCGTTAACCTGAAGCGATTCCCCTGGGATAACGCGGTCAGCAGCTGTAAGTACCCTGAAGGAACATGATGTTTTTATCGAGTTCCAGCTCGTGAAATATTTTTTCGTAATATTCAATCAGGTCCCGCTGCAAAATTTCCAGGGACAGGGTGGCGACCACGACGCCGTTTTCCGTCAGCGGCAGGACCGAGACCCCTTGCTCATCCATTTGCCTGAGGCAGTCCCTGACCGTCCGCCCGGCCAGCGGCGAACCCGCCGGCAGATGGCGGCACAGGGTGGGCTCGGCGACGCGGGGATGTCGAGGCGGGTTCATCCGACTATAGTTGTGTCGGCCGGCCGATAACTCAAGGGCCGCGGCCGGCTCCGCGGATCGCTTTCCGACGGCACCTCGACGGCGAACACCGAGCCCTGGCCCAGACGCGACCACACCCGGATCTCCACTCCCAGCAGGGCGGCGATCCGCCGCACGATGGCAAGCCCAAGCCCCCGGCCGTTCTCGGGATTGCGCTCATCATTGCCGATCTGTTTGAACTCCTCGAAAATCTCGCCGATCTTGTCGTCGGGAATGCCGATCCCGGTGTCATGGACTTCCACCCACAGGCGGCCGCCGCGGCGCCGGCAGCCGATCAGAATACCGCCCTTGGCGGTGTAGCGGACGGCATTGGACATCAGATTGGCGAGAATCCGCTCCAGCAGCACCGGGTCGGTCCAGCCGGTAGCCAGGCTCGGCGCGACGCGGATGGCGATGCCTTTGGCGCTCGCCGCGGCGGCGAAATTCGCCGCCACCCGGCGCATCAGCGGCATCAGCACCAGGCTGCGGGGCTTGGGGACGATCACCCCGGCATCCAGTTTATTCAGATCGACCATATGGCCGAGCAGATCGTTCAGCCGGCCGACGCAATCCTCGATCCGCGCCATGACCATCGCTTCGGCGGCGGAAATCCTGGCCGCCAGGACGGCGAAATAAAGGTTGAGGGCCTGCAGGGGCTGCCGAAGATCATGGCTGGCCGCGGCCATGAACCGCGCCTTCGAACTTTGCGCCGCCAGGGCCTCGGCCTCGGCCGCGCGCAGCGCCTGTTCGGCCAGAATGGTCCCGGTGACGTCCTGCACCGCCCCGATCTGCCGGCAGGCGCGGACCCCCGGCGTAGGAGTGAAAATCGTCCGCGCCCGCATCTCCAGGCAGCGCAGCCGGCCATCCGCCGTCACCACCCGGATCTTCGCCGCCAGCACCCCGTCGCCGGCCGGATCCCGGGCGCGGTCGGTTTCCCGCGCCAGGATCTCGCGATCGTCCGGATGGATGTGGCGGCGGAGGTCGGCCGGCAGCACCAGGCCGGTGGCGGCCAGGCCGAAGATCCGCCGCGTCTCCGCCGACAGATCGATGGCTCCGGTCTCCAGGTCCCATTCGAAGGTGCCCAGCCGGCCCAGTTCGGCCGCCAGGCACAGCTGTTCCTCCTGGCGTCGCAGGGCCGACAGGCAGGTGACCTGCTCGGTGACGTTGATCGAACTGGCGATGACGCCGACCACCGCCCCCCGCCGGTCCCGCCGCGGCGCGAAATAGCTGTCGAAAATCTGCGGTGGTCCGCCGGGCGCCGCCAATGTCATCTGCTGGCGGTGCGGCCGGCCGCTGCCGATCACCGCGCGCTTGACGGCGTCGAGACGGCGGCAACTGTCGGGATCGAACAGATCACCGGCGCCGAGGCCGATATAGGATTCCGCCCGGTCCGCGCCGGAGACCCAGGTATATCGAAGGTCAAGGTCCTGCTCGCTGAGCACCACGGAGGATCCGGCCAGCGCCACACCAAGCCGCTGCTCCGCCCGGCGCCGCAGGTCCTGGAGACGCCCGACCTCGAGCCGGTGAACAAAGCATTGCCCGGCCGTCAGAACGACACCGACCGCGACGGCCAGCCCCGTCAGCAAATTTTCTTTGCTAAATAGAAGAGCCAGTACGCCACCGGTTGCACCGGCAAAGACCCCGGTTAAAATATAAATATGAACCATTAAATCCAATGCTTTCGATGTATTGATTGTCATAATCGGCTCAATATATTAAATATAATGGCAGATAGTTATATATTAATGCTTGCATCTATTATCAATTGCCTTTCACAGTCTATCCTTACGGGAATATTAAGACATGGTTCAGGTGATAGGACTTTTCTCGGAGGGGTCAAAACGGGGAGAGGAGAGGCGCTGGCCGTCTGGTGATTCCTGGTGTGTACAGACCAATAATTGTATTATACCTTATTCGAGCGGTCGGTATGATCGCAATATGCCAAACAGTAACCACTTATGGGGCGTATTCGTTGGTTATTGATATATCGATAATTGTTGCATGACCGGGTGTCGCCGGCGCCGGCGCCTGGACCGGTTGCGCCGTCAGCGTGATCGGGCTCTCGCCCAGGAGCGAAACAAGAGCCGCCTGCTCGCCATGGTGGCCCATGACCTGCGCCAGCCGTTGCAGAGCATGACGCTGTTCCTCGACGCACTGGGCATTTTGGACCAGCGGCAGCGGCCGGCGCTGGCGCGGCTCGGCGGCTGCCTGGCGGATATGCGGGGCCTGATCGACAGCCTGACCGACCTTGCCGGGTTGGAAGCCGGCAAGGTGACGGCCGCTCTGCAGGAGGTCGATCTGTTCGAAATGATGGAAATGCTTGCCGCCTGCTACGCACCGATGGCCGCCGCCAAAGGCCTGGCCTGGGCCATGCTGCCGGTTTGCCGGGTCCTCAGGGTGCGTACCGATCCGGCGCTGCTGATCCGCATCCTGCGTAACCTGATGGAGAATGCCATCCGCTACACCGAGGCGGGGATCGTGTCCTTGCGCTGCGTGGCCGGCGCCGACGGCCTGCTGGACCTGCAGGTGATCGACAGCGGGCCGGGGATCCCCGACCACCAACTCGGTCACATCTTCGAAGAATACCACCAGCTGCCGGTCTCCGGCCCTGAACCGCGCGCGGGAATGGGGCTGGGCCTGGCCATCGTCCTGCGCCTGTCCAACCTGCTCGGCCATAAGCTGCATGTCGCCTCGGCGCCGGGGCTGGGGTCGCAGTTCTCGGTCGCCGTGCCGTTAGTTTACTAACAGCTCCAGCAGGCGGCGCAGGCGCTCCTCCGGCAGGGTGGCGATCCGTTCCCTCAGCTGATTGGCCAGTTCGGTGGCGGTGGGCGACAATCCGCCGGTATCGATGGTCACTTTCGGCTGCGACAGCCGCGCCAGGCGTTTCAATTCCTCGGCATCATCCCAGATGACGCCGAAATAGCCGAGAATCTGCATCACCAGCCCGGGGCTGGGTTTGCCGCGCCGGCCATGTTCGAGGGCTGACAGATAGGCCGCCGACAGGTTGAGCTCGGCCGCCATCGCTTTCAGCGTCACGCCTTTGCGCCGACGCATCTCGCGGACCTGGCGGCCGAAGGGTGTCATCGCCGCCGTCTCAACAGCACGTAATAGGCGCCGTCGCCGCCATGCTGCGGCCGCGCCGCCACCACCGCCAGGATCTTCGCGCGGGGCGCCGGCTCGTTCAGCCAGCGCGGCACCTGGTAGCGCAGGATACCCTCGCCCTGCGGTCCGCCCTTGCCGGTGATGACCAGCAGGCAGCGTTGTCCGGCGGCGGCGGCGCGCTCGAGAAACCGCAGCAGGGCGGGATGGGCCTCCGTCTGGGTCATGCCGTGCAGGTCGATGGTCCCGTCGATCGACATCTCGCCGCTTTTCAGGCGTTGCAGAGTGCGCTTGTCGATACCCCCCTCCCGCGCCATCGGCCCTGCCGGCGGCGATGGCAGCGATGGCGGCGGGACGCGGGACCTCGCCGGGGGAGGAGCGGCGGGCGGTGGCGGGGACAGGCTCACCGGCTCGGCGGCGGCAGCCGGAACGGCGACCGCCGGTGGGGCCGCCACCGAGGCTGGAAACGGCCGCACGCCTTTCATCGCCTCGCGCCACAGCCTGGCTTCGTCTGTCGTTACCTCACGGCGGCCGCGGTTCAGGCTCATCGGCTGGTCACGAGGCTTCCGGCAGGTCCAGATACTGGCGCACGAAGGCCCGCCAATCCTCTAAAGGACCGCGGCAATTGCGTTCCGGCCAATCCTTGAGCGCCATCGCCAACCCCCCCGATTCCCACAGCAGTTTCAGATTGTGGGGGTGGCGCAGAATGGCGGCGACGGCCCGCCGGTGCAGGCGCCAATGCACCAGATGGGGGGCGACAAAGGCCTGATACAGCAGGACCAGCACCAGGGCGATGATCCATTCCACCAGTCCGAAGGCGAACAAGAGCGTCAGGCTGCTGGCCATCAGCACCAGCGGCGGCACGAAAACATCGAGCGCGCTGTACACTGGCGACCCCGGGCGGGCCAGGATCGCGCGGTCGGTGTAAAAAGCGATGCGTCCGTCGCCATGGGCCCGGCACAGCCGCTGATGGGCGTCGCTTTCCGACAGCGGGGTTATCTTGGCCATCGGCTAATCACCCGCGGCGGCGGTGGCGGCCACCGGTATGGTTCGGTTTCGCGGCAGCAGAAGGTAATAGCCGCCGCGGCTTTTCATCCGCCCGGCAATTTCCATCGCCGGCTCGCCCGACCCCCAGAAGACATCGCCGCGCACGGGGCCCTTGATCGCCGCCCCGGTATCCTGGGCAACCATCAGCCGGCGCAACGGTTGTCCGTCCGGATCCTTGGCATCCAGCCACAGGGGCGTGCCATAGGCGACAAAGCGGGGATCGACGGCGAGGCTGCGCCCGGCGGTCAGGGCGACGCCGGAGGCGCCCACCGGACCATCGCCGGTGATCAACCGGAAAAAAACATAGCGTGGATTTTCCGCCATCAGCGCCGGCGCTTCCGCCGGATGGCTTTTCAGCCAGGCGCGGACCGCCTGCATGGTGGTGTCACCCGGTTGCAGCTTGCCATGGGTCTGCAGAATGCGGCCGAGGCCGACAAAGGGATGGCCGTTGCTGGCGCTGAAACCCACCCGAACGACCGTTCCGTCGTCCATGAGGATCCGTCCGGATCCCTGGATATGCAGGATATGGGCGTCCACCGGGTCGTCGACCCACAGCAGTTCCTTGGCGGCGCCCTTCAGGGCGCCGGCCTCGATCTCGGCGCGGGTGAAATAGGGTGCGCGGCCGGCGGCGTCGCCGCTATCCGGTGGCAGGCCGTCCGGACGGGCGTAAATCGGCACCCGGTAACGCCGGTCGCCGCGCCGCGCGCCGTGCAGTTCGGCTTCGTAATAGCCGGTGAACAGGCCCTCGGCCTGACCATTGGCGAGCATGCGGAACGGGGTGAACCAGGTCTCGAAAAAGGCACGCGCCTCGCCGTCGTCGGCCTCGGCCAGCGACCGCAGGGCGCCGCAGGGGGCCAGCCAGTCGCCGGCCACCCCGCCGTCGCGGCCGATGGCCTGGGCCGCCGGCAGCTGGCTGAGGCGCTGGCAGCTGCGGCGCAGCGCCGGCAGAACCCGGGCGTGACTGTCTTCCGACCAGCCGGGCAGGGCGGCATAGGTCACCGGCACCAGACTGGCGACGGGTGTCGGCGTGGCGGCAGGTGGTGGCGGCGGAGAGGATAGCGGGGCACAGGCGGCCAACCCCAGGGCCGCCGCCATCGCCAGGCGGCGGACGATCATTCTTCCTGGCTGCGGGTGGCCACCAGCAGCCAATTCGGATCGGCCGAACGCAAGTCGCGGGCGAAGGTCCATAAATCGGTGAGGCGGACCGCCTGATTGGGATTGCCTTCCACCACGGCGCCGGCCGCGCTCTTGACCAGGATCAGCTGGCGGGTGACGAAGCGCATGACAATGCGCGCCGTCGCACCCTCGGCGACGGCCTCGACGATGTCGGCGCTGACGATCTGCTCGAGTTCGGAATGGCAGGTCTCGCCGGCCTGCAGCCGGGCGGCGATGGCCTGGTGGAAATTGTGGAACACCTCGTCAGACAGCAGCGGGCGCAGGGCCTGCTCGTCGCCTTTGGCGAAGGCCTCGACGATCATCGCAAAGGCCCGCTTGGCGCCTTCGACGAAGCCTCCCACATCAAACCTGGGATCGGCGGCGGCGATGCCGGTCAGACCAAGGGTCACCATATCATCGGCGCTGGTGCCGGTGGCCGGCTGGCGGCGGCTCGGCAAATCGACCACGGTGTCGCCCGCCGGCCTGACCGGCGGCCGGGAAAAGGCCGGAGTCTCGCCGGCCGGCGGCTCGGCACCGGTCCGCCGACCGAGCACGCTGCGCAGGCGCAGGCCCAGGAAGACCGCAACCATGGCGAAAAGGATGATATCGATGAACTGGTCGTTCATGACTTCAGCACCGGAAATTCTTTGTCGGCGAACCGACTTGTCCTGTAGATAAGCGGTTGGCGAACAAAGAGCAAGCGCGGGCTTGGGCCGGGAGACTGGTTGTGCTGCCCGGCGTTCCATGCTAGCCAAAGATAACCGCCCTTGAGGAGCAATCGATGACTGACAGTAAGGACGACGAGCAGGCCCTGGCGCTTCAGGTCAACGCGCAATACGTGAAAGACCTTTCGTTCGAGGTGCCCGGGGCACCGGGAATTTATCTCGAGCTCAACCAACAGGGTGGGCCGGAACTCTCGGTGCGGGTTGATCTCGCCGCCCAACCGGTGGACGAGAACGGCCATTTCGAGGTCGTCCTGCAATTGGTCGTGGAAGCCAAGCTGCGCGACAAGATCGTGTTTCTGGCCGACCTGTCCTATGCCGGGCTGTTCACCCTCAACCTGCCCGAGGAACATATCCAGCCGGTGCTGATGATCGAATGCCCGCGGCTGCTGTTCCCCTTCGCCCGCGCCATCATCGCCGACATGACCCGCGACGGCGGTTTCCCGCCGGTGCTGCTGCAGCCTATCGATTTCATGGCGCTGTACCGGTCGCGGGTCGGCGAGCTGGCCCAGGAAGAGCCAAAGGGCAACGCCTGATTTCTAAGCCGACCAGATCGGGTTGGTCAGTTTCTTGAGGAAGGCGGCATGGGCCGCCGCCTCCTCGGCGGTCGGCGCATGCGGCCTGGGCTCGCGGCGCTGCCTGGTGGCCGCTTCACCGCCGGAGGCCGAGGCGCCGCCCGGCGGTAGCGCCGCCAGTTCCAGGCCCGGTTCGCGGCCGCCGATCAATTCCAGATAAACTTCCGCCAGCAATTCGGCATCCAGCAGAGCGCCGTGTTTTTCCCGTCCGGAATTATCGATGCCGAAACGCCGACACAGCGCGTCGAGGCTGGCCGGCGAGCCCGGATATTTGCGACGCGCCATGGCCACGGTATCGACGGCGCGGCTTTTCGGCAGCAC
>DUZF01000152.1 GCA_013349665.1 Rhodospirillaceae bacterium | reverse complement strand
GCGCGTCACCACCGCCTTCAAGCTGATCCTCTCGGATCCCAATGTCGAAGGCATCCTGGTCAACATCTTCGGCGGCATCATGCGCTGCGACGTGATCGCCGAAGGCGTGGTGGCGGCGGCCCGCGAGGTCAGCCTCAACGTGCCGCTGGTGGTCCGCCTGGAAGGCACCAATGTCGAACTTGGTAAGAAAATCATGTCGCAATCGGGCCTGCCGATTATCGCCGCCGACAATCTGGCGGATGCCGCCGAGAAGGTGGTCAAGGCCGTGAAGGAGGCTCAGTAATGGCCGTTCTCGTAAATAAAGACACCAAGGTGATCTGCCAGGGCTTCACCGGAGCCCAGGGCACCTTCCACTCCGAACAGGCCGTCGCCTACGGCACCCGCATGGTCGGCGGCGTCACCCCGGGCAAGGGCGGCACCAGCCATCTCGACCTGCCGGTGTTCAACACCGTCGCCGAAGCCAAGGCCAAGACCGGCTGCAACGCCAGCGTCATCTACGTGCCGCCGCCCTTCGCCGCCGACGCCATCCTCGAGGCCATCGACGCCGAACTGGACCTGGCGGTCTGCATCACCGAAGGCATTCCGGTGATCGACATGCTGGCGGTGAAGCGGGCCCTGCAGGGCTCCAAGACCCGTCTGATCGGCCCCAATTGCCCGGGCATCATCACGCCCGGCGAATGCAAGATCGGCATCATGCCCGGCCATATCCATGCCCGCGGCAAGATCGGCATTGTTTCGCGCTCGGGAACCCTTACCTATGAAGCGGTAGCGCAGACCACGGCGGCCGGCCTCGGCCAGACCACCTGCATCGGCATCGGGGGGGATCCCATCAATGGGACCAATTTCGTTGACTGCCTGGAACTGTTCCTGGCCGATCCGGAAACGGCGGCCATCGTCATGATCGGCGAAATCGGCGGTTCGGCCGAGGAGGACGGCGCCTATCTGCTGAAGAACTCGAAGGTGAAGAAGCCGGTGGTCGGGTTCATCGCCGGCCTGACGGCCCCGCCGGGCCGTCGCATGGGCCATGCCGGGGCGATCATCTCCGGCGGCAAGGGCGGCGCCGGCGACAAGATCGAGGCGCTGCGCAGTGCCGGCGTGCATGTCGCCGATTCACCAGCCTCGCTCGGCAGCACCATGCTGAAGGTGTTGAAAGGCTGAACGTAACGACACTCCCGGCGGCAGGGGCGGCGCCGGGGACTGGATAGGCCAACCAAGGGAGAGGGCGCGGCGATGAGCCGCGCCCACCGCGTCAGATGCAGCAGAACGAAACCTCCTTTCTTACCGGTGCCAACGCCACCTATGTTTCCGAGCTTTATGCCCGCTATGCCGAGGATCCGGACGCGGTCGACGCCGGATGGGCGGAATTCTTCAGCGATCTCAACGATGACGGGCGGGCCATCCTGGCCGAGCTCAGGGGCGCCAGTTGGAGCAGAAGCGCCTCCAAGGTGATCGGCGCCGCCATCGAGGAGACGCCGGCGCCGAAGAAGGCCGCCGGCAAGGCCGCCGCGCCGTCGAGCCAGGAGGACATCCGCAAGTCGACGCTGGATTCGATCCGCGCCCTGATGTTCATTCGTGCCTATCGGGTGCGCGGCCATCTGCAGGCCAGGCTCGACCCCCTCGGGCTGCAGCATCCCGAGCCGCATCCCGAACTGGACTACCGCAGCTACGGCTTCACCGAGGCCGATCTCGACCGCGAGATCTTCATCGACAATGTGCTGGGCCTGGAAACCGCGCCGCTCAGGACCATCATCAATGTCGTCCAGGAGACCTATTGCGGCACCATCGGCGTCGAGTTCATGCATATCCAGGATCCCGATCAGAAGGCGTGGATCCAGAAGCGCATGGAATCGGTGCGCAACCAGACCGAATTCACCGAGCGCGGCAAGAAGGCGATCCTCGAGCGGCTGACCGAGGCCGAGGGCCTGGAACGCTTCCTGCAGATGAAATACACCGGCACCAAGCGCTTCGGCCTCGAGGGCGGCGAGGCGCTGATCCCGGCGCTCGAGCAGATCCTCAAGCGCGGCAGCCAGATGGGCTTGCGCAATGTCGCGCTGGGCATGGCCCATCGCGGGCGCCTCAATGTGCTGACCAATTTCATGAAGAAGCCCTATGTCGCGCTGTTCTCGGAATTCCAGGGCAATCCCGCCAAGCCCGAGGATGTGCAGGGTTCGGGCGACGTCAAATATCACCTGGGCACCGGCGCCGACCGCGACTTCGACGGCAATATCGTGCGCCTGTCGCTGTCGGCCAATCCGTCCCATCTCGAAGTCGGTGACCCGGTGGTGCTGGGCAAGGTGCGGGCCAAGCAGGCGCAGCGCGGCGATAGCGAACGCACCCAGTGCATGGGCCTGCTGATCCATGGCGACGCCGCCTTCGCCGGCCAGGGCGTGGTCCATGAATGCTTCGCCATGAGCCAGCTCAAGGGCTACACCACCGGCGGCACCGTGCATGTGGTGGTCAACAACCAGATCGGCTTCACCACGGCGCCGCAATATTCCCGCTCGGGGCCCTATTGCACCGACGTCGCCAAGATGGTTCAGGCGCCGATCTTCCACGTCAACGGCGACGATGCCGAGGCGGTGGTGCATGTGGCGCGCATCGCCACCGAGTTTCGCCAGCAGTTCAAGGCCGACGTGGTCATCGACATGGTCTGCTACCGCCGGCACGGCCATAACGAGGGTGACGAGCCGGCCTTCACCCAGCCGCTGATGTATCGCCGCATTGCCCAGCATCCCACCACCCGGCAGCTCTATGCCGAGCAGCTGGTCAAGGAAGGGGTGATCACCGCCGCCGATGCCGAGCAGATGGTCAAGGATTTCATCGCCCGGCTGGAGGCCGACTTCGTGGCGGCCAAGTCCTACAAGGTCAACAAGGCCGACTGGCTGGAAGGCAAATGGTCGGGGCTGGGGGCGTTGTCCGGCGAAGAGGAATTGCAAGACGAGAACACCGACGTCTCGGCGGACCTGCTGCGCGAGGTCGGGCATGGGATTTCGGCGATGCCCGAGGGGGTCAACGTCAACCGCAAGATCGTCCGCCAGCTGGAATCCAAGCGCGAGATGATCGACAGCGGCGAGGGCGTGGACTGGGCGACGGCCGAGGCCCTGGCCTTCGGCACCTTGCTGGTGGAGGGCACGCCGGTCCGCCTGTCGGGCCAGGATTGCGGCCGCGGCACCTTCTCGCAGCGCCATTCGGTGCTGGTCGATCAGGACAGCGAACAGCGCTATGTGCCGCTCAATCAGCTGCGGCCGGGCCAGGCCCCCTACGAGGTCATCGACTCACTGCTCTCGGAAGAAGGCGTGCTGGGCTTCGAATACGGCTATTCCCTGGCCGACCCGTCGTCGCTGATCCTGTGGGAGGCGCAGTTCGGCGACTTCGCCAACGGCGCCCAGGTGATCATCGACCAGTTCATCTCGTCGGGCGAATCCAAATGGCTGCGCATGTCGGGGTTGGTCCTGCTGCTGCCTCATGGCTACGAAGGCCAGGGTCCGGAACACAGTTCGGCCCGTCCCGAGCGTTTTCTGCAGATGTCGGCCGAGGAAAACTGGCAGATCTGCAACATCACCACCCCGGCCAATTATTTCCACGCCCTGCGCCGCCAGGTCCGGCGCAATTACAGAAAACCGCTGGTGGTGATGACGCCCAAGTCGCTGCTCCGGCACAAGCTGGCGGTCAGCCGGCTGGACGAGATGGGGCCGGGGTCGCGTTTCTTCCGGGTGCTGCCCGAGACTGGCCGGCTGGTTGCCGACAACAAGGTGCGCCGGGTCGTTCTCTGCTCGGGCAAAGTGTATTATGATCTGCTGGAGGAACGGACGAAGCAGGCGATCGACGATGTTGCCATCGTCCGCATCGAACAGCTCTATCCGTGGCCCAAGGAAACCATAACCCGCGAGATCAAGCGGTATTCCAAAGCGGAAGTGGTATGGTGCCAGGAAGAGCCATCCAACCAGGGGGCGTGGATGTTCGTCGACCGTCGGCTCGATTATGTGCTTGAAGACCTTGATCACAAGCAGCGCCGGGTCCGCTATGCCGGGCGCAAGGCCGCCGCCGCGCCGGCCACCGGCGTCCATAAGAACCATGTCGAGGAACAGGCCTGGCTGGTCGCCCAGGCCCTGACGGCGCCCCTCGACACCTTGCATGAGCCGTTCAAGCGCCTGATCAAGGCGCCCAAAGTCCTGATCACCAATTCTTAAGAAGGCAGCGAAGGCCATGTCCACCCAGATCGTCGTGCCCGTCCTGGGCGAATCAGTCTCCGAGGCCACCGTCGCCAAATGGTTCAAGCAGGTGGGCGACGTCGTCGCCGCCGACGAGGCCATTGTCGAGTTGGAAACCGACAAGGTGACCATCGAGGTCAATGCGCCGTCGGCGGGCATGCTGTCGGACATCGCCGTTCCGGCGGGGACCAGCGTCGGCGTCGGCGCCGTGCTGGGGACCATTGGTGGGAGTATTTCGCCGTCGGCTGCGCCGCCGGCTTCGCAGTCCAAGGCGGAGCCTCCGAAACCTCCTTCGCCCGCGCCGGTGGCGCGCGCTTCGGAGGTGAAGGAGGCCGCCCCCTCGGCGAAAAAGCTGATGGCGGAGAACAACCTGCAGCCGGCGGCGGTCGCCGGCACCGGCAAGGACGGCCGCATCACCAAGGGCGACGTGCTGGAGACCCTGGCGCAGCCTGCGAAGCCTCCTTCGCCCGCACCTGCGGTGCGGGCTCCGGAGCCCAAGGCCGAAGATCCGCGCGAACAGCGGGTGCGCATGACCCGCTTGCGCAAGCGCATCGCCGAACGGCTGAAGGAAGCGCAGAACACCGCGGCGATGTTGACCACCTTCAACGAGGTGGACATGACGGCGCTGAACAGCCTGCGCAATCAATACAAGGACGGCTTCGAAAAGAAGCACGGGGTCAAGCTGGGCTTCATGTCGTTCTTCGTCAAAGCCTGCGTCACCGGTCTCAAGGAATGGCCGGCGGTGAACGGCGAAATCGACGGTGACGACCTGGTCTACAAGAACTACTACGACATCGGCGTCGCCGTCGGCACCCCCAACGGCCTGGTGGTGCCGGTGGTGCGCGACGCCGACCGCATCAGCTTCGCCGAGGTCGAAAAAGCCATTGCCGCCTATGGCCGCAAGGCCCGCGACGGCAAGTTGACCATCGAGGACATGACCGGCGGCACCTTCACCATCTCCAATGGCGGCGTCTACGGCTCGCTGATGAGCACGCCGATCCTCAACCCGCCGCAATCGGCGATCCTCGGCATGCACAAGACGCAGATGCGGCCGATGGTCATGCCGGACGGGCGGATCGAGGCGCGGCCGATGATGTATCTGGCGGTGTCCTACGACCACCGCATCATCGACGGCCGCGAGGCGGTGTCCTTCCTGGTGCGGGTCAAGGAATGCATCGAGGATCCGCAGCGCATTCTTCTCGACATGTGAAAGGGCCACCGCGATGAGCCAGGACGCATATGACGTGGTGGTGATCGGCGGCGGGCCGGGCGGCTATGTCGCCGCCATCCGTGCCGCGCAGTTGGGGATGACCGTCGCCTGTGTGGAAAAGCGCGGCGCGCTGGGCGGCACCTGTCTCAATGTCGGTTGTATTCCGTCCAAGGCGCTGCTGCAGTCCTCCCACCATTTCGAGGAGGCCAACCATCATTTCGCCGAGCACGGCATCAAGATCAAAGGTGTCGAGCTGGATCTGGCGGTGATGATGGCCCGCAAACAGAAGGTGGTCAGCGACAACACCAAGGGCATCGAGTTCCTGTTCAAGAAGAACAAGGTCGCCTATCTGGTGGGGGCGGGCCGCATCGACGGTCCCGGCCGGGTGACGGTGGGCGAGCGGGTGCTGTCGGCCAAGAGCATCATCATCGCCACCGGTTCGGATGTGACGCCGCTGCCCGGCGTCGATATCGACGAGGCGCAGATCGTTTCCTCCACCGGGGCGTTGGACTTGCCGAAAGTCCCCAAGCATCTGGTGGTGATCGGCGCCGGGGTGATCGGCCTCGAACTGGGCTCGGTGTGGCGGCGTCTCGGTGCGCAAGTGACCGTGGTCGAGTTTCTCGATCGCGCGCTGCCGCTCCATGACGGCGAAATTTCCAAGCAGATGCAGCGCATCCTTGAACGCCAGGGGCTGGCGTTCAAGCTGTCCACCAAGGTGACCGCGGCGAAGAACGGCAAGGCCGGCGTGACCTTGACCCTCGAGCCGGCGCAGGGCGGCAAGACCGAGGAATTGAAGGCCGATGTGGTGCTGGTGGCCATCGGCCGGCGGCCCCATACCGATGGCCTGGGGGCGAAAGAGGCCGGGATCGCCATGGACAAGCGCGGTTTCATCACCGTCGACAGTCATTTCCGCACCTCGGTGCCCGGCATCTACGCCATCGGCGACGTCATCGGCGGCGCCATGCTGGCCCATAAGGCCGAGGATGAAGGCGTGGCGCTGGCCGAGCAACTGGCCGGCCAGGCCGGCCATGTCAATTACGAGGCCATACCCGGCGTCGTCTACACCTGGCCGGAAGTGGCCAATGTCGGCAAGACCGAGGAACAGCTGAAGGCCGACGGCGTGGCCTACAAGGTCGGCAAATTCCCCTTCACCGCCAATGGCCGGGCGCGGGCCAACGGCGATATGGACGGCTTCGTCAAGATCCTCGCCGATGCCCGGACGGATCGGCTGCTCGGCTGCCATATCATCGGACCGGCGGCCGGCGACCTCATCGCCGAGGTGGTGCTGGGCATGGAGTTTTCGGCCGCCGCCGAGGATATCGCCCGGACTTGCCATGCCCATCCGGCCCTCGGCGAGGCGGTCAAGGAAGCGGCGCTGGCGGTCGACGGCCGGCCGATCCACATCTGAAGGGGCGGTGAAACGTCTCGTCGCCACCCTTTGCCTGGCCGAGGCCCTGTCGCTGGTGGGAGCCTTCGCCTTTCCGGCGTTGCTGCCGACCTTCCGCAATGATTGGGGCCTAAGCAACGCCGAAGCCGGCTGGATCGCCGGCGTCTTTTTTCTCGGTTATGCCCTGGCGGTGCCGGTGCTGACCAGTCTCACCGACCGCCTGGACGCCCGGTGGGTTTTCCTGTTCGGCACCTTGGTGTCGGCGGCCGGCACCGGCGGCTTCGCCTTGTTTGCCGAAGGGTTCTGGTCGGCCATGCTGTCGCGCCTGGTCGGTGGCGTCGGCCTGGCCGGCGTCTACATGCCGGGCCTGAAGGCCCTGGTCGACCGCTACCAGGGGGCCGGCCAGGCGCGGGCCATCTCGTTCTACACGGCCAGTTTCAGCCTCGGCACCATGCTGTCCTTCCTTGTCATCGGCGAAGCCGCCGGGCGGTTTGGGTGGCAGGCGGCGTTCGGCCTGGCGACGGTGGCGGCGCTGATCGGCTTCGGGCTGGCGGCGACCCTGCCCGGGGTAACCCCGGAGGCGAGGCCCCATTCCGGCCATCTGCTGGATTTCCGGCCGGTCCT
>DUZF01000324.1 GCA_013349665.1 Rhodospirillaceae bacterium | reverse complement strand
GCCCCGTCGAACACCGGCGAGGCCATCGGCACGCCGGGCCGCAGGTTGTCGCCCAGTTCCACCACCTCGGCATCCGACAGATCGACGATGTCCTTGGCGTAATCCTCTTCGCCATAGACGTTCTTCAACTGTGCCCGGAGCCCGTCGCAGGTGCCGATCTGGCGCTTGATGCCGTCCACCAGTTCGGCGATCTGCCGTCCCAGATTGGCCGACGCCCAGCCCAGATGGGTCTCCAGGATCTGTCCGACATTCATGCGCGACGGCACGCCCAGCGGATTGAGCACCAGGTCGACGGCGGTACCGTCCTCCAGATAGGGCATGTCCTCCACCGGCATGATGCGCGAGATCACGCCCTTGTTGCCGTGGCGGCCGGCCATCTTGTCGCCGGGCTGCAGCTTGCGCTTCACGGCGACGAAGACCTTGACCATCTTCATCACGCCGGGCGGCAGTTCGTCGCCGCGCTGCAGCTTCTCGACCTTGTCCTCGAAGCGCTTCTGCAGACGGTCGACGCCTAAGTCGAAGGAATGCTTCAGGGCCTCGATATCGGCCATCACCTGGTCGTTTTCGACGGCGATCTGGCGCCACTGGCTCTGATGCATGCCGCCCAGCGCCTCGTCGGTCAGCTGGGTGCCGGCCTTCAGCCCCTTGGGCCCGATCACCACCGTCTGGCCGTTCAGCAGGGCCTTCAGGCGGCCGTAGAACGACCGCTCGATGATCGCCCGCTCGTCGTCGCGGTCCTTGGCCAGGCGCTCGATTTCCGCCCTTTCGATGGCCAAAGCGCGCTCGTCCTTTTCGACGCCGCGGCGCGAGAAGACGCGGACTTCGACGATGGTCCCCGACACCCCCGGCGGCAGGCGCAGCGAGGTGTCGCGCACGTCCGAGGCCTTCTCGCCGAAGATGGCGCGCAACAGTTTTTCTTCCGGCGTCATCGGCGATTCGCCCTTCGGCGTCACCTTGCCGACCAGGATGTCGCCCGGCTTGACCTCGGCGCCGATATAGACGATCCCCGCCTCGTCGAGGTTCTTCAGCGCCTCTTCGCCGACATTGGGAATGTCGCGGGTGATTTCCTCCTGGCCCAGCTTGGTGTCGCGGGCCATCACCTCGAACTCTTCGATATGGATCGAGGTGAACACGTCGTCACGGACGATGCGCTCCGAGATCAGGATCGAATCTTCGAAGTTGTAGCCGTTCCACGGCATGAAGGCGACCAGCACATTGCGCCCCAGGGCCAGTTCGCCCAGCTGGGTGCTGGGACCGTCGGCGATGATGTCGCCCCGCTCCACCAGATCGCCGACCTTCACCAGCGGACGCTGGGTGATGCAGGTGTTCTGGTTGGACCGCTGGAACTTCAGCAGGTTGTAGATGTCGACGCCGGAGGCCGAGGCGGCGGTCTCCTCGGTGGCGCGGATGACGATGCGGGTGGCGTCGACCTGGTCGACCAGTCCGGTCCGGCGCGCCGCGATGGCCGCTCCGGAGTCGCGGGCGACGGCGAATTCCATGCCGGTACCGACCAGCGGCGCCTCGGCGCGGATCAGCGGCACCGCCTGACGCTGCATGTTGGAGCCCATCAGCGCGCGGTTGGCGTCGTCGTTCTCGAGGAACGGAATCAACGCCGCCGCCACCGACACCAGCTGCTTGGGCGAGACGTCGATGAAGTTGATGACGTCAGGCGAAATCAGCACGAAGTCGCCGCCCTGACGGCAGCTGACCAGGTCCTCCATGAAGCGGCCTTCGCCGTCCAGCGGCGCATTGGCCTGGGCGATGGCGTATTTGCCCTCCTCCATGGCCGACAGATACAGCACCTCGTCGGTCACCTTGCCGTCGATGACGCGACGATAAGGGCTTTCGATGAAGCCGTACTGATTGACCCGGGCATAGGTGGCCAGCGAGTTGATCAGGCCGATATTCGGACCTTCCGGCGTTTCGATCGGGCAGATGCGGCCGTAATGGGTGGGATGCACGTCGCGCACCTCGAAACCGGCGCGCTCGCGGGTCAGACCGCCCGGCCCGAGGGCCGACAGACGCCGCTTATGGGTGATTTCCGACAGCGGATTGGTCTGGTCCATGAACTGCGACAGCTGCGAACTGCCGAAGAACTCGCGCACCGCGGCGGCCGCCGGCTTGGCGTTGATCAGGTCATGCGGCATCACCGAATCGATGTCCACCGAGGACATGCGCTCGCGGATGGCGCGCTCCATGCGCAGCAGGCCCAGGCGGTACTGGTTTTCCATCAGTTCGCCCACCGAGCGGACGCGGCGGTTGCCCAGATGGTCGATGTCGTCGATCTCGCCGCGGCCGTCCTTGAGGTCGGTCAGCACTTTGATGACGCCGAGGACGTCGGCCTTGCGCAGTGTGCGGATGGTGTCCGGCACGGCGGAGAAATTGAGCCGCGAGTTCATCTTGACGCGGCCCACCGCCGACAGGTCATAACGCTCGCTGTCGAAGAACAGGCCGTTGAACAGCGCCTCGGCGGTTTCCAGGGTCGGCGGCTCGCCCGGGCGCATCACCCGGTAGATGTCGATCAGCGCTTCCTCGCGGCAGGTGTTCTTGTCCACCGCCAGGGTGTTGCGGATATAGGGGCCGACATTGATATGGTCGATGGCCAGGGTCGGCAGGTCGCAGATTCCGGCCTTTTCCAGGTCGGCCAGCAGCGCCAGCGTCACTTCGTCGCCGGCCTCGCAATAGATTTCGCCGGTCGCCTCGTTGACCACATCCTGCGAGATATAGGTGCCGACCAGGTCCTCGGGCGCCACCACGATCTCCTCGAGGCCGCCGTCCTTCAGCTTCTTCGAGGTGCGCGGCGTCATCTTGGTGCCGGACTCGGCGACCACCTTGCCGGTCTTGGCGTCGATCAGATCGGCGGTCAGCTTCTGGCCCTTCATCCGCTCGCCGTCGAAGGCCGTCTTCCAGCCCTGCGGACCGCGCAGATAGATGATGGTGCCGTAGAAATAATTGAGGATCTCCTCGGAGGTCATGCCGCGCACCAGCGCCTGGTCGAGGCCCTTGTCGCCGGCCTGGGCGCGCAGTTCCTCGGTCCGCGCCGATTCCAGCGCGTAGAGCAGGGTGGTCACCGGCAGCTTGCGGCGGCGGTCGATGCGCACATAGACCAGGTCCTTGGCGTCGAACTCGAAATCCAGCCACGAGCCGCGATAGGGGATGACGCGGGCGGCGAACAGATATTTGCCCGAGGAATGGGTCTTGCCCTTGTCATGGTCGAAGAACACGCCTGGGCTGCGATGCATCTGCGAGACGATGACGCGTTCGGTGCCGTTGATGACGAAGGTGCCGTTGGCGGTCATCAGAGGCATGTCGCCCATATAGACGTCCTGCTCCTTGATGTCGCGGATCGAGCGGGCGCCGGTGTCCTCGTCGACATCCCACACCACCAGGCGCAGGGTCACCTTCAGCGGCGCGGCGAAGGTCATGCCGCGCTGCTGGCATTCCTCGACGTCGTATTTCGGGTGCTCGAGCTCGTATTTGACGAATTCGAGGGTTCCGCGCTCAGAGAAGTCCTTGATCGGGAACACCGATTTGAAGACTTCCTGCAACCCGACACTGGCACGGGTTTCCGGAGGCGTTTCCATCTGCAGAAAATGATCATAGGAGCTCTTTTGCACCTCGATCAGATTAGGCATGGGAGCCACCGAAGGGATGCGCCCGAAGTTCTTACGAACGCGCTTCCGTCCCGTATAGGATTTTGCCATTGCCGCTCCTGGTCAGATAACAGACGATCGGCAGAAACACGCCGCCCGTCCTTGGTTTACCGTCATTCCACTGCTTTTCCGGCGGGCGCCCGGGGGCGTCGCGGAAACGGCGCAAGGCCGGGTGAAGGCGGCCCGTTTGGACCGCCGTTCCCCGACCTCGGCCATACCACTCTGGTCTTGCGTGTCTATTTGATCTCGACCTTTGCACCGGCCTCTTCAAGGATCTTCTTGAACTTTTCGCTCTCGTCCTTGTTGACGGCCTCTTTAACCGGCTTCGGCGCGGCTTCCACCAGATCCTTGGCCTCTTTCAGGCCGAGACCGGTGATGGCGCGCACCTCCTTGATCACGTTGATTTTCTTTTCGCCGGCATCGACCAGGATGACATCGAATTCGGTCTTCTCTTCGACCGGCGCGGCGGCGGCGGGGCCGGCGGCGGCGGCAACGGCCACCGGCGCGGCGGCGGAAACGCCCCACTTCTCTTCAAGCATCTTGCTCAGTTCGGCCGCTTCGATAACGGTCAGAGCCGACAGTTGGTCTACCAGCTGTACTAAATTTGCCATCGTAACATACTCCAGATAAGGCTTGTGTTCGGGATTTGGTAGTAGGCTTTAAGCGGCCTCGTCCTTTTTCGCGTAGGCTGCCAGGACGCGGGCGAGCTGCCCGCCGGGTGCCTGGAGGATGCCTGCGATACGGGTGGCGGGGGTCTGCAACATGCCGAGCAGCCTGCCGCGCAGTTCGTTCAGCGACGGCAGGGCGGCCAGGGCTTTCACACCCTCGACATCCAGCACATTGCTGCCCAGGGCTGCGCCCAGGACGACCAGTTTCTCGTTGCTCTTGGCGAAGTCGACCACCACCTTGGCCGCCGCCACCGGGTCCTGCGAATAGGCGATCGCAGTCGGGCCGGTGAACAGATTGCCGATGGATTCGAACTTCGTGCCCGCCAGGGCGAGACGCGTGAGCCGGTTCTTGGTGACCTTGAAGCCGGCACCGGAGGCGCGAATCTTCCGGCGAAGGTCGGTTACCTCGGCCACCGTCAACCCCTTGTTATGGGTGACGACGACCAGGCCGGCCTCGACGAATTTTTCGTGCAACGATGCGACCAGCTCCGATTTTTCTTTGCGGTCCACGTTGGTCTCCAACAAAACATCCGGCTGGCCGCGAGGCCGGCCGGAGACTGTGAAATGTCCTCCTACGCCCCAAGGGGCTTCGGAGAACGGTGGGCCTGTCCCAGAACCCAAGCCGCAGCCGGTAACCGGCTGACGGATCTTTCGCTCTGTCTATGCGGGCGGTTTCCCTTCAAACCCTCCGTAGCCTTGGCGTAGGAGGGTACCAGCAGTCTCGGACAGGATATCCCCTCCCCCACCCGCGCAGGCGGGTGAGGGAGGGAGAACTCTTTAACTTACGCCAGGCTGGCGAGGTCCAGCTTGACGCCGGGCCCCATGGTCGAGCTCAGCGACACCTTTTCCAGATAGGTGCCCTTGGCGCCCGCCGGTCTGGCCTTGTTGATGGCATCGACCATCGCCTTGACGTTTTCCAGCAGCGCCTGCTCGCTGAAGCTGGCTTTGCCGACGCCGGCATGCACGATCCCGGCCTTCTCGGCGCGGAACTGCACCTGGCCGCCCTTGGCCGCCTTCACCGCGTCGGCGACATTCTGCGTCACCGTGCCCAGCTTGGGGTTGGGCATCAGGCCGCGCGGCCCCAGCACCTTGCCCAGTCGGCCCACCAGCCCCATCATGTCGGGGGTGGCGATGCAGCGGTCGAAATCCATCTTGCCGCCCTGCACCTCTTCCGCCAGGTCCTCGGCGCCGACCACGTCGGCTCCCGCCGCCTTGGCCTCGTCGGCCTTGGCGCCCTTGGCGAAGACGGCGACCCGCACGGTCTTGCCGGTGCCATTGGGCAGATCGACGACGCCGCGCACCATCTGGTCGGCATGACGGGGATCGATGCCCAGGTTGAGCGCGATTTCGATGGTCTCATCGAATTTGGCGCCGGCCTTGGCCTTGATCATCTTGACCGCATCGGCCACCGCGTAGAACTTGTTGCGGTCGATGTCGCCATAGGCGTTTCTAACTCGCTTACCTTGCGCCATCGTCTTACTCCACCACCTGGAGGCCCATCGACCGGGCCGAGCCGACGAGCATGGCGGAGGCCGCCTCGATGTCGTTGGCGTTCAGATCCTGCATCTTCTTCTCCGCGATTTCGCGGATCTGCGTCATCGTCACCTTGCCGACGAAGCCCTTGCCGGGGGTCTGCGACCCCTTCTGCAGGCCGGCCGCCTTCTTCAGGAAATAGCTGACCGGCGGGGTCTTGGTGACGAAGGTGAAGGTGCGGTCGGCGAAAGCGGTGATCACCACCGGAATCGGCATGCCGGGTTCCAGGCTCTGCGTCTGGGCGTTGAAGGCCTTGCAGAATTCCATGATGTTAAGACCGCGCTGGCCCAGCGCGGGACCGATCGGCGGGGAAGGGTTGGCCTTGCCCGCCGGCACTTGCAGCTTGATAAAGCCGACGATTTTCTTTGCCATTGTCTACCTCGGTTCTCACTATTCCAGTCGGCAAAAGCCGACATTCCGGGTCGGCGGTACGGCCATGGCCGGCCTCCCGCCACTTAGATCCCCGCTTGCGCGGGAATGTCGAAGCCTACAGCTTCTCCACCTGCGAATATTCCAGCTCCACCGGCGTCGAGCGGCCGAAGATCGACACCGCCACCTTGAGCCGGGCCTTTTCCTCGTCGACTTCCTCGACCATGCCGTTGAACGAGGTGAAGGGACCGTCGGACACCCGCACCTGCTCGCCCACCTCGAAGGTGATGGAGGGTTTCGGCCGTTCGATGCCTTCCTGCACCTGCTTCATGATGCGGTCGGCCTCGGCCTCCGAGATCGGCGACGGACGCCCCTTGCCGCCGAGGAAGCCGGTGACCTTGGGAGTGTTCTTGACCAGATGCCAGGTCTCGTCGGACAGGTCCATGCGCACCAGCACATAGCCGGGAAAGAACTTCCGCTCGGTCTGGATCTTGCTGCCGCGACGGACTTCCATCACCTCTTCCACCGGCACCAGCACCTGGTCGAAGCGTTCGGCCAGCCCCTTTTGCTCGGCCTGCTCGCGGATCGACTGGGCGACCTTCTTCTCGAAGCCCGAATACACATGAATGACGTACCAGCGATGGGCCATGATCAGGCTCCCAGCCCGAAGATCTGCCGCACAGCCCAGGCGAAAAACTGGTCGACAAGCAGGAAAAACACGGAGGCGAGGACCACCATGGCGAAAACCATCAACGTCGAGACCCCTGTTTCCTTGCGCGAAGGCCAGGTGATCTTCGCCACTTCCTGACGGACCTGGCGATAAAACAGGGCGGGGGAAATCTTTGCCATCGGTACTCGTTCACCCTACGCAACAAAAAAACCATCGGTGTCCACCGGATGGCAGGAGTGGAGGGGCTCGAACCCCCAGCCCCCGGTTTTGGAGACCGGTGCTCTACCAGTTGAGCTACACTCCTAGACCCAAACCGCCGCCGTCGGCGGACCGACGACGGCGTGGACGTGTCGCCCGCAAGCTCTCGCCCAGGCGAAACCAAGCGTTATATACTTACTCGATGATCGACGCAACAACTCCGGCGCCGACGGTCCGGCCACCTTCGCGGATGGCAAATCGCAGGCCTTCGTCCATGGCGATGGGGCAGATCAGCTCCACCAGCATCGACACGTTGTCGCCCGGCATCACCATCTCGGTGCCCTCCGGCAACTGAACCGTG
>DUZF01000351.1 GCA_013349665.1 Rhodospirillaceae bacterium | reverse complement strand
CGAGGATGCCACCAGCGCGGCGCTGCGTCTGGGGCTCGACGCCCGCCACTGCATGGCGCTGGACCCGATGTTCGGCCTGGACAGCCACCGCACCCTGATGACCACCCCGATCACCGAGCCGGCCATGCGCGACGCCGCCCATGGGCTGCTGGCCGCCGACGGGGTGCCGGTGTCGGTGGTGCGCGACAGCCCCGGCCTGGTGGCCCAGCGGGTGGTGGCGACCATCGTCAACATCGCCTGCGACATCGCCCAGCAGCGCATCGCCACCCCCGAGGATGTCGATCGCGCGGTAACCCTGGGTCTCGGCTATCCTTGCGGGCCGCTGGCCTGGGGCGACCGGCTGGGGGCCGGCCGGGTGTTGCGGGTGCTGACGGCGATGCAGGAGATCACCGGCGATCCCCGCTATCGTCCCAGCCTGTGGCTGCGCCGGCGCGCCGGCCTCGGGGTGTCGCTGCTGACGGCGGAAGGGTGAGCTTTGGCGCGGCAAGGCGGTCACCCCGCTCTTTTTGAACGGCGGCGATTGGGTTATTCTATCCTGGGGTAGGGTGGAAACGGTCACGACCGCCCGGAAAGGGCGAAATAATTGAACCCGGGGTCACACAGTTTAAGGGACGTTTCCAAGCTTCTCGGGCTGATTGCGGTCTATGTGGTCCTTGCCAGGCTGAAGGTGCTTGTCTTCAGCGACAATACCGTCCTCAGCTTTCTATGGATGGCCAACGCGGTGGCCTTCGCGGTTCTCCTGCTGGAGGGGTACCGCTATTGCCTGGCGGTTTTTGTCGGCGCCCTGCTGGGTGTTTACCTCTCGGGGATGTCATTCGTCTCGTCGATGCTGATCTCGCTTTGCCATACGGTCGGCATGGCCGCGGGCATCTGGTTGGTAAAGCGCCGCTTCGACCCGTCACTGACCAGGCTGAGCGATTATTTGAAGATTGTCCTGGGGGCGACCGCCATCGGCCTGTTGGTGGCGACGGCGGTGCAGATGTTGCAGTCAGCCGGGATGCTGACATTTTCCGGGGTTTTCGGCATCCGCAGCTTCGGCCAGCGCTGGGCCGGCAACGCCATCAGCCTGATCATCGTCACGCCGCTGCTGCTGATCTGGCGGGAGCCGCCGCGGGAGTGGGCGCCGCCGCGTAAGGCTTTCGAAGCGGCATTGATCCTGATCCTGTCTTTTGGGGTCGGACAGGTGGTTTTTCTTGATTGGCTTCACGACTCGTTGGGTCAGATTGCCCGCGGCTACTGGATGTATCTGTTCATAACCTGGGCCGCCGTGCGACTTGGCGCCCATGGCGCGGTCCTGGTCCTGGCCGTCACGGCCATCCAGGCGATCATCGGCGCCAAGAACGGCACCGGCTTTTTCTCCGACGATATCGCCAGGACCCATCTGAGCAATTACGCCTTCTACATCATCATTCTGTCGGTGGTCGGCCTGGCGCTGGCGACATATTTCAAGGAGCGCAAGGTCGCCGAGGCCGCTTTGCGTGAAAGCGAGCAACGCTGGCAGTTCGCCCTCGAGGGCGCCGGCGACGGTGTCTGGGATTGGACTATCGGCACCGGCGAGGTTCTGTTTTCCCGGCGGTGGAGGGAGATGCTGGGCTATGCCGAGGGCGAGGTCGGCAACGGCATCGAGGACTGGAAAAAACTCGTCCATCCGGAGGATCTCGCCCCGGCCCTGGCCACCATCCAGGCCTATTGTGACGGCGCCATCGCCGAGTTCGTGCTGGAACATCGTTTGCGATGCCGGGACGGCAGCTGGAAGTGGATCCTGTCCCGCGGCATGATCGTCGGTCGCGGCAAGGATGGGCGGCCGTCGCGGATGATCGGTACCCATACCGACATCACCGAACGCAAGCAGGCGGAATTGCAGATCAGCTTCATGGCCTTCCATGACGGGTTGACCGGACTTCCCAATCGGTCCCTGTTCTTCGATCGTCTTTCGCAGGCCATTTCCCAGGCCCGGCGCAACAAAAAGCATGTGGCGCTGCTGTTCGTCGATCTCGATGATTTCAAGCCGGTGAACGACCGTCATGGTCATGATGCCGGCGATATCGTCCTCAAGGTGGTGGCGCAGAGATTCCTTTCCCTGGTGCGGGCGATGGATACCGTCGCCCGCATGGGGGGCGACGAATTTCTTGTCATGCTGGGCGGATTGGACAGTCCCGACGAGGCGGTGCCGGTGGCGAGAAAGCTGATCGATTGCTTAAGCGAGCCGATCCAACTGCCCAATGAGCAGGACTGCAAGGTCGGCGCCAGTATCGGTATCAGTGTTTACCCCGAGAATGGCACCGAAATGGACAGACTGCTGGTGGGCGCCGACGCCGCCATGTATCAGAGCAAGAACAGCGGTGGCGGCAAATACACCTATGCCGTCAACACGCCGGCGGTCGAAGTCGGTGTCTGGCTCGAAATCGATGATGCGCATATCACTGGGATAGATGACATCGATGAACAGCATCGACAGATGGTGGATCTGATCAATCAACTGAACCAATCCATCAGAGACAAAGCCGATGAAGCCGTTATCCGTTCTCTGTTTGAAGACCTGACCGCTCTTACCAGGCTACACTTCGACACCGAGAATGCTCTGATGGCGAAATATTGCTATCCCCGACGGCAGGAGCACAACTTCGAGCATGGACGCCTTTTGGCCGATGTCCCGCATTTCCGGATCAGATTAAAAAAAGGCGGCGACCTGTTCGTCCTGCAATCCGTCAAGGATTGGTGGTTGCATCACATTATTACCGATGACCTGCCGCTCGGAGACTTCATCCGCCAGGCCCAGGCCGGCAAGTAAGCCTATAGTGTAAAAGGTACAGGAACTTTCGTTTTTTCGTCATGCCCGTGCTTGTCACGGGCATCCACGTGGTGCCAGCGAAGTCATTACTTCCGAATGTGCTTTTGCGGAACCGCGTGGATGGCCGGAACAAGTCCGGCCATGACGATTGCATAGGTCAGTGGATTTTTTGTTTGCGTCATTGCTATAGCGGTTCTCGTTCACGCAGCGCCCAGGCAGTTCAGATTTGGTCACCCTGCAGTCTGCGCCAAATTTGACGCGGGATGCTCAAGAGCCGGCTGCCCTCAGCCGATATATTTGCCGCCCCTGAGGATGCGGATGTAATTCACCCGGTCATAGGCCTCCTGCGCCCCCAGGGCGGTGCGGCTCATGCGTCCGCGGATCTCGGCAAGGCTGTTGACCTCGCGGGCGATGAGGTCGGCGACCAGGCCGTCATGCAAGGTCTTCATGAAGCCGACGCCATGGCGCAGCAAAGCCGAGGTGGTCATCACCACATCGGCACCGGCGAAGAGGTATTTCATCACCTCGGCGGCACTCTGGACCCCTGAACTGGCGGCCAGGGAGCCCTTGATCCTGCCGGCCAGGGAGGCGATCCACAGCAGCGGCAGGCGGATTTCCCCCTTGTTGCTGAGCTTGAGGTCGCGAACCAGGGTCAGATCTTCCAGGTCGATGTCGGGCTGGTAGAAGCGGTTGAACAGCACAAAACCATCGGCCCCGGCCTGGTCCAGCCGCTGCACCATATGGCCGACCGAACTGAAAAACGGGCTGAGTTTGACGGCCACGGGAATCGCCACCGCCTGTTTGACCGCCGCAAGGATGTCGATATGGCGGGCTTCCACCTCGCTACCCGACAGCGACAGATCGGTCGGCAGGAAATAGACATTGAGTTCGAGCGCGCTGGCCCCGGCCTCCTCGATCTGCCGGGCATAGTCGATCCAGCCGGTGCGCGAGGTGCCGTTGAGGCTGGCGATCACCGGAATATCGACCGCCGCCCGGGCCCTTCGGATCAGCCCGAGATAGTGCTTGGGGCCGACATTGTCGGCGACAGCCGAGGACAGGTAGGACAGGGTCTCGGAATTGCCGACGGCCATCAGGCGTTCGATGTCTTCGATCTCGCTGTCGATATCTTCCTCAAAGATCGACGGCAGGACGACGGCGGAGGCTCCCATGTCTTCGAGCTGCCGGATGTTCCCGATATCAAGCGCCAATGGCGAAGCGGAAGCAACCAGGGGGTTTTTGAGGTTAAGGCCAAGGTAACGGGTTGTGAGATCCATGCCGATTAATTCCCATCGCGATCGATGCGTCAATTTACATTGGAAGCAAATCTTGGCATCAGAAATTTTCTACCGCTGGCGTCTGATGTACCATAGCAGGGCCAGGGCGTAGGGCAGCAGCGGCAAGCCGAGAGCCAGTGTCCAGGCCTCGGCCGGCCAATGGCCGTCGATCCTGTCGAAACGGCCGAGGACGGCGCCGATGCCCCATTGGATGGCGAAGGCGGCGAGGAAAACCAGCAGGTTGAGGCTGGTGTTGACCCGGCCGGCCAGGGTTCCGTCGAAGCGCCGGGTCAGGATGGCGTAGCTGGCGGTGCTGGCGGCACCGAAGAATCCCCACAGGGCGCCACATAGATAGGGCGCCGGAACCCAGCCGCCCGCCATCGCCAGACTGAGGGCAAGAAAGGCCGCCATGCCGATGCCGGCCGAGGTGGTCAGGGACAGGCCACGGCGTTCGAGGCGCACGCCGATGGCGCCGGTCAGCAGGTATCCCAGGGCCATGGCCGCCGCCACCGTCGCCAGGGCGCCGGCGGACTGCGACGGCGCCAGGGCGGCGACATCGCGCAGCCAGGGGCCGGCCCACAACCCCTGGACGGCCATGAAATAGCCGAGCGAGGCGACGGTCAGCGGGGCGACGCGGTGGAACCCGCCATCGGCGAAGATCCGGCCGATGGCCCGCAGTTGGTCAGCCATGGAGGTGCCGCCGGCAGCCGTCGGTCCGTCAGGGACGATCCACCACAGCAGGCCGGCCATGACGGCGGTCAACCCGGCCAGGCAGGCATAGACGCCGCGCCAGTCGGTGACCGCCAGGGCGGCATGCACCGGTGCAGTGGCGGCGACGGCGCCGATGCCGCCGGCGCCGAGAATGATGCCGTTCATCAGCGGCAGCTGGTGGCGGGAAAAGAACTGCACATTGGCCTTGAGCGGCGCCATCAGGCAGGATGAGACGCCGACCCCGACCAGGGCGCGCCCGGCCACCAGCGCCGCCACGCCGTCGGCCCGGGCGACGCAAAAGGCACCGGCCGCCGCCACCAGCAGCAGCAAAGCCTCGACGCGGCGCGGTCCGAAACGATCCAGCAGCACTCCCAGCGGCAGTTGGAAGGCCCCGAAGGCAATGAAATAGACGCTGGTCATGAGGCCGATATCGGCGGCCTCGAGAGTGATCGAGGCGGCGATTTCGCCACCCAGCACGGCATTGACCGAGCGGTACAGATAAGACAGGAAATAGCCGCCGGCGAAGGGCAGCAGCACCTGCAACCCCAGTATCGCCGGTGCCGGCCGTTCACCGGGGTTCATCTGTTGCTCCCGGCGGACTTCAGGACAGGTCGATGGCGTATTTCTTGAGGTCGGCGAGGCCGCAGAATTCCAGCGCTTCCTCATGGGTGGCGCGCAGGACCACCTGTGGCGCATGGCCGGCGGCGAAGGCTTCCTGCCAGCGCGGGGCGCAAAGGCACCAGCGGTCGCCCGGCTTCAGACCCGCGAACCCCCATTGCGGCACCGGGGTCGACAGGTCATTGCCCCGTTCCTTGGAGAATTTCAGAAATTCCTCGGTGGCGACGATACAGACGGTGTGGCTGCCGACATCCTCGGGCGCGGTGTCGCAGCAGCCATTGCGGAAGAACCCGGTCATCGGCCTGGTGGAGCAATCCTCGAGCCGGGTGCCGAGCACATTTCGCGCCTTCCGTCCTTTGCCGCCGTCACCGCTGTCGCCCCTGGGCATCGCCTTCTCCGATCATTCAGCACCGCCAACCGAAGGTGGACTGTTCCAGGCCCTCGGGGTTGGTGATTATGATCCAATTACGCCCGGTTTGCACCAGGCCCTGATGCTCCCAGGCATTGATCAGCTTGTTGACGCTTTCTCGGCTGGCATTCATATGGGTCGCCAGATCCTGCTGGGAAAGCCGGATGCCGATTTTTATACCCTGCTCGGCCGGTCGGCCGAAGGCATGGGCGAGTTGCAGCAGGCGCTTGGCGAGGCGTGCCGGCAAATCAAGGAACTGGGTATCCTCCAGCGCCTGGCTGATCCAGCGCAGACGGGCGGCGCAAGTGTACAGCAGCCGCATGCAGACTCTGGGGTTTTCAACCAGCAGGGACGTCAGGTCGCGCCGTTCGATGGCCAGCAGTTGCGTCTCCTCCACGGTGGTGGCGTCGGCGGTGCGGATGCCGCCGTCGAGGATGGCGATTTCACCGAACATCTGGCCGTCCGAGAGGAGATTCAGGGTGATTTCCTGGCCGTCCGGTGAAACGGTGGCGATGCGCACGAGGCCGCTGACGATGATGTACAGGCGGTCGCCGGGATCTCCCTTCATGAACAGCAGCATGCCGGCCGGCAGGGTGACGATCTTGGCCATCGAGGCCAGGCGTTCGATGTCTTCCGCCGGCAGCGGGCCGAAAGGCGCCGAGCGGTTGAGGGCATGGCGCTTGAAGTCCGATTTTTCCTGAGAGGTGTGGATGTTGTTCATGGAACTCAACGGATCAATGCAATCAATGAGAGATAGTATTGCATTAAAAATCATTTTTCACTAGAAAAATTACACGTAGAAATACGTCCATAGCCAAAAAAACAACAACTTTAAAGAGAGTTCAGCGCTTCTGGCCTGGGGCCGGACGGTGCGGCTGTGGGTGGGCGGGGGCGCCGCCGCGTGACGGCGAGGAATGGCTTTCTTCGCCTTCCTCGTCTTCGCGCTGCTGCTTTACCGCGAAGCCGTTGAGCACCCAGGCGGCGGACAGGCCGACAATGAGGACGATGGCGATGCCGGCGCCGACGAATTCCGAGGCCTGGGCCAAACCCTGGGTGCCGTCGCTGAAATAGCCGAGGGAATGTTCGAGGGCGGCGGCCGGCAAGGTCAAGGCCGTGCCGACCATGGTGAAACGCAGCCATCCCTTGTTGCGCAAGGGGGAAAGGCGTACAGCCGACATTCCCGGACCTCCCCAAATATTTCTTGAAGCTATGGTAACAGAGTTTTCGTCAGCTGCCGAGGTCAAGCAGGCTGGGCGCTCCGACGATCAGACGAACCAGTTCGGCCTGGCGATCGGCGCCGGTCTTGGAAAATACCCGCTTGAGATAGGTGCGGGCCGAACTGATAGTGATCCCCAGCTGTTCGGCCGCGTCCTCGATCCGGTTCCCCTGGGCGAGGGCCAGCGCCAGGCGGCCTTCCGCCTCGGTCAGGTCGAACAGGCGCATGACGGTTTCCAGGGTCGGCAGGCTGAGCCGGTCGGGATCGGCGATCAACAATACCGCGACCGGCTGGCTGCCCGCCTTCGCCGCCAGCGGCGCCACCACCACCGACAAGGGTCGGATCGCTGTCTCGCGGCTCAGCGAAATGGCGCGGGGCGGGCCCTCGGCGCCGTCGATGGCCTGGCGGATCAGCCGGTGCAGGTCCTGGGTCTCTGCCGGCCGCGAGGCGCG
>DUZF01000204.1 GCA_013349665.1 Rhodospirillaceae bacterium | reverse complement strand
CCGTCCGCACCCAGATCGCCGGCCAATTGATCGAAGTCGCCTACAAGGAAGGCCAGGAGGTGAAAACCGGCGACTTCCTGGCGCAGATCGATCCCCGCCCCTATCAGCGGCAGCTGGACCAGTATCAGGGCCAACTGCAGCGCGACGGCGCGCTGCTGGCGGAGGCCCGCATCAATCTCGAGCGCTATCGCACCCTGGTGCGGCAGGATTCCATCGCCCGCCAGCAGCTGGATACCCAGGAGTCGCTGGTCAAACAATATGAAGGTGTCGTCGAAACCGACAAGGCGATGGTCGATACCGCGAAGCTCAATCTCACTTATTGCCATATCGTCGCCCCCATCTCGGGGCGGGTCGGCCTGCGCCAGGTGGATCCGGGAAATTACGCCCAGACCAATGACACCAACGGCATCGTGGTGATTACCCAGATGCATCCGATCAGCGTCATTTTCACCCTGCCCGAGGACAATCTGCCGGCAGTGATGAAACGGCTCGCCGCCGGCGCCAGCCTGCCGGTCACCGCCTTTGACCGCAGCCACAGCACCCGCTTGGGCCAGGGCATGCTGACCACCGTCGACAACCAGATCGACACCAGCACCGGGACGGTGAAACTGCGGGCCGTCTTCGACAATGCCGACAACCTGCTGTTCCCCAACCAGTTCGTCAATGTTCGCCTGCTGGTGGACACTCTGACCGACCAGGTCTCCATCCCCGCCGCCGCCGTCCAGCGCGGCGCCCCGGGAACCTTCGTCTATCTGGTCAAGCCCGACAACACCGTCGCCGTCAAGCCGGTGACGCTGGGACCGGGGTCAGGCGACAGTGTCTCGGTCAGCGACGGCCTCGATGCCGGCGACCAGGTGGTGGTCGACGGCGCCGACAAACTCAAGGACGGCGCCCAGATCACCCTGCCGGCCGAAGGCGGCGGCACCGACCGCAAGCCGGCCGAGGGCGAACACCGCCATCAGAAAAAACAGCAGCCGTAAATGAACCCGTCACGGCCGTTCATCCTGCGCCCGGTGGCCACCTCGCTGCTGATGGTGGCGATCCTCCTGGTCGGCATGCTGGCCTTCCGTTTCCTGCCGCTGTCGGCCCTTCCTGAGGTCGACTATCCGACCATCCAGGTGCAGACCTTTTATCCTGGGGCCAGCCCCGATGTCATGACCTCGTCGGTAACGGCGCCGCTGGAGCGCCAGTTCGGCCAGATGCCCAGCCTGATCCAGATGTCCTCGGCCAGTTCCGCCGGGGCCTCGGTGATCACCCTGCAGTTCAGCCTCAATATCAGCCTGGACATCGCCGAGCAGGAGGTCCAGGCGGCCATCAACGCCGCCGGCAACCTGCTGCCCTCGGATCTGCCGGCGCCGCCCATCTATGCCAAGGTCAATCCCGCCGACGCCCCCATCGTCACCCTGGGGGTGACCTCCTCGACCCTGCAACTGACCGAGCTCGAAGACCTGGTCGACACCAGGCTGGCCACCAAGATTTCGCAGCTGCCGGGCGTCGGCCTGGTCAGCATCGCCGGCGGCCAGCGGCCGGCCGTGCGCATCCAGGCCAATCCCGACGCCCTGGCGGCCTATGGCCTCAACATCGACGACCTGCGCACCACCATCGCCACCGCCAATGTCAACATCGCCAAGGGCAGTTTCGACGGCCCCATGCGGGCCTATACCATCAATGCCAATGACCAGCTGAAAAGCGCCGGCGAGTACCGCGACATCGTGGTCGCCTACAAGAACGGCGCGCCGGTCAGGCTCTCGGACGTCGCCCAGGTGGTGGACGGCGCCGAGAACACCAAGCTGGCGGCCTGGATGAACGGCCGGCCGGCGATCATCGTCAATATCCAGCGCCAGCCCGGCGCCAATGTCATCGCCGTGGTCGACGCCATCAAGTCCCGCCTGCCGGACCTGAAGAAGGCGCTGCCGCCGGCCGCCGAGGTCAGCGTGCTGACCGACCGCACCAACACCATCCGCGCCTCGGTGTCGGATGTGGAATTCGAACTGGGCCTGGCGGTGGTCCTGGTGGTGCTGGTGATCTTCGTCTTCCTGCGCAACATTCCGGCCACCATCATCCCCAGCCTGTCGGTGCCGCTGTCCCTGATCGGCAGTTTCGGCGTCATGTATCTGGCCGGTTTTTCGGTCAACAACCTGACCCTGATGGCGCTGACCATCGCCACCGGCTTCGTCGTCGACGACGCCATCGTCATGATCGAGAACATCAGCCGCTACATCGAGGAGGGCGATCCGCCGCTGACCGCGGCGCTGAAGGGCTCCGAGCAGATCGGCTTCACCATCGTCTCGCTGACCATCTCGCTGATCGCCGTGCTGATCCCGTTGCTGTTCATGGGCGACGTGGTGGGACGGCTGTTCCGCGAATTCGCCATCACCCTGGCGGTCACCATCCTGATCTCGGCGGTGGTCTCGCTGACCCTGGTGCCGATGCTCTGCGCCCGCCTGCTGCGCCGGCACGAGGCCCGCGCGCAGGCGTCCGCCGGCTGGTTCGAGGCGCTGCTGGAGGCTTATGGCCGCGCATTGACCTGGGTGCTGGGCCATGCGCGGTCAACCCTGCTGGTGGCCGTCGGCACCCTGGTGCTGACGGTGCTGCTGTATCTGTGGATCCCCAAGGGCTTCTTCCCGGTGCAGGACACCGGCCTGATCCAGGGCGTGTCGGCGGCGCCGCAAAGCATCTCTTTCGCCGCCATGGCCGAACGCCAGCAGGCCCTGGCCGAAGCCATCCTCAAGGACCCGGACGTCGAAGGCCTGTCGTCCTTCATCGGCGTCGACGGCATCAACACGACGCTGAACAGCGGCCGGCTGCTGATTAACCTCAAGTCGCGGGACCGACGCAGCGCCAGCGCCGGCGAGGTGATCCGCAACCTGCAGCGCGAGACCGCCGGCATCGCCGGCATCGACCTGTTCATGCAGCCGGTGCAGGATCTCACCATCGACGCCACGGTCAGCCGCACCCAATACCAGTTCGCCCTCGAAGACGCCAATCCGGACGAGCTGGCGCTATGGGCCCCGCGGCTGATCGCCCGCCTTGCCGAACGGCCGGAACTGGCCGATGTCACCAGCAATGCCCAGGACCAGGGCCTGGCCGCCTTCGTCAGGATCGACCGCGACACCGCGGCGCGTTTCGGCATCACACCGTCGACCGTCGACAACGCCCTCTATGACGCCTTCGGCCAGCGCATCGTCTCGACCATCTTCACCCAGTCCAACCAGTACCGGGTGATCCTCGAAAGCGACCCCCGGACCCAGTCCCGCCTGGCGGCGCTGTCGGATCTCCATCTGCCGTCCTCGGCCGGCGGCCAGGTGCCGCTGTCGGCCATCGCCACCGTCGAGGAACGCATGGTGCCGCTGCAGATCAACCATCTCGGGCAGTTCCCGGCCACCACCATCTCCTTCAACCTGGCCCCCGGCGCTTCGCTGGGCGCCGCCGTCGAGGCGATCCACGCGGTCGAGGCCGAGATCGGCATGCCGCCCGGCGTGCTGACCCGCTTCCAGGGCGCCGCCATGGCCTTCCAGTCGTCACTGGCCAATGAAGTGTTCCTGATCCTGGCGGCACTGGTGACCATGTACATCGTGCTGGGCGTGCTCTACGAAAGCTACATCCACCCGGTCACCATCCTGTCGACCCTGCCCTCGGCCGGCATCGGCGCCCTGCTGGCGCTGACCGTCGCCGGCAGCGATCTCGGCGTGCTGGGCATCATCGGCATCATCCTGCTGATGGGCATCGTCAAGAAGAACGGCATCATGATGGTCGACTTCGCCATCGACGCCGAACGCAACCAGGGCAAATCCCCGCGCGAGGCCATCTACCAGGCCTGCATGCTGCGCTTCCGGCCGATCCTGATGACCACCATGTCGGCCCTGTTCGGCGCCCTGCCGCTGATGATCGGCACCGGCACCGGCTCCGAACTGCGCCATCCGCTGGGCATCAGCATCGTCGGCGGACTGATCCTCAGCCAGCTGCTGACCCTGTTCACCACCCCGGTGATCTATCTCGCCTTCGAGAAACTGGCCCGCCTAGTGTCGCGGCCGGTCGCACAAGGTGAGCCGACGTGAACCTTCCCGGCCTGTTCATCGGTCGGCCGGTGGCCACCACCCTGCTGACCCTGGGGCTGACTCTGGCCGGCGCCGTGTCGTTCTTCCTGTTGCCGGTGTCGCCTTTGCCGCAGGTGGATTTTCCCACCATCTCGGTGCAGGCCAGCATGCCCGGCGCCAGCCCGGAGACCATGGCCACCAGCGTCGCCACGCCGCTGGAGCGCCATCTCGGACAGATCGCCGACGTCGCCGAGATGACCTCGTCAAGTTCCCTCGGCTCGACCCGCGTCACCCTGCAATTCGGCCTCGACCGCGACATCGACGGCGCCGCCCGCGACGTCCAGGCGGCCATCAACGCCGCCCGCGCCGACCTGCCGGTGGCGCTGCGCAGCAATCCCACCTATCGCAAGGTCAATCCCGCCGATGCCCCGATCATGGTGCTGGCGATGACCTCGGACACCCTGACCCAGGGCCAGGTCTATGATTCGGCGGCCACCGTGCTGCAGCAGAAGCTGTCGCAGGTCGAAGGCATCGGCCAGGTCTCGGTGGGCGGCAGTTCGCTGCCGGCGGTGCGTGCCGAGGTCAACCCGCGGACCCTGTTCAAATACGGCATCGGTCTCGAGGATGTGCGGGCCGCCCTGGCCTCGGCCAACGCCCACAGTCCGAAAGGCGCCATCGAGGAGGGCGACCGGCATTACCAGATCACCACCAATGACCAGGCCAGCCGCGCCGACGAGTACCGGCCGCTGGTGATCGCCTATCGCAACGGGCGGCCGGTGCGCCTGTCCGACGTCGCCGAGGTCATCGATTCGGTCGAGGACCTGCGCAACCAGGGCCTGGCCAACGGTCGCCCGTCGGTGCTGGTGATCCTGTATCGCCAGCCCGCCGCCAATATCATCGAGACGGTGGACCGGGTCACCGCCCTCCTGCCCGAACTGCGGGCGTCGATTCCCGCCGCCATCGAGCTCAAGGTGGCGGTGGAGCGGACCTCCACCATCCGCGCCTCGCTGAGGGACGTCGAACGCACCCTGATGCTGTCGGTCGGCCTGGTCATTCTGGTGGTCTTCGTCTTCCTGCGCGACCCCCGGGCCACCCTGATCCCCTGCGTCGCCGTGCCGGTGTCGCTGATCGGCACCTTCGGCGCCATGTATCTGCTGAATTACAGCCTCGACAACCTGTCGCTGATGGCGCTGACGGTGGCCACCGGTTTCGTTGTCGACGACGCCATCGTCGTGCTGGAAAACGTCGTCCGCCTGATGGAGGGCGGCATGCCGCGGCGCCAGGCCGCCCTGCAGGGCGCCCGCGAGGTGGCCTTCACGGTGCTGTCGATGAGCCTGTCGCTGGTCGCCGTGTTCCTGCCGATCCTGCTGATGGGAGGCATCATCGGCCGCCTGTTCCGCGAATTCGCGGTGACGCTGTCGGTGGCCATCCTGGTGTCGCTGGTGATCTCGCTGTCGACCACCCCGATGATGTGCGCCACCCTGTTGCAGCTGCCGCGTCGGCAGCGCCAGGGCGGCGGCTGGCTTGACATCATCTCCGGCGCCTATGGCCGTTCGCTGGAAATTGTGCTGCGCCATCCCTGGCTGACCCTGCTGACCCTGGCGGCGACGGTGGCGCTGAACGTCCAGCTGTTCGTCGCCGTGCCCAAGGGATTCTTTCCGCAGCAGGACACCGGCCGGTTGGTCGGCGGCATCCAGGCCGACCAGAGTATTTCCTTCCAGCTGATGCGCGACAAGCTGGTGCAGTTCGTCTCCATCATCAAGGACGACCCGGCGGTCAGCGCGGTGGTCGGCTTCACCGGCGGCGCCCAGACCAATTCCGGATTCGTTTTCGTCGCCCTCAAGCCGCTGTCCGAGCGGCCGTTCACCGCCGACCAGGTGATCGGGCGCTTACGCGGCAAGCTGTCCCAGGTCCCCGGCGCCTCGCTGTTCCTGCAGGCGGTGCAGGATATCCGCATGGGCGGACGGATGGGCAATGCCCAGTTCCAATACACCCTGCAGGCCGACCATCTGGCCGAACTGCGCCAATGGACCCAGCGGCTGACCGAGGTTCTGCGCCGCGACCCGACACTGACCGAGGTCAACACCGACCAGCAGGACAAGGGCCTGCAGACGGAAATCGTCATCGACCGGCCGACGGCGGCGCGCCTGCATCTGGCCGTCAGCCAGATCGACAACACCCTTTACGACGCCTTCGGCCAACGCCAGGTGACGACCATCTACAATGCGCTGAACCAATATCACGTAGTCCTCGAGGTGGCGCCCCGCTACTGGCAAAGCCCGGAGATCCTCGACGAGCTGTATGTCAGCACCCAGGGCGGCCCGCCAAGCGGCACCCAGACCTCCAACGCGGTGGCCGGCACCAGCCGCCCGGCCAAGGCCCAGGCCGCCTCGGCCGGCGCCGTGGCCGCCGACGCCGCCCGCAATCTCAGCAACAATTCGCTGTCCAGCACCGGGCGCGGCGCCGTCTCCACCGCCGCCGCCGTCAGCACCGCCAGCGAAACCATGGTGCCGCTGTCGGCTTTCTCCAGCCATCAGACGGGCAATACGCCGCTGTCGGTCAACCACCAGGGCCATTTCGCCGCCGGCACCATTTCCTTCAATGTCGCGCCCGGAAAATCGCTCAGCGACGCGGTGGCGGCGGTGGCCAAGGGACAGGCCGAGATCGGCATGCCGGGCACCATCCAGGGCAGTTTCGCCGGCACCGCCAAGGCCTTCCAGGACTCGCTGGCCAACCAGCCGCTGCTGATCCTGGCGGCTCTGGCCGCCGTCTATATCGTGCTGGGCATCCTTTACGAAAGCTACATTCACCCCGTCACCATCCTGTCGACCCTGCCCTCGGCCGGGGTCGGCGCGGTACTGGCGCTGATGGCGTCGGGCACGGAATTCTCGATCATTGCGCTGATCGGCGTCATTCTGCTGATCGGTATTGTCAAAAAGAACGCCATCATGATGATCGACGTCGCCGTTGAAACCCAGCGGACCCTGGGCCTGCCGCCCAAGGAGGCCATTCATGAGGCCTGCCTGCGACGCTTCCGCCCGATCATGATGACCACCATGGTGGCGCTGCTGGGCGCCCTGCCGCTGGCGCTGGGCTTCGGCGACGGCGCCGAACTGCGCCGGCCGCTCGGCATCTCCATCGTCGGCGGCCTGCTGGTCAGCCAGATCCTGACCCTGTACACCACGCCGGTGGTCTATCTCTGCCTCGACCGCCTGCGCCGCAAAGGTAATTTTTCCCGCCAAGCCGATGCGTCCGTGATGCCCGGCAAAGGAGGAGAACACGGATGAACACGGATGCCGCTCCGCGGCCACGGACAAGCATGGCCAACCCCGGATCCGCGGCCGCGTCAGCGGCATCCGTGTTCATCCGTGTCTCTGAAAACGCCCGCCGCCGGATCAGGACCTTCGCAGGTCTCGCATTGGCCGTCCTGGTCAGTGCCTGCACCATG
>DUZF01000330.1 GCA_013349665.1 Rhodospirillaceae bacterium | reverse complement strand
TCATATTCCCAATTCGATCGCCACAATGCGACGACGGATCGGCATCGCTCTGGCCAGGAGGCTCTCGCGATGTCCATGCTGTGCACGTCCGACCATCCGGACGAGTCAGCTCAACTTATGACGCAGTAAGACTAGGATCATCTGGTTTCGGGTAATGCAGTTCACAAGGGGCGGAGATGGCTTGGCAAGTAAGAACCTTCAGGCTGCGTTTCTGGTTGCAGCTGTTTGGCTTGATCCTGCTGTTGCCGTCTCTGGCCTTCTCTTTCTATCTGGTGGTCAGTGATTTCCAGAACTCGCCGAGGCGGTCGAAAGGCTTGTCGCGGTTCTCAAGCAGGGCATTGCGGATGGTCTATAAACCAACCCCATCACAACGACGCAGTGCCTTTATGAGTTCGCACTCCCCCCGAAGGGACGGTTCATCCTGACGATGACCAGATTAAGAACAGTGGCGATCGTCACCCAAAGCAAATAGGGAACCAATAGCCAACTGGCCAAGGTGGAAAATGGCGCCAGGCCAATGATCAATGCCATGACGGACAACCATAGGAAAGGAACCTCAATCAAAGCCCAATCGGGTCGCCGTAGATTAAAAAACAAAGGGCTCCAGCCCATATGAAAGACGATGTTTATGGCGAACAACACGGCGATGGTCCGGCATCCATCGGCGTCGGACGCATTGGTCCAGGCGAGGACCCCCGCCCAGGCGGCGAGACCGAGGATCACCGTCCAGACCGGGCCAAAGACCCATTCCGGCGGGTTCCAGGACGGTTTGCGCAAGGCGCGATACCAGCCCCCGACCGGTGACATTTTCGCCCCGAGCGCCAGGACAAGCAGGGTGATCACGACGGCGACAATGATGGTGACAGTCATCTGGTTCCTCGAATTTCCGGTCCGGACGAGGCATTCGTCTTTAAGGCGCAAAAATAGCGCAATCTTCCCTGCACGGAAAGCCGGGTTGCAGCCGGGCGAACGCCGCCGCCACCGTAATCGTAAATTTATCCTGACATTTTTTCTGTAAATTTTATTGGACAAATTCGCCCTGCAATGGGAATGTTTTGGTGACGCGTAACCTTCTGTCATTTGAGCAGCCATGGTGATCCGACCTCCGACGCGGTCACCGTGTTTCGTCCCTTCCCCTCCCGCTCCTCTAGGGACCCAAGGGGAAGGGACATTTTTTTGAAACATGCCTGACGGGCAAGTCTCCAACCGCGGTCATCGACCGATTTACCGCCTTTTCCCAACCGACAGCACAAGGCATGATCCCACCGCATGAAAGATACCCAGCCGATCGAATACCTGCTGCAGTCCGGGAACACCGAAGAAAGGTCGGCCTTCAGCCTGTGGCTCATGGCGGTGCGCCCGCGGACGCTGAGCATGGCGCTGGCGCCGGTTGCGGTCGGCGCCTGCCTGGCCGGCAGAGACGCCGGCACGATCAACTGGCTGGCCATGGTTGCGGCCTTGCTGGGCGCGGTCTTCATCCAGGCCGGCACCAATCTGCATAACGACGCGGCTGACTTCGAACGCGGCGGAGACGGACCGGAGCGCCTCGGCCCGCCCCGGGTCTCGGCCCTCGGCCTGCTGCCGTCGGAGCTGGTAAAAAAGGCCGCGCTGCTGAGTTTCGCGCTCGCCGCCCTGTGCGGCGCCACCCTGATATCCATCGGCGGCTGGATTATCTTAGCCATCGGCCTCCTGTCGATTCTCGCCGGTCTGGCTTACTCCTCGGGGCCGATACCAATTTCCCACACGCCCCTGGGCGAGATTTTTGTGTTGCTGTTTTTCGGCCTGGCGGCGGTCGGGGGAACCTATTGGCTGAACGTCGGAACCCTGAACTGGACAATCGGCATCGCCGGGATCGCGGTCGGCCTGTTCGCCGCCGCGGTGCTGCTGGTCAACAATCATCGCGATGCGGTTTCCGACGCCCGGGTCGGGCGGCGCACCTTGGCGATCGTCGCCGGATTCCGGTTAACGACGATCTGTTACGCGGCCTTCACGCTGACGCCGTTCCTGCTGCTTCCCTTATTCGGTGGCGTCCCGCCCGGACATCCCTGGTGGCTGGCCTATGGCGCTTTGCCGTTCGCCGTTATCCTGGCCCGACGCTTCGCCTTCGAACCGCGGGGTCCGGGCCTGAACCGCATCCTGGTGCGCACAGCGCAGCTGCAGCTCGCCTATGCCGCCCTGCTGTGCCTGGGACTGACGCTTTAGGTGTTTTAAATTTGCCCTCGCCTGTGCGCTTCGCGCACAATTTGTGTTGGTTGCCAGCGAAGCTGGCTGCGTGCCCTCCAGGCACTTGGCCGCGCCCTCAACGGGCGCAATCCCATCCTGCGTCATATCTGACGCAGGATGGTCTAAAGCCCCAACTCCGCCCAGCGCTCGATATAGACCCGGAACCACGGGGTGAAGTCCTGTGGCCGCCGGTAAATTTCATTGCGCAGAGCCTCCGGCTTGGCCCAGCGGACGGCGTCGATCTCTTCGGGATCAAAGTCCAGCCAAAGACTTTCCTTGTCGGCAAAGCCCTTGAAAATCCTCACCCGCCCCTGTTCCGCCAAGCCGTTGGCGGCCTGGGTTGAGTAGGCGATCAGGTTGGCCGGCTGCAGACTGACCGAGAAGCCGAGTTCCTCCACCACGCGACGATCCGCCGCCGACTGTTCGTCTTCGCCGATATTCGGATAGGTGCAACAGGTGTTGGACCACTGCAGGGCCGAGTGATACTTCGACGCCGCGCGTCTTTGGATCAGCAATTCGTCGCCGCAGAAAATGAACACCGAAACACCCAGAGGCGGAATGCCCGTTTGATGCGCATCCATTTTGCCGACCGGACGCGCCGTCAGCAGTTCATATTTCGTCATCGGCGGCCCCCACCGGCTTAGCCCAGCGCCACAGGGCGGCGTCGGGGAACGGTAGAATCATGAAGAAATGCTCGAGCATGGCGAGCGCCAGAAGCGAGAAAAGAAGGGCGCAGCCGACGGCCTCGGCCCCCTCGGCGACAAGCGCGCGCCGCCCCAGGGAAACGGCGAACAGGGCGGATCCGATAATGGATACCGGCAAAAGCCAGTTGAACCTGCGCGTCCTGAAATAGGACTTCAGATAAGACAGGCGCTCGGGCAGAAAAACCACCGGTAGATAGGGCACGCCGAGGAAGATGTTCAGCTTGGCGCTGATCCGCATCACCATCAGGATCAGGAAGGCGACCGTCGCCGTCTGGTTCGGCGCTCCCCAGGTAAGGACGATGATCACTCCGGCGCCGGCGATGATGGCGAGTTCATGGTAAAGCAGGGTTCTCAACGCCAGGGTAAAACGGTGCCAACCCTTGGCGTCGGAGGGACAGGGCGATGTCCGCGGGCCGGTGACATAGCCCATCAGGAAACTCATTTCAAGCCAGCCCCAAACGGCGATGGCACTGAGAAAGGCGAGATAGGCCCCTCCCTCGCTGACACTCCAGGCGCTGTCGGCAAGCCCATACAGGGCCACCACCAGCACCACGGATCCCCCCAGCAGGGTCTTGCCGAAGGTCCGCTTCGGCCGCCCGCACAGATTGAGGATGATTCCGGTGCTGAACCACCAGAGAAACACCGCGAAGACCAGGGTCAGGCCATGCCCCATCATCGGCGCCGGTCTCCTTCGCCGTCCGCCGCGGGGTCAAGGAAACGCAGGAACGCCGCGGTGTTGCCGGCACCGAACTGTCCAAGACTGACGGAGGCGCCGGTCGCGGTATCCTTCAGCGTCAGCTTGTGGCTGGACCAGGATGCCAGCTCGAAAACCGTGTCGCCGCCGGCCCCGCTTCTGGTCCGCTCAAAAGCCAGACTGTTCAGAACGGCGCGAACGAAACCATCACTTTCCTTCAGTTGCGCCAGTTCGCGGCCGGTGGTGGCGTCAAAGACCCTGACATGGCCGCCGAAAGAACTGATGCCGTCACCCTGATCGATGAAACGCAGCCGGCGCGCCTGGATCTGGGTTCCATAATCGGCAACCTCGGCCGTCGGTGAAAAATGCTTGATCAACTGATGCGCGCCGACCCCGACAACCGTCGTCAACGCCAGCATTCCCGCGCCGAGCAGGGCCATTTTCGGGAACGGTCGTTGGTCAAGCGAACTCAAGGGTCATCTCCTCGCAACCGTCTCAGGAAGACAAGCCGAGCGATGTCGACAGGATTTCCGTTCCGGCGGCGGTGGTCATGCTTTGATCGGACAACTGCACGTTCACCTGCTCGCGCACCGCCGCGGCGAGCAAACCGGCCACCGCCGTCGCACCGGCAATCGACCGCAACATCGGCTCGGGATGTCGCAGGCGCCACGGACGGACATGGGGCCAGAAATTACTGTAGGCGATCCGCTCCGGGCAGGACAGCGCCAGCACGATATCCCCCGAACCACCCCGGCGCAGTTGGAGTCCGGCCGACCCCAGGACGGAAAATGGAATATTGACCGTGAGGGGCAAGGCGACGCCGATGCGCATCACCACCCGGCGGCTGGTAATGGTGTAGACCGTGGTCCGACTGCTGAGCCAGGCCAGCAGGGCCAGCAAGGCCAGGCTCAGCAGGGCCAGCGGCAACACCGACAGCAGCGCCGAGCCGAAGACGCGACCATCAAATCCGCCGGGCGACCGCAGGTGACAGCGCCACACCGCCAGAAGCAGGAAATAGCCGGCCACCAGACGGACATGAAAGACCTGCCTGGCAAGATCCCACCAGAGGGGAGACCCCTGCCACAGGATCGTCTCGCCGGGCGGCGGCTGTTCCGGCAATCCCCGCACCGGCTCGCTGTGAAAGTCGTCGTCGCCCATGGTCATATCAGAGGCTCGGCACGTTCAGGAGTCGCGTAGAGGAAACCGCCGCCATAATAAGAGGCGACGCGTTCTTCCTCGTAAAAGGTGATCTGGTCGGGGTTCTCGAGCCTCGGCACATCGGCGAACTGCGCCGCGGTGATGGCGTCCACCTTGACCCGGCGGCGGCGCTTGTCGACCAGCGCCATGGTGATCGGCAACATCACATTCGCCCCGCCCGACGCCAGTTTCACCTCAAGATAGCGGATGAACACCTCGCCCCTGTCGACCCAGACATCGGCGACGGTGCCGGCAACCTCTCCATCCGTGCCGACCACGGGCATGCCACGGGGATCGGGATCGCCCTTGGCGATGCTGATGTCGGTGGCGATGCGCATCGGCGCCATGCGCGGCTGGCCATGCATGGTCTGATCCGGAACCCTGGACCGCTCGGCATAGGCCGCCGGGCCGACCCCGTCGACCAGGGGATTGCCGGTCGGAGTCATCGGCGAACCGGTGACGACGCTCATGCGCCTGGCGGCGATCGGGCGGGTGTCGCGCTCCTTGTTGGGCACGCTCACCTTGCCGCCACCCAACGGCAGGCGGAAGGTCTTGGGCGAGGCGGTGAACAGAAACCCGCCGGCGGCAACCAGACGGGCCCGATCGTCCTCTTCGAGAGGATAACCCTCGCGACGGTCCTCACGCCGCAAGTAAAGAACCAGAGCTATGAAAAAACCCCAGAACAAATAAATAGCGACGACAGCGAAATCGACCCCCCACCCGGCATTAGTCATCAAACCCTCCGTACCAAAGATGTTCAGATTGGCAGTTGAGCCAAACCCAAATCATCGGAGCGCAACGAACATTTCTCACGGGAATGGCGCGAGAGTGGGCCAATCACAATGAGAGCGGCAAATAAAAGCAGAATTTCTATATAATAAACTGAGCCATACCCAGTGGCATTACTGGTCAAGGTTGACCCCAGATCGCCATGCATCGCCAGGAAGGACACCAGGTCGCGAATCATCCCGGCCAGACTGATGGCGATCCCCGAACCGACCGCCTGCACCGCGCCCCAGGCGCCCAGCGCCAGGCCGCTGCGGCCTTCGGGATCCAACCCCATGGCCGCCGTCAGGGTGCCCACCGAGAACTGGCCGCTGGCAAAACCGATCAGGGTGGCACCGAGACAAAACAACGGGGGCGACTCCAGGGGGGCGGCGAGCAGAACCATGGCGAAGGCCGGCAATCCCCAGACTGCTCCATAACCGGCCAGACGGCAGGGGTCCTGGCCGCGCATCAGCGAACGCGCCGCCAATCCGAAGGCCGCCAGGGCGCCGCCGGCCATCAGCGCCGTCAGCACGGTGGTCTGGGACACTTCCAGATGCAGGATTTCGCCGCCATAGGGTTCCAGCAGCGTGTCCTGCATGGCGAAGGCCACCGTTCCCAACCCGGTGGCGACAAGAAAGCGCTTGGTATTGGCCAGGGAGGTGAACAGGCGCCAGGCGTCCTTGAAGGACCGCCGGCCGTCGCCGCCCTTGGCGGTAAGCGCCGGATTGCGGGCCTCCTGCTTCCACAGGGCAAGCACATTGGCGATCATGGTCAGGGCCGCCGCCCCCTGGATCACCTGGATCAGGCGCAAGGCGCTGAAACTGGTCAGCAGCAGGCCAAAGACAAATCCGCTGACCACCATGCCGATCAGCAGCATCGAATACATCAGGGCGACGACCCGCGGCCGCATGACATCCGTCGACAGATCGGTGGCCAGGGCCAGACCGGCGGTCTGGGTCATCTGCATGCCGGCGCCGATCAGCAGGAAAGCCAGCGCCGCGGCGACCTGGCCGGCCATCACCGGGGCGCCGTTGTCGCCCGACAGCACCAGCAAGGCAAACGGCATGATGGCCAGACCGCCGAACTGCAGCAAGGTGCCGAACCAGATATAGGGCACCCGGCGCCATCCCAACACCGAGCGATGAGTATCGGATTTGAACCCGACCAGGGCCCGCAGCGGCGCGACCAGCAGCGGCATCGCCACCATCAGCGACACCAGCGAGGTGGACACCCCCAATTCGACGATCATCACCCGGTTCAATGTGCCGATGGTCAGGGTGATGGCCATCCCCACCGTCACCTGGAACAGCGACAGCCGCAACAGCCGCAGCAGCGGCAGTTCCTTGGTGGCGGCATCGGCGAAGGGCAGGAACCGCAGGCCCACCCGCATCCAGAACCGCACCTGTTTTCCCGCCGGCATGTTCACAGGCGCTCCAATTCGATGGCTTGAGAGGTGTAAAAACCGCAGATCACCCGTTCGCTCCGGCCGATCCGCCAGCCGGCCAGGCCGGGCTCCCCGGCGATCAGGCGGCGCAGCGACCCGATATCCGCCGGAACGATGGCCGGGGCCCGGTTGCCGCGCGGAAAAATGCGCCCGACGGTGTGCATGACCCGCAGCATCGGGGTCCTGGGCGCGATGGTGAAGAGGATCGACCGTCGGGTCAGCCTGGCCAGGCGGACCAGGGCGGCGACCACATCGGCGGTCTCGTAATGGATCAGCGAATCCATCGCCACCACATGGTCGAAGTCGCTGCAGCCGGGATCCAGCATATCGCCGACCCGGAAATCGATGACGGTGCCGCTGAGGTCCTCGGGCACCCGGTTGCGGGCGATATCGATCAGGTTGGCCGAAACATCCACCGCGGTCACCGCCGCCCCGCGGCGGGCCGCCTCGAAGGACAGCGCGCCGGTGCCGCA
>DUZF01000266.1 GCA_013349665.1 Rhodospirillaceae bacterium | reverse complement strand
TCGAACTTCGGAATCGATCAGGACACTAGCAACTATTTGAATCTAGTGTGGTTTATGATTTTTAAGTTCCTGATTTCGCATGTGGCGGAGATCGCAGGAACTTAAAAATCACCACACTAGGCGGCCGTAATATCCACTGCCGATCCGCTGACTGCGGATTGTTCTACTGAAGCCGGTTACTATCAACACTCTGCCACGCAATGCTGCATTGCAGCAAGACCTGTTGAAATGTGTTGAACAGTGAGAAAACGGCAGGAAACGGAATGGAGGGACGGAGATGTCCAGGTACAAGACCTTGTGGATCGCCGCAGGCATAGGGCTGGCGACGGCAAGCGGCACGGTGCAGGCGGCGGAGGAAAAGCCCGCACCCCAGGCGGTCGTGGTGGATACCGATGCCGCCGAGGCGCAGCGCCGCCAGGACGAAGCGGCGGCGAAGGCCGCGCAGGCGGACCATGACGCCCGCCTCGAGAAACTGAGACAGCAGCAGGAACGAGATCAGGCGAGCAGCGACGAAGCCATGCGCCGTGCGCAAGGTCAGGCAACGATCAACGGCGCCGCCGCCGGCGCGGCGGCCAAACGGCGCTGATGGTCAGCTTGCCGGCTCGCGCACCAGCCAGTGGGTCAGATCGCCACTCGACACGACGGCCAGCACTTTGCCGTTTTCCGCAACCGGCAGATGACGGAACCGTCTCCCGGTAATTAATTTCAGCGCCTCGCCGACTGTCGTCGTCGGCGCGACGCAGTATGGTTCCCTGGTCATCACCTCGGACACCTTGGTGTTGACCGGGTCAAGGCCGCCGGACAGCACTTTGTTCAGGGCATCCCGCTCAGTGAAGATACCCGACAGCTTTTCGCCGTCGATCACCACCAGGGCGCCGATCTTGGCATTGGTCATTCTGCGCACACAGTCACTCACTGGGGTATCGGGACCAACCGAGTGTATCACCTCGCCCTTCTTGAATACCTCGCTTAATGGAGTATTCCTCCTTTTCCAGTCTTTAACAGAACCAGTCAAAGATATTCCAAATAAAGCAAGAACCGTCATGACGACTATAGCAAAAACAATAACAAGAATAACCATTAGAGTTACATCAGACATTTTAACCTCCCAATCGCCAGGTCAATATCTACATATTTAAATTATTGCCCAGAAGAGTTTGACGAGAGGCAGGAAACGCGACTTGAACGGAGGGTCCGATCAATACTGCCCCAGCGAGCGCCATCATTGGTGTCCCCTATGTTTTTGTGGGTAATAGTCAACAACCAACACTTGCCCATCCTGAAGAGGACATTAAACAGCCGAAAGCACTTATTCTTTTATCAACGTTTCCTGTCCGGATGGTTTTCCATCCGCTATTTTGAGTAGCGTAACTTAATCAATATGATTTGAGAAGAGCCTTGGCGCTTCTGCTAAATGAGTCAACGAACAGATCGCTTGGAGGGGCCGGTTTGGGCTCATTTCTGGCGATCGGCTTGGCCGATGGCGACGACAGAGCCAGGATTATACGGGGTAATATCGGTGCCGGTGGATATTTTGAAGCCAACTACTTTCACGGCAATCAATATAACTTATGGTATAATACCGACAATGCCAGTTCCGGCCGCTTAGGTTTGTATTACGATGGGGCGGACGTCTATTTCTTTTACAGTCAGACCCAAACCCGGAAAGCGGTTGGAAGACAATCGGTCCGGCCGTGACCCCAGGCTGGACGTCGCAGCCGAAACTGTACTTGGCGGGTAGTGCCGGAGCAAGCGGCTGCACCGCCTTTGCTATCAAGTCCGTCGAGTTTTGGCCGACGCCCTTACCGCCATCGATGATGGAAATGCTTGGGAGATAGGTATAATGACGCGGCCCGATGACGGTGTTACGACTACAACATTGTGAACGTCACCTTGTGAATTGCGGCGAGCCTTCTCTCCCGAACGTGGATCCGAACCGGCAATGAAATACATCATCTTCTCGGACCCCGAGGGCTGCGAATACCCGATCATTTTCCCGACGCTGTGGGCCCATAGCGAGGTGGCGGGCAAACTGGCGCTTCCAAATCAGAAAGTTATCGCCGCCGGCTTCATTCAGACCGGCGCCGGCGGCCGATTGGAGTGCCTGGGCAGATCCAGCAGCCTCAGTATCGGGTCGCGCCCGGAACGGGACGCCGCGGTTGTCGCAAAATATTTCGCCGCGCCTTAGAGACGGCTATATCAGGAACAGGTTGTCCAGCGCCGCGAACAAATCGTCGGCGAAGCTTGCCCCCTTGCGCAGGATCGGCACCTTGCGCGGCAACAGCCGCAGCCGTTCGTCTTCGGGGGGGAGGCTGGTGATCACCGCCATCGGGATATTGCGGGTGGTGGGCATGGAGGTAAGGCCGATGGCCAGATCGACCCCGTCGAGGCCTGCCATGACGGCGGAAACGATGATCAGATCAGGCAGGGTCTGCAACACCATGGCAAAGGCCAGCACGGTATCGGGGACGATGGTGACGCGGTAGCCGCATTGCTGCAGTTCCCGTTCGACGAAACGGGTCTGCGCGCCGTGGGGCATGACCAGCATGACTTCGACATTGCGGACCTCGATATCCGCCAGGGCGAATCCCAGCTTCGGCGGCAACTGCCGGATGACCGCCGAAGTATCGGTTTCGGCCCCCGAGCCGGACCCCAGCAGCGTCGCCATCCAGTCGATATAGTGCTGCAGATCGCCCCAGGCCCGCGGAGGCAGGGGATCAGGGGCGTCCTGAAGATAGGCGTCGAGACGATGGGCGACGGCGGACATGGCGCCGAACCCGAAATTGGCCGCCGTTCCGCGCAGGCCTAAGGCGGCCCGCCGAAAGGCCCTGACGATGTCCCCATGGCCGGCACGCCCCTGCCGACCCGAATCGAGGGTGACATCCAAGGCATCAAGGATTTCCCGGGTCTCGTCGATAAACTCGACGCGCAATTGTTCAAGGACGTCTTCCGGTCGTCCCGCGGATGGCTGGACCTCTTGTTCCATCATCGTATCCTTATTGCCGGGGATAGAAACCCAGCGGAGCCTCAATGTCGGGCGCAAGCTGCCGACGGACATTCATTATGGCATGAGACTGTCCAAGAAAATGGAGTTTCGCGGTCCCGAGAGCCACAGCAGCCAGGTTGCCGCCGCCAGCGCCGGACCGAATGGAATAGCGGCATCCAGCGATGTGGCGCAGATCCGACGACGCAGCAGAACGGCGGCGATGGTTGTCAAGGCCGCGACCACGATCATCGCCGGCATCGCTTCCCAGCCCAGCCAGGCGCCGACGGCGGCGGCCAGTTTGACATCACCCCAGCCCATGCCGTCGCGCCGGCGCAGGCGCCGATATCCCATTGCCGGAACGGCCAGCAGACCGCCCCCCAAGGCGGCGCCGGCAATATGGCGGGCCAAATCGCCGCCATCGGCCAGTTCGCCCCAGACCAGGCCGGCGACCAATAGCGGCAAGGTCAGCCGGTCAGGCAGCACCCCATCTTCGAGATCGATTATCGCCAACAGCAACAGGGTCCAGCCCAGGCCGCATCCGCTCCACAGTCGGTCGGGCGCCCAGATCAAAGCCGACACAACGACGAAGACGGCGCCGATCGCCAATACGGCATATTTGATGACGGGCGGCCTCAGTTTTCTTCCCAGGGAAGACGCGGCCGCGACGGATAATCGGTGGCCGCGTCGGAATGCGCCGCCGCCTCCTGCTTTGCATTCGCTTTGCTGTATTTTTCCGAGACTTCGCTCATCGCCCGAATGATCTGTTGGACAATGCCGTTCCTCAGCAATTTGGCCTTCATGATAAAGATGCGCTCTTCGGGATTGCCTTCCCGCAATCTTTCCGTCGCCTTGTCGATGATGACACGGCAGCGTTCTATGACGTCTTTCAACCATTGATCAGAGGTGTAGGCGGCCAATTTGCGTTCGGGGACGCGCAACCAGACATCCTCGACAATATCGACTAATTTATCGTGACGAAATACGTCATAGCCAACCAGTTTTTCCAAATCGAGCCGCTTTTTCTCGGCTTCGGACTTGGAGTTGGGTAGAGTCAGATCCGCCGCATGCGACGTAGGATCTAAGACGTGATCGTCCTCGTTATTCAATAAACTGTCCTCCTTGGCAAATAGTATAGTTCATTTCCATACTTTTTGAAATGCGCAAGTCAGCTTAGCCCGAGAACCCGCAAAATACGTCCGCCTTGCCACTGGTCGAGGCGGTAGCCCAAAAGGAGAACTACCGCAATAGCATAGATAAATGGTTCGCCATTTTCGTGAGTAGCGGCGAATATGAAATGCAGTGCAACTAATGCATTAATTATATAGTTAGCGCGGTGCAGCTTTTTCCATCGGCTGCCACCCATCCGCTTTATCTGGCTGTCGGTGGAGGTCAAGGCCAGCGGCAGCAGGAGGCTGAACGCCGATAGGCCCAACAGTATGAAGGGTCGCTTGGCGATATCCGCCAGCATGTCGTCGAGATTCATCGCCCATTCCAGGGTCACATAGGCGACGACATGCAGCAGGGCATAAAAAAACGCGTAGAGCCCGATCATGCGTCGGTATTTCGCCAGGGCCCGGATGCCGGTTACCTGTTGCAACGGCCGCATCGCCAGCGAGATGACCAGGAATGTGAAGGCGCAATCGCCCAGGTAGCGATTGACGAAACCGACCGGCGCCTCGCCCAGGGAACCGTTGGAAATGTACCCCTCGATGAGGCTGCGGCCGAGCAGCCAGATGAACGGCATCGCCGCCGTCAGAAACACCAGGGGCTGCCAATCCACTTTGCGGTCGGATTTGAGATGGTGGTCGGCGGTCTCGTCGATCCCATTGAACATCAGCCAGGCGGCAAACGCGGTCACCAGGATCTTGCCGGTCCCCATCAGGATGAACGGGGCGCGCGGGCCAAGGGCGTCAAAATAATATCCCGAGCTTTGCACCAGCAATACCGCGCCGATGCCGCCCGCCAGATAGGCGGCCCCGAGCATGGAGCCGAGGATCGCCCTCGGCGAGACATCCACCGCCAGCACTTTCAGCGTGACGGTGCAGCCGGCATGGCCGATGCCGACCATGATCAGCGGCAGGATCACCAGCCAATTGAACGGGTTGGCGAACAGTCCCAGCATCAGATAGCCCATGCCGGCCAGGGACAGGCTGGCCCCGATGACGGCGATACGGCTGTGGCGCTCGATGACGCGCTTCCACCCTGGGATGGAGGCCATGACCGCCAGGCCCAGGATACCGATCATGACGGCGGCATGGGCCGTCGCGAAGGTGCGGGTGACGCCCAGCAGGTCCGAGGTCGAGATGCACCATAATGAAAAGAACAGGCTGAGAATGATCAGATCGGCGCGGGTATAGAAGGCCGCGGCGAAGGCCAGCTGCATGCGCGGGTCGCCGCTGATCACCAGCCAGACCTGGCGCAGCGGATGCACGCCGTCGCCATCGGTCGGGGCGACGTCGGTCAGGGTCTTGCGCGTCAGCTGGAACCCCGCCAACCCCGCCAGCAGCGGCAGGACCATGATGATGAAGACACCTTCCGGATGCGGAGCCATCTGCATCAGCACCGCCACCAGCATGGTGCCGCCGAAGACCATCATAAGGACGACATTCCCCAACAGTCTTGGCCGGTTGGAAAAGGAGGACAGGTCACCCACCAGCGTCGACAGTTGCAGCTGCACGGTATCGGCACTGGCGGTGACCAGCACCCGGGTCAGGTAGAAAAGCGACAGCCCGCCGGTGCCGACGGCCAGGCCGACCTCCAGGCTGACCAGCGACAGGGCGGCACCGGCGGCGGTGACCAGGAAACCCAGCGCGATGATGCGAACGCGACCGATGCGGTCGGACAGCAGGCCCAGCCAGCCGACGCAGATGATTGAAAAGATTTCCGCCACGACTTCGATATCGGCATTGATCGCGCCCTCCTTTTCGAAGGCGATGCCGAAAACCTTGTCCAGCAGCAGGGGCTGAATGGCGACGCTCAGCGAAGACACCAGCGCGCTGACGGCGACCAGAAGATAGATCACGTTCCATTGCGCCGGAGCAAAATCGCTGCCCGCGACCTTGGCGAGGTTACCGTTCTTCGGCATCGGTGCCCCCCGCCTCGGCCCACAATCCCTCGAGATGGTTGTCGCGCAACCCGCAGACCTCGCCGTTGGTCATCAGAGTCTTGCCGTAGGCCAGGACCGAGCTTGCCTGGGTCGGATCGCGGAACGCCGTTCCTTTGACGAACAGACCCGGACTGACGGCGCAACCGGCGGCCCGCAGAAACCATCGGGGGGCGAGATCAATCCAGTAGGGCGGGTTGATGCCGTCGTCGACCTGCACATAGACTTCGCCCCAGGTCGATCGGCTGCCGGAGCCGCCAACCGCAGACACCCGCCCCTGATAGCGGAACGGGACCATCCATTCATGCGCCTCGGGATTGAGAGCCGGCGCAGGAATTGCCGTCATCGCCACGCTGACGGCCTGTGGCAAGGACGCCGGCGGCGGACTTTGCGGTATCGGCAGTTGTGCCCTCGTCTCCGGGATACTGCCTTTGGGCACCATTGTGTGGCAGGAGGCACAGGCCATTTTTTCCCGTCCGTCGACATGCGGTGCCGGCGTCCCCTGAACCACCGGCAAAGCGGTTGAGGTCGGTCCGGCCGCCATTTTCGGCGGCACGACGATGTGGCAGGTGGAACAGACCATGTTTTCGCGACCATCCCGATGCGGTGCCGCGGTGCCGGCGACGATGGGCGACGCCTGGTTGTAGCTGTGATCGAGCCAGGGGCTTTTATTGAAGACGGCGGTGGCAAACAGGCCCAGGCTGAAGGTTATGCCCAGCGCCATGATCCAAACGGAAACATTATGGTGGGAGGGCGCCTGGGACATCAAAAGACTTCAACCGAACACAAATGAACAGACCTTTAAGAACTCAGCAAAAAGCGTGAATGTTTTCGGCTTGCCCACGGGGCGGCAATGTCTCAAACGCACCGATGGTTAAGAACAACGCCAGGGGACACTACGCCGCCGTCTTGGGCGGATCAAGGACGTCAACGGTATGTCAGGTCAGCGTAAAGGGCGGGCGACCGTTCGCAGGAGACACAGAAGCGCCAGAGTATTCTCCGCTGTCCTGTGATGGCGGTCACTGTGCAAGCGGCCCCGTCGTCATAAGCTGCCATGGATGACGCCGCAAGGGCGTCACTTTCCGAGAGATGTCCCCCCAAAATCGTCTCGGACAACGGGGCCGCTGCGCACCCCCCTGCGTGGCGGCCCCATTAATTTCAGCGGCAAGTTCATTTCACGCTTCCGCGCCAAGGCCACCGACCGGCATCAGGCGGGGTCTACTGCAAGATTTCAGTGTGAACGGCTCCCTTTCTGCCTTCACGGGGTTCGCGGAGCCTCGACTCGAGAAAATTATTTTCCCTCGAAAGCATTTGGATTTCGTCGTTTTGTTTAGAAATCGTGTTGTCCGCGGAGCGCAGTCGCTTCGAAAGCGTCTGAATGATGCGGAACGCGGCCTCGGGGTCCTTGCGGATCACCGTGATGAAATCGTTCTTGGGAACAATT
>DUZF01000129.1 GCA_013349665.1 Rhodospirillaceae bacterium | reverse complement strand
CGTCATCAAGGTCCCCTTCCCCTACACCGGTAGACCGGTGCGGCAGCGACGGCCCGCCCTGGTGGTTGCCGCCAGGCGTATCCAGCAGGACCACGGCCTGCTTTGGGTGCTGATGATTACCAGTGCTGAAAACCGCGGCTGGGCCGGCGATGTGGCGATAACCAACCTGTCGATGGCCGGGTTACCCGCCGCCTCCGTGGTCCGTACGGCGAAGATCGCCACCATCGAGGCCAAGGAAGCCGAGGTTATCGGACATTTGCCCGACCCCGACAGGGGACTGGTGGCCAGGCAACTGGAAGCCGAACTGCCATCCCTGACCGATTAATTGTTGTTATCTTTGCGACAGTTTTGTTCAAAATAACTGGATTGTTGTTCTTTCTCACAAGGACTAGCTTTTGCCCAGATGAATTTTTCTGGAGCCGTCCGATGTCGAGCCAAATCCCCTCCATGAAGCCGGTGATTCCGGCCCTGGCCCCCCTCACCCGCGGTCTGTCGCCCCTGGCCGAGCCGATGCTGCGGGCGACCACCGGGCTGTTCCTGATGCCCCATGGCGCGCAAAAGCTGTTCGGCTGGTTTGGCGGCTATGGCCTTGAGGCCACCAGCCAGTTCTTCGCCAGCAAACTCGGCCTGCCGCCGGCCCTGGCGCTGATCACCGGATTGATCGAATTCTTCGGTGGCCTGATGCTGGCCATCGGCCTGCTGACCCGTCCGATGGCCGCACTGGTCACCGGCATGATGGTCGTGGCGACCCTTCAGGTGCATCTGGCGAAAGGCTTCTTCTGGACCGATGGCGGCTTCGAATATCCGCTGATGTGGGGCATCCTCGCCTTGTCCTTCGTCCTGCGCGGCGGCGGTAAATTCTCCGTTGATCACCTGATTGGACGCGAGATCTGACCATGCCCCCTGTCTTCCTGTCGCATGGTTCGCCGATGCTGACGCTCGAGACCACGGCGGCGACCGCCTTCCTGCGGCGGCTTGGCGACACCATCGCCAAGCCTTCCGCCGTGGTGGTGGTCTCCGCCCATTGGCCGACCGAACGACCGGTCGCCGGTGCCGCCGCCCGACCGGCCACCATCCACGACTTCTACGGCTTCCCAAGCCGGCTCTACCAGATCCGCTATCCGGCCCCCGGCGCCCCCGACCTCGCCCGCCGCGTCGCCGACCTGCTGGGATGCGGGCTGGATCCCGGGCGCGGCCTCGACCATGGCGTCTGGTGTCCGGCCTCGCTGATCTGGCCGGACGCCGATCTGCCTATCGTCCCGGTATCCCTGCAGCCGGCGCTCGGGCCGCATCACCATTACGAACTCGGCCGTGCCCTGCGGCCGCTGGCCGCCGAGGGCGTTCTGGTGCTGGGCAGCGGCGCGCTGACCCATAATCTGCGGGCCTATGCCGGCCATCAGGTCGATGATCCGGCCGAACCCTGGGCTTCGGCCTTCGCCGACTGGTCCGCCGCTGCGGTGACCGAAGGCCGCATCGAGGATCTGCTGGCCTATCGCCGGCAGGCCCCCTTCGCCGCCCAGTGCCACCCCACCGACGAGCATCTGCTGCCGTTCTTTGTTGCCCTCGGGGCGTCGGAGGCTGGGCTCGGGACAGTCCTGCATCGCAGCATGGAATATGGCGTCCTGGCGATGGACGCCTATCGGTTTTAGCCGCCCCGCAAGAGATGAAGGGGGGCGGCCGGCAAAGTTATTCGATCTATTGGATGGGTTGCACGTCGCCTTGGACGCCTTCATCAATCGCCATACGCAGCGCATCCAACAACCGGGGAAGTTCCAATCCAAGTTGTTCGATTAGGACCAAACCAGTTGCCACTTCGCCACTGCTGAGTTCTTGCTCTACCGCCCGGGCCAGCCCATAAATTTCCCGCGCCTCGATCATTCCTGCCGCGCCTTTCAGTGTGTGGGCCTCGCGCACCGCTGTCTCGATATTTTCATCGGCGATCAAACGACGTAACCGTTCCACGACGCCGTCCTGGTCTTTGATAAAATTGCGCAGGGTTTTGACATAGAGCCCTTTCATTCCGGCGACCCGACGAAGCCCGGCCCGGACGTCGAGTCCTTTGATACCGCTCGGAAGCGCCACCGCCTCTCTGTCAAACTGTTTGAAGGTCTCGGCCTTGAACAATGGTGCGTCACCGGCGCCGGTAACCCATGTATGGATTGCCGCATACAGCCGGTCCGGGTTGAATGGCTTGGCGATAAAATCGTTCATACCGGCGGCAAGACATTCTTCCTTGTGGCTTTGCATGGCATTTGCGGTCATCGCGATAATCGGCAGGTCCGCGAACTGTTCCTTTTCGCGGATAGCCCTGGTGGCGGCAACCCCGTCCATGATCGGCATATGCATGTCCATCAGGACGATTTCGTAGTCTTTATCGCCAAGCATTTGGATCGCGGCTTCCCCATTATCGGCGACATCGACCTCCATTTCCAAGGCTTCCAATAATCCTACCGCCACCAGCTGGTTGGTGCGGTCGTCTTCCGCCAGTAGCACGCGGGTCCCGCGAAGGATGGCGTGGCATGATCCGGAGGAAACGCGTGCCCTGTCATAGTCACTCACCGACAATGCCGCACCGTGCTCCGGCCCGGCGATGTGCAAGCGAACGGTGAACCAGAACCTGCTTCCCTCTCCGAGGCGGCTTTCCACGCCCACCTCACCGCCCATCAGCGCGGAAAATTGCTTGGCGATGGCGAGGCCCAAACCGGTGCCCCCGAATTTACGGGTAGTCGAGACATCGGCCTGTTGGAAGGACTGAAATAGGACGACCTGCTGTTCTTCCGTCAGGCCGATACCGGTATCGGCAACGGTAAAGCGCAACACAACGGCTCCGGCAGCCGACTCGACGACCTCGACATCGACCGAAATATTGCCCTGATCGGTAAACTTAACCGCATTGTTCAAATAGTTGAGCAGGACCTGCCCAATGCGCAACGGATCGCCGACCAAATTTTGGGGAACGTCCGCGCCGACAGTAACCGATAACCGCAGTCCCTTGGCCGTGGCCGCCTTGCGCGCCAACCCCACGGTGTCGTCAAAAATACGGTCGAGATTGAAGGGTATCGATTCGACCGCCAAGCGTCCGGCTTCGACCTTCGAAAAATCCAGAATATCGTTAATAATGGTCAGCAAATGCTCACCTGAATGCAGGATCATCTCGACCTGCTGGCGCTCCTTGGGTGGAAGCTGGCCGCCGAGGGCAAGATGCGCCATACCGATTATGCCGTTCATCGGCGTGCGTATTTCGTGGCTCATATTGGCCAGAAATGTCGACTTGGCCCGATTGGCGGACTCCGAGGCCGCCAGATTTGTCTCGTTACTGCGGGCGACGGATATCGCTCTTTTGAAGTCACGCAAGCCGAACAGGAAGATCACCGTCAATCCGATGATTTCCAACATTATCGATATCGCGATACGCTCGTACCAAGGGGCAAGAGCCTCATATCTCAGCGTGCCTACAGTGACGACAAGTGGAAAATTTTGAACAGCAGAATAGGCGAAAAGTCGATCTTCTCCATTGAGCACCGACTTCGCGCTAAAAGTACCGGCGCTGGCCCTGGAAACCTCGTTCAGTACAGCGGCATTGGGATGACGTTCCCCGACCCCTTGCTCCGGGTCACGCGCCAAAAGGGTGCCATCCAGGTTCCACAGCGCGATGATTTCACCGTGTTCTGCAGAAGCTTTCCACAGGGTATCCTTAACGACATTCACGTCGATCCCCGCATACAGAACGCCGTTAAACTCGCCCGTCGTTCCGCGCAACATGCGCGTGAAGGGGATCAGAGATTTCCCCGAAGCCCGACCAACAATCGGCGCGCTGATGAGCACTTCCGCTCCAGCCCGGTGCGCCTTGAAATATTCGCGATCCGAATAATTGATTGGGGTCGGTTTCTGAGTGAGCGTACTCGAGGTGAGATCGCCATTCTCTGCAATAAACAGTACGTAGCTGACTTCCGGTGAAAAATCAGCGACCAGATCCTTGGCATCGATGACAGCGCTTTGGGGAGTACGGTATCCATTCCCGCCAAATTCGCGGACGCTATGCAGTAAAACGGCATTAGCAGCCTGACAGATACTGTGGATTCGCTCGGCTACGATTCGAGCGGTGGATAAATTTGCAGATAGGGTTTTTTCTACGATTGACTGCTTTTCAGCAACCAACCAATAGACTGTTCCTCCGATGACGATTGCCCATGAGAGCAGGAAAATAGCACAAAACCCCCTCCATTGGCGTTTTGCGGCAAGGACAAAAGCACCTGATTCCGTTGGCCTGCGAAGATCCATTGAAGAGATCTGCATAGTGGTGGGTCCTCTGGGCCAAATTACTTTTTTGCCGAAAACAGCCTGAGGAAAGGATAACACGCAAAAAAACTAAGGATATCCCTATTTGAGGACTTGCCTCTAGTGTGCTGATTCCGAAGTTCGTAGCATTCGATCCAGGCCGCAATCGAACTTCGGAATCGATAAGGACACTAGCGACTATTTAAATCTAGTGTGGTTCCTGAATTTGAAGTTCCTGAAATCGTTCGCGGCGAAATGACAGGAACTTCAAATTCACCACACTAGTGACTCTGCCCTTTCCGTCGAAGGCGAGATAGGCAGGCTCAACAAGATCGAGATAATCTTTATCCCTGGGATCCTTCGGCTTCGCCGAAACACCGGCACGGAGGCCGGTGCCACTATTTTTCACAGTTGCTCGGGACGCCGGTGCCACTGCGTTGCGTCAGGATCGGACCACTTGAGGGACAATTTCTAGAGTCTCGCCAGCACCCAGAACACACAGCAGGCGATGACCGCGCAGGCCGGGATGGTGCAGATCCAGGCCCAGACGATATTGCCGGCCAGGCCCCAGCGTACAGCCGAGGCGCGCCGCGCCGAGCCGACGCCGACGATGGCGCCGGTGATGGTATGGGTGGTCGACACCGGAATGCCCAGCCAGGTGGCGCCGAACAGGGTCATCGCCCCTGCCGTTTCGGCACAGAAACCCTGGAATGGCTTGAGATCGGTGATGCGCGACCCCATGGTATGGACGATCCGCCAGCCGCCGAACAGCGTCCCCAGGCCCATGGCCAGCTGCGAGGCCAGGACCACCCAGAGCGGCACCATGAAGGTATCGCCCAGCAGTCCCTGGGAAAACAGCAGGACCGAGATGATACCCATGGTCTTCTGGGCGTCGTTGCCGCCATGGCCGAGCGAGTAGAGAGCCGCCGAGATCAGTTGCAGCCGACGGAAATTACGGTCGACGACGGAGGGAACGGCCCGTCTCAGCAGCCAGGAACAAAGCAGGACGATCAGCAGCGCCAGCCCGAAACCGATGGTCGGCGAGGCGACGATGCCGATGGCCGTCTTGCTCAGCCCGGCCGACACAATGGCACCGGTCCCGGCCTTGGCGAAACCGGCGCCGACCAGGCCGCCGATCAGGGCATGCGAACTGGACGACGGAAAACCCAGCCACCAGGTGAACAGATTCCACAGGATGGCGCCGATCAGCGCGGCGACGATGATCGACGGATCCATTACCGACGGATCGACGATGCCGGTGCCGACGGTGGTCGCCACATGGACGCCGAAGAACAGAAAGGCGACGAAATTGAAGACCGCCGCCCAGACTACGGCGGCGCGGGGCCGCAATACCCTGGTCGAAACGACCGTTGCAATGCTGTTGGCGGCGTCATGCAGCCCGTTGATGAAGTCGAAGGCCAGGGCGACGGCGATGATGCCGAGCAGGGCCGGAAGGGAAAGGACGGTGCCGGTCATAACGTTTCTCAGACATGGTCGAGAAGGATGCCTTCGACCACGTCGGCGACGTCGTCGCAACGGTCGGTGACCGCCTCCAGCAGTTCATAGACCTCCTTGGTGCCGAAAAACACGATGGGATCCGGCTGTTTGGCGATAAGGTCGGTAAGCGCGTCGCGCAAGACCTCGTCGGCTTCGGTCTCCACCGCTGAAATGCGCTCGCAAAGGGCGTTGATGCGCTCGGCGTTCTGGGAAAAACTGGTCAGCATCGGCATCATTTCGGCCAGCAGATGAGCCATGGCGAGGATCATTTTACCGAGATCGCGCATGCGCGGACTGAACGTCGTCACCCGGTACAGCGTCGCCCGCTGGCCGATCTCCTCGATCAGGTCCACCGTATCGTCGAGAGCGACGATCAGCGCATGGATGTCCGAGCGGTCGAAGGGGGTAATGAAGGCGCGGTGAAGGGCGATGATGGTCTGGCGGGTGATGGCGTCGGCAGCCTTTTCGATGCCCGATAATTCCTCCATACATTTGGCCTGGTCGGCGTCATCGGCCATCAGCTCCATCAGTTTTTCGGCGGCGGCAACAAGACAAGCTGTATGCTCGACGAAACCGCCGATAAAATTTTCCTCCTTCGGCATTAGCGCACGAAACCAGCGTAGCGGCATTTTCTCTCCGTAAAACAGACAGTTAGAGGAGTTTTTAGATCGTTTCGATTTATGACATTTTTGTTGCAGCCGACGGCAGTCTGCCGGATAAGGAATAGAACGGAAAGGGAGTTTAATGGCTTTCGCCAAAGGGAAGAAAAGGAAAAAGCGCGCCCTTCGGCAATACGCCGCCCTTCCCTACACGGTGCGGGACGGCGAACTCTTGGTCTTGCTTGTCACCTCGCGGGAGACCGGGCGCTGGGTTATCCCCAAGGGCTGGTTGAAGAAACAGCTGAAGCCAAGCGGCACGGCCGCCGCAGAAGCCTTCGAGGAAGCCGGGGTGCGGGGCGACATCGCCCGCAAACCGATCGCCAGTTTCGAGTATTCGAAAAGACTGAGCGACGAGAAGCGCCGGCGCTGCCGGGTCGATGTCTTCCTGCTGGCGGTCCATGAGGAACTCGACGATTGGCCGGAAAAATCGGAACGGCGGCGGGAATGGATGCCGCCCACCGAGGCCGCTGACTGCGTCACCGAGGCCGGGCTGGTCTCTCTGCTTCTTGCCATGCGGTTGGAAGGGTAACGGCTAGCCCATGCATCAGGCCCCGGTCGTCTCCGCACCCTCCGCCGCCCCTTCCTCGGCTTTCGCCGGCGATTCCTGGGGCGGTCTGGCGGCGATGCTGGTGGCCCTGCCCTCGGCCATCGCCTTCGGTGTCACCATCTACCTGCCGCTGGGCAGCAGCCTGGCGGCGCAGGGAGCCTTGGCCGGGCTGCTCGGCTCGACGGTGCTGGGGATGGTCGCCCCGCTGCTCGGCGGCTGCCCGCGCCTGGTGACGGCGCCCTGCGCCCCGGCGGCGGCCATGCTGTCGGCCTCGGCGATCAGCTTCGTCCAACAGGGCATGGCACCCGAGACGGTTCTGTTGCTGCTGGGGGTGATCAGCCTTCTGGCCGGGCTGATCCAGATCGCGCTCGGTCTGGTGGGCATCGGGCGGTTGATCCGCTTCATTCCCTATCCTGTTGTCTGCGGCTATCTGAGCGGCGTCGGTCTGGTCATCATCGGCGGCCAGATTCCCAAATTCCTCGGTGTCACCGCCGGCGGTGGACTGCTTGAGGCCCTGGCTCATCCGGATCACTGGGTATGGCAGGCGGCGGCGGTGGGCGCCGCGGTGGTCCTCGCCATGACCCTGTCGCCGC
>DUZF01000215.1 GCA_013349665.1 Rhodospirillaceae bacterium | reverse complement strand
GCTGATCGTCGTTTTCACCCTGGTCCCGGCACCTCTGGTGTCGAGTGCCGGAACCGCCGCCGCCGCGCTGTTCGGGGGATGACGGAGCGGGCGCTGCCGCCGCCGTTCACCCTGGTCGCGCTGGAGGAGACCGACAGCACCAATGACGAGGTCAAGCGCCGCGCCGCCGCCGGCGCCGGCCATGGTCTGGTGGTGACGGCCGAGCGCCAGAGCATGGGGCGGGGGCGCAGCGGCCGGGTCTGGGACTCGCCCGCCGGCAATCTTCATTGCTCGATCCTGCTGGACTGCGACCTGCCGCCGACGCGGGCACCGGAACTGGCCTTTGTCGCCGCCGTGGCCCTCTATGAAGCCCTGGCCGCTTTGCTGCCGGCGGCGGCCTTTCGCCTCAAATGGCCCAATGATGTGCTCTGCGCCGGCGCCAAACTGGCCGGCATGCTGCTGGAAAGCATTCCGCCGCGGGTGGTGCTGGGGGTCGGCGTCGACGTCGCCTCGGCGCCGCAGACGGCGCTTTATCCCGCCACCTGCCTGCATCGCCAGGGCAGCGGCGCCCAGCCCTTCGACGTATTGGCGGGGTTCTGCGGGCAACTGGGGCTGTGGTATGATCGCTGGCGTGAGGCGGGGTTCGCGCCGGTCCGCAAGGCCTGGCTGGGCTATGCCGACGCCATCGGCCGGCCGTTGACGGTGCGCCCGGCGGCGGAGCAAAGTGTCGAGGGGCGCTTTGCCGGTATCGACGAGCGCGGCGCCCTGTTGCTCGATCTGTCCGACGGCCGAAGACTGGTTCTTCTGGCCGGCGACGTGTTGCTCGGATAAGCCTCCATGCTGCTGGCCATAGATTCTGGAAATACCAATATCGTCTTCGCCCTCTACGATGGCGAACAGGTGAAGGGCGAATGGCGATCCTCCACCGATACCGAGCGGACCGCCGACGAATTCGGCGTCTGGCTGTGCCAGTTGATGGCCATGCTGGGCATCGAGCGCCAGGCGGTGAACGCCTGCATCATCGCCTCGGTGGTGCCGGCGGTGGTGTTCTCGCTGAAGCAGCTGTGTCGGCGCTATTTTGGCTGCGAAGCGTTGGTGGTGGGCGACGAGGAGGTGCATCTGGGCATTCGCATTCTGGTCGACAGGCCGGAAGAGGTGGGGGCCGACCGCCTGGTCAACGCGGTGGCGGCGCATAAGGTCTATGCGGGTCCGTTGATCGTCATCGATTTCGGCACCGCCACCACCTTCGACGTCGTCGACGCGTTGGGCAATTACTGCGGCGGCGCCATTTCACCAGGTGTCAACCTGTCGCTGGAGGCCTTGCACACGGCGGCGGCGAAACTGCCGCGGGTGGCCATCGGGCGGCCCAAATCCGTGGTCGGCAAGGGTACTGTGGCGGCCATGCGATCGGGGATTTATTGGGGATATGTGGGGTTGATCGAGGGGCTGGTGCGGCGTATCGAAGAGGAAATGGGCGAAAAAATGACTGTGGTAGCCACCGGCGGATTGGCCCCGCTGTTTGCCGAATCGACATCGGTGATCAACCATCTCGATCCCGATCTGACCTTGCGCGGTTTGCTCGAGATCTATCGTCGCAACGTCACTCCATGAGCCTGGTCTTCCTGCCGCTCGGCGGCACCGGCGAGATCGGCATGAATCTCAACCTCTATGGCTGCGACGGCAAATGGCTGGCGGTCGATATGGGGGTCTCCTTCGGCGACGACAGCACGCCCGGCGTCGATGTCTTCATGGCCGATCCGGCCTTCATCGCCGAGCGCCGCAAAGACCTGCTGGGGCTGGTGCTGACCCATGGTCATGAGGATCATCTGGGGGCGGTCGGCCATCTGTGGCAGCGGCTGCGCTGTCCGGTCTATGCCACCGCCTTCACCGCCACCTTGCTGAAGTCCAAGCTGCGCGAGGCGGGCATTGAGGGGCGGGTGGAGGTGCGGGTGGTGCCGGCCGGCGGCCGTGTCGCCATCGGCGCCTTCGACGTCGAATGGGTCACCCAGACCCATTCCATTCCCGAGCCCAATTCCCTGGCCATCCGCACTCCGTACGGCACCGTGCTGCATACCGGCGACTGGAAATTCGATCCGGCGCCGCTGATCGGCCCGGTGGCCGACGAGGCGCGCCTGGCCGCCATCGGCGACGAGGGCGTGCTGGCGGTGGTGGGCGATTCCACCAATGTCTTCAATCGCGGCGCCACCGGTTCCGAGGCGGCGGTGCGGGAAAGCCTGATCGACCTGTTCGGCCGCTTCCGGCGGCGCATCGCCGTCGGCTGTTTCGCCACCAATGTCGCCCGCCTGGAATCCATCGCCGTCGCCGCCGCCGCCAATGGCCGCCTGGTCGGCCTGGTCGGGCGTTCGCTGGTGCGCATCGACAAGGCGGCCCGCGAAAACGGCATGCTGGCGGGATTGCGGCCATTCCTCAGCGAGCATGACGCCGCCAGCCTGGCGGAGGACAAGGTGCTGCTGATCTGTACCGGCAGCCAGGGCGAGCCGCGCGCCGCGCTGTCGCGCATCGCCACCGGTAGCCATCCGCATATCCGCCTGACCGCGGGGGATGTGGCGATTTTCTCGTCCCGCATCATTCCCGGCAATGAGCGCAGCATCCAGGGCCTGCAGAACCGCCTGGTGCGGCTGGGCGTCGAGGTGATGACCGAGAAGGATCATTTCGTCCATGTCTCGGGCCATCCGGGGCGCGACGAAATGACCCGCCTTTACCATTTGCTGCGGCCGGCGCTGGCGGTGCCGGTGCATGGCGAGGCCCGCCATCTGCACGAGCATGCCGGACTGGCCAGGGCGGCGGGGGTGGCGCAGGCGATCGTGGTCGGCAACGGCGACATGCTGCGCCTGGCACCGGGAACGCCCGAGGTGGTGGAAACCGTTCCCACCGGGCGCCTGGCGGTGGACGGCTGCCGGCTGGTGCCGATGGACTCCGAGATCATGCGCAGCCGGCATCGCATGGTGCATAACGGCAGCGCCGTGGTCACCCTGGTGATCGACCGCATGGGGCGCCTGCTCGGCGATCCGCAGGTGACCGCCATGGGCCTGCTGGACGCCGAGCACGAGGCCGAGGAACATGAAGCGGTGGTCGAGGCGGTGCGGGACGCCATCCTCGAACTGCCCCTGGCCGCCCGCCAGAGCGACGACGTCGCCCGCGAGACGGCGCGCCTCGCCGTGCGCCGCCATATGAAACAAAGCCACGGCAAGAAGCCGCTGACCGATGTGCATCTGGTCAGGGTTTGACGCCAATGAAAATCTTGACGTAAGAACCTGTGTTGGTACATGCTTTCCGCTGATGGAGAGAGCCATGGCCGCGACGACAAAGCTGACAAGAATCGGGAACTCGACCGGGGTCGCCATCCCCAGGGAGGTCCTTGATGAAGCCCATATGAACCGCGGTGAGGAAGTCACCATTTCGGTCGTCGATGGCAGGATCGAGATTGCCAAGCCGGGCGACGGTTACAACGAATCCATGGCGATCGGTCGCCGCTTCGCTAAACGATATGCGAAGACCATGGCCGCTCTGGCGAAGTGACGGACCTGCGGCTCCCCCCGATTCAGGCGGTCATCGAGTTGCAGGCCGAATGGATTGCCGAACATGGCGGCGCACCGGGGTTGCGCGACAGAGGCGCGCTTGAAGGTGCTCTGGCCCGCGCGCATCAGATCCTGGCCTATGATCCGGACGCCGGTCTGGTGGCCGTTGCGGCTGCCGTCTGTGTCAGCATCTGTCGCAATCATCCCTTCGTCGACGGCAATAAGCGAGCGGCCTTCGGCGTCATGGGCATCGTCCTCGAACTGAACGGATCCTATCTCGACGTGGCTGAACGCGACGCCACCCGCACCATGTTGGCGTTGGCAGCCGGCGAACTGGCGGAGGATGCCTTTCGGGAATGGGTGGCTGCCAATGTCGTGGTCGATGACTGAGGGAATCCGCCAAAGGCTCATCCCGGTCTGGATTGCCGGGCGTCTCCACGCTACCTTCCCCATCGTTGCAACAAAGGAGACACCAGCATGATCGGTAAACTCAATCACGTCGCCATCGCCGTTCCCGATCTCGAGGCGGCCACCAAAACCTATCGCGACGTGCTGGGAGCCAAGGTATCGGCGCCGAAGCCGCAGCCGGCGCATGGCGTCACCGTGGTCTTCGTGCAGTTGGACAACACCAAGGTCGAATTGCTGCATCCGCTGGGCGAGGGGTCGCCGATCAAGGGTTTCCTCGACAAGAATCCGGGCGGCGGCGTCCATCACGTCTGTTTCGAGGTCGCCGACATCCTGGCGGCGCGGGACAAGCTGAAGGCCGGCGGGGCCCGTGTCCTGGGCGACGGCGAGCCGAAGATCGGCGCCCATGACAAGCCGGTGCTGTTCCTGCATCCGAAGGATTTCAACGGCACGCTGGTCGAGTTGGAACAGGCTTGAGCTGGTACTGCGACATCGCCCCCGGGCACCCGTTTCACGGTCCTTACCACGACCACGAATACGGGTTCCCGCTGTCCGGCGATGCCGCCCTGTTCGAACGCCTGTGCCTGGAGATTTTCCAGGCCGGGCTGTCCTGGCTGATCGTGCTGAAGAAGCGTGACAGCCTGAAGCTGGCCTTCGAGGGCTTCGACCCGGTGACCGTCGCCGCCTATGGCGAGGCTGATCTGGCGCGTCTGTTGGCGGATGCCGGCATCATCCGCAACCGGCGCAAGATCCTGGCGGTGATCGACAATGCCGGCCGGGTCAACCGGCTGGTCGGCCAATACGGCTCCTTCGCCGGCTGGCTGGCCGCCCATCATCCGCGCAGCAAGGAGGCGTGGGTCAAGCTGTTCAAGCAGACCTTCGTCTTCACCGGCGGCGAGGTGGTCAACGAGTTCCTGATGAGCATCGGCTATCTTCCCGGTGCCCATCGGCCCGACTGTCCGGTGGCGCAGCGTCTGGCCGAAAGACAATTACTTTAGTATTAAAGTAATTAACAGAAGCGGACACCGTAAAAGGAAATGGCAAGATCCAAGGATCTTGCCATTTCGCTAAAGTCTTGGTGGGAAATTATTTTTTCCCTCCCGGCCCCTCCCTAAACCTGGGCTACTCTCTTTCGGAGCTTGTTATACCCTGTGGTATATGACGGACTTTACAGAATGTAAATCCCAGAGTCACACATTTTTTCCTGGAATTGTTCCAGAGAGCGATAAGCCCTTGTCTCGGATTGGCCCGGGGCGCAGCATGGGGCAAGAGCCAAAATCGTCCGGTTGAACAAATGCTGCGTTTATTTCTGTATATATCTTTAATAATACTTAGTCTGACGACGGTCTCAGCTGCCGAGACTTTAACCGCTACGGTCAAGTCGGGCGACTGTGCCGCCTATAACCGGCATCATCCGGCCCCCGACGTCGCCTTCCAGCCCGGTGTCGGTGCCCAGGGCAAGCGGGTGGCGCCGGCCGATCTGCCGGGGAACGACATGCCCGGCCTGGTTCCCACCGAGATTCATTTCGACATCCAGGTCAATCCGCTGCTCTACGGCAAGCCGGCCGGCGCCACGACCTCGAAATTCGCCAACACGCAAGCCACGGTGGGTCACGTCGACGTCGACCTCAAGACCGGCCAGGCCAGTCTCAACGGACGGCCGCTGACCGCCGGCCAGGATCAGGCGCTGCGCGACGCCTGCCGCAAATAGGACCCTGTTCAAGGCGGTCGGTATTGCCTAAAGTCTGCGCTTTGTTCCACCGCTGGGAGGCCGAGACCCCTGATGACCCGTGCGCTGTCCGTTACCCGTGAAGAGAATTTTCCGGAATGGTATCTGAGCGTCGTCCGCGACGCCGACATGGCGGAATCCAGCGCGGTGCGCGGCTGCATGGTGATCAAGCCATGGGGCTTCGGCGTATGGGAACTGATCCAGCGCGAACTTGATCAGCAGATCAAGGATACCGGCCACGAGAACTGCTATTTCCCGCTGTTCATTCCGCTGCGCTTCATCGCCAAGGAAGCCCAGCATGTGGAGGGCTTCGCCAAGGAGATGGCGGTGGTCACCCATCATCGCCTGAAGTCTATCGACGGTGTGCTGCAGCCCGATCCCGAGGCCAAGCTGGAAGAGCCGCTGGTGGTGCGGCCGACCTCGGAGACCATCATCGGCGACACCTTCCAGCGCTGGGTGCAGAGCTATCGCGACCTGCCGCTGCTGATCAATCAATGGGCCAATGTGGTGCGCTGGGAAATGCGCCCCCGCCTGTTCCTCAGGACCGCCGAATTTCTCTGGCAGGAGGGGCATACCGCGCATGCCGACGGCGACGAGGCGATGGCCGAGACGCGCCTGATGCTGGATGTCTACCGCCGGTTCTGCGAGGACTTTCTGGCGATGCCGGTGGTGGCCGGCGAAAAGCCGGAGAACGAGCGTTTTCCCGGCGCCGTCAGCACCTATTCGGTGGAGGCGATGATGCAGGACGGCAAGGCCCTGCAGGCCGGCACCTCGCATTATCTCGGCACCCATTTCGCCGAGGCGCAGAACATCCGCTATCAGACCGCGGAAGGCGGGGTGGCGCTGTGCCATACCACCAGCTGGGGGGTGTCGACCCGCCTGGTCGGCGGCGTCATCATGACCCATGGCGACGACGACGGGCTGCGCCTGCCGCCGGCCATCGCGCCGAAACAGGTGGTGATCGTGCCGATGCTGCGCGGCAAGCCGGAGGACGAAGCCGTCCTCGACTTCTGCGAGGCCCTGCGCCGTCAGCTGGCCGCCGTCGGGCTGCGCGCGGCGGTCGACAAGAAACAGATCAAATCGGCCGACAAGCGGTGGAACTGGGTTCGCCGCGGGGCGCCGGTGATCGTCGAGGTGGGGCCGCGCGATGTCGCCGCCGGCGTGGTCACCTTCATGCGCCGTGACCGCCTGCGCGACGGCGACAAGGTGATCTCGGCCAATGCCGGCCTGGACGACTTCGTCGGCGGCGCGGCGGCGCTGCTGGCCGATATCCAGGCCAATCTGTTCAACGAGGCGAAGGCCCGCCTGGACACCAATCTGCGCTCGGACCTCAAGACCTTCGCCGATATCGCCGCCTATTTCGGCGCCGCCGCCGCCGACGACGCCGACAGTTTCAAGGGCTGGGTCCGCGCCCCCTGGTGCAAGCCGACGGGGGCGGCGCTGGAACAGGTGGAGGAGCGTCTGAAGGCGCTCAAGCTGACCATCCGCAACGCCCCCCTCGGGCAGTCGGGGCCCTATGGCGCCTGTGTGTTCACCGGCGCCCCGGGGGTGGAGGACATCCTCATCGCCAGAGCCTACTGACCATGATCTTCAGCCCCTTCGAACGGATGGTGGCGGCCCGTTACCTGCGGGCGCGGCGGCGCGAGGGGTTCATTTCCATCATCGCCTGGTTTTCCCTGCTCGGCATCGCGCTGGGGGTGGCGACGCTGATCATCGTCATGTCGGTGATGAACGGTTTCCGCGCCGAACTGCTGGGCCGCATCCTCGGCCTCAACGGTCATGTCGGGGTCTATGCGACGGCCGGCGGCATGAGCGACTTCGACGCTCTGGCGGCGCGGATCCGCGAAATCCCCGGGGTCGTCAGGGTGACCCCGACCATCGACGGCCAGGTGATGGTCACCGCCGACGCCGGCACCGCCTCGGGGGCGATG
>DUZF01000258.1 GCA_013349665.1 Rhodospirillaceae bacterium | reverse complement strand
GATCCGCAGGCCCTGGCGCCGCAACTGGCCTATCTCCGCGATCACCATCTGGCCGCCGCCGATCTTCGTGCCAGACCGCTGCGGCCGGTCCCCGCGATTAGCGCTTCCTATGACCCCAAGGCGATTCTGCAGAGCCTGCCGCCGCTGCTCAAAGGGTATCTGCGGGCCGGGGCGTCGATCGGAGAAGGGGCAGTGGTCGACCAGCAGTTCAACACCACCGACGTCCTGGTGGTGTTGCGCACCGACGCCATCGCCGCCCGCTATTCGCGCCGCTACGAGGCGGCTACCGCGAGAGCCGCATGACCGTGCTGAAGACCGTCAGGAGGTGGTGGCAGGATCAACTGTCACTGGAAGCCCTCGACTGCGGATGGCCGCTCAGGGCGGTGGCCGGCGCCCGTCATCCCGGCCTGTTCGACGGCCAGTGGGAAATTACGGCTAAGGCGTTTTTTCCAGACCAGCCGCCGCCGGCGCAGCGCAGGCCGGACAGCGCGTCCCCCTGAGCTTCTTGGCCTTGCGGCAGGCTTTCGGTGAATCGGCGGGAACAGCACTGCCGCATCCCTCCTCGCGGATTCGCCAGCGCGGGCGGCCGCACCAACTGCACAGGCTCAGGCAATCTGGACATCGAACCGGACTCTGCTCGGCCGTCACGCCCGGTCACCCCTGAGATCCATCGAGCAACCGGGCGAAGTCGTCGATCACCGCGTCCGCCCCGAGGGCGCCGGGATCGCCCCGGCAATAGCCGAAGGACATGACCACCACCGGAAGTCCGGCGGCGCGGGCGGCGGCGACATCGTTCAAGCTGTCGCCGACCATCAGGGCTTTCGCTCCGGCGCAGCCCATGGCCTCGAGGGTCGCCCACAGATGCCGCGGGTCGGGTTTGCGGGCGGGAGCCGTGTCGCCGCCCACCACCGCCAGAAAGAACGGCAACAGATCCAACGCCCCCAACAGTTCCAGCGACAGGGCCGTCGGCTTGTTGGTGCAGACCCCCAGGCGGTGTCCGCGCCGGCGCAACAGCGCGAGGGTTTCCGCCACCCCCGGATAGGGCCGGCTCTCATCGGCGGTATGGCCGCGGTAATGATCGAGAAATCGCCGCACCATGGGCGCCATGCCGCCCTCCGGCAGGCCGCCGGTGGCGGTCAGCGCCCGCTCCACCAGGGCGGCGGCGCCATCGCCGACCCATTGACGCAGGTCCTGGCCCGATACCGCCGGTCGCCCCAGATCAGCGAGCAACCGGTTGGTCGCCGCAAAGAGATCCGGCAGGCTGTCCACCAGCGTCCCGTCGAGATCAAATAAAATTGCTGTCGGTTCCTGCAGAAAATTCATAATTTTTCCACTAATTCATCGATATGGTGACTTCGTCTGGCAATGGTATACAATATCTTTGAAAGGGATGGTTCGCCATGGCTGATGAAACCGACAATTTCAATTTCACCGAGGCGCTGCTGGGCGCCAGCGGTGCCGGACGTGAAGCCGCCTACGACATCGAGATCGAGTTGTCCGCCGTGCTGGGTCATGCCAATGTTCAGGTGAAACAACTCCTCAAGCTGGGCCGCGGCGCGGTGGTCGAACTGGACCGCAAGATTAACGAACCGATAGACCTTATCGTCAACAAAATGCTGGTCGGGCGCGGCGAGGTGGTGGTGGTGGACGACCGCCTGGGTGTCACCGTCACCGACATGCTCAAGGGCCAAAGGGGCGGCTGACGTTTATCGCTTTCGCGGAAAGCCCATATAACAGGGAAAGCGAGGTCTTTCCCTGATGTTTACCATACCCGTCGCCGACGATAATCCGACCGAACACCCGGCCTTTGTCACCTGGGCGATCATGGCGCTTTGCCTTCTGGCCTTTCTCTGGCAGCAGTCGCTGCCCGCGGATGCCGCGCAATCGCTGGCGCTGTCGCTCGGCATGGTGCCGGCGGTGCTGTCCGGACAAGCCGAACTGGCTCCCGAACTCGTGGTTCTGCCGCCCTGGGCAACCCTGCTGACCTCGATGTTCCTGCATGGCGGCTGGCTGCATCTGGCCGGCAACATGCTGTTTCTGTGGATCTTCGGCGACAATGTCGAGGATGCCATGGGCCATGGGCGTTTCCTCGCCTTCTATCTGGCCGCCGGCATCGCCGCCGCCCTGGCGCAGGCCACGGCAGCCCCGGCCGCCGAAGTGCCGATGATCGGCGCCTCGGGGGCCATCGCCGGTGTCCTGGCCGGTTACCTGCTGCTCTATCCGAAGGCAAATGTACGGGTCCTGGTGGTTATTCTGCTGTTCATCCGACTGGTCAATGTGCCGGCAATGTTGGTTCTCGGATTGTGGTTCCTCGCCCAGATCGGCGGCGCCGCGATGAGTTCGCCGGAGGCCGGGGGCGTCGCCTTCTGGGCCCATGTCGGCGGCTTTCTCTGCGGCGGCGCCTTGCTGCCGCTGTTCAAGCATCGTGACATGCGACTGTTCAGCGCCCCGCAAAGCCAGGCCTTCGCGGTCAGCCCGGCCCGCCTGGCGCGCCGCGGCCGCGTGCCGACGGTGATTCCCAAAGACGGTATGTGACGGGAACCGAGCCCGGGAAATGACGTTATCCACTTAGGTCCATCCTAACAGGGAGAACGACATATGCCCCTTGCCAGCCATTCCACGGCCACAATCGCCCAGGCGTTGAGCGGCATCGATTTTCCAGCCAACAAGAATGATCTGATCGAACATGCCCGGAGGAACAACGCCGACAAGGATGTCATCCAGACGCTGAACGAAATGCCTGACGAGCAGTACACCAGCATGGCCGACGTGTTCAAAGGGGTCGGCCAGTCGCACTGACGGGGTGTCCGGATCATCACCCCAAAACGGGGCGCTTTCGGCATCGCTTGAGGGCGCCCTGCCTTGCCAACAATCGGGGGCCAACAGCCGGGGCCCAACAGCCGGGGAGTGTCGGGATGGACCTGCGTGCGGCACTGATCCCCTGCCGTGCCGCCCTGTGGGCGGCGGGCGCGTTCAGCCTGGCCGAAAGCATGATGATGCTGACCGTGCCGCTGTTCACGTTTCAGGTGTTCGACCGGGTCTTGACCAGCCGCAGCCAGGACACCCTGGCCCTGCTGACCCTCGCCGCCCTCGCCGCCCTGGCCTTGCTGTCTGTGTTTGACCTGTTGCGGGGCGAGATTTTGCAGCGCATCGGCCTGTGGCTCGACGCCCGTCTCAGTCCCCAACTGCTGGCCGCCGGATATCTGGCGCCGCCCGGCGATGCGCGCTCGGCCCAGGGCCTGCGCGACCTGGCGCAGTTGCGGGGGTTCATCGGCTCGGGAGCGGCGGCGGCGTTCTTCGATGCGCCGATGGTGCCGGTATTCATCGCCGTGGTGTTCTTCATCCACCCGCTGCTGGGGTGGATTTCCCTGGGCGGCGCCGCCTGCCTGATGGGACTGGCAACCACCAATCTGCTGGTCACCCGGCGACGGCTGTCCACCGCCAATATGGTGTCCATCACCGCCCTCAACCGTGCGCAAAGCGCCATGGCCACCGCCGACGCGGTGCGGGCCATGGGCATGCTGGAGCCTATCTGCCGGCGCTGGCAAGAGGTGAACGGCGGGGTCCTTGGCCTGCAGGCCGACGCCGGAGATCGCATCGGACAGTTCGCCGCGGCGTCGAAATTCGCCCGTCTGACGGTACAGGTCCTGTCCATGGGCGCCGGCGCGTCGCTGGCGATGGACGGCCATATCACCGGCGGCATGATGATCGCCGCTTCGATCATCATGGCCCGCGGCCTGGCCCCCATCGAAATCGCCGTCGGCGGCTGGAGTTCCTTTGCCGGGGCGCGGGAGTCCTGGCGACGGATCGACAGCATGCTGGCCATGGTGCCGCCCACCGCCGGCAAACTCGCCCTGCCGGAGCCGGCCGGCGACCTGCTGGTCGACCGGGTCACCTATTTCACTCCCGGCGGACGGCCGGTGATCAAAAATATCTGCCTGGCGGTGGCCGCCGGCGAAGCCCTTGGGGTGATCGGCGCCACCGCCGCCGGCAAGACGACGCTGGCCCGCCTGCTGGTGGGGGCGCTCGCCCCCAGTGCCGGCAGCGTGCGTCTCGACGGCGCCGAACTCTGCCACTGGGACCCGGCCCGGCTGGGACCGCATATCGGTTACCTTCCCCAGGATGTGCAACTGATACCGGGATCGGTGGCGGAAAACATCGCCCGCCTGGGCGAACCCGAGAGCCGCAGCGTCGTCGAGGCGGCGCGACGGGCCGGCGTGCATGACCTGATCCTGCGGCTGCCGCAGGGCTACGACACCCGCATCGAGGAAGACGGCCTGCGCCTGTCGGGAGGACAGCGCCAGCGCGTCGGCCTCGCCCGCGCCCTTTACGGCCGGCCCCGTCTGGTGGTTCTCGACGAGCCCAACAGCAATCTCGATCTGGCCGGCGAACAGGCGCTGCTGGGCGCCCTCGCCGCGCTGCGCGGCGACGGCGCGACGGTGATCCTGATCAGCCATCGCCCGGCGGTCCTCGAATGCATGGACAAGATCCTGGTGCTGCGCGACGGCGGCTCGGACGCCTTCGGTCCAAGGGAATCCCTGCTGCCGCAATTGATGCGGCCGCCGCGCCCGCCGACGCCGCTGGCACCGCTGGCCGCCGGCCGGGAGGGATGACGATGCAGGAGATATCCAGCCGCCTGAGCGGACCGGAGATCCTCGCTAGCACCCGGCGGCGCATCCGGGCCGGCATGCTGGCGGTGGCGGTGACCTTCGGCGGCGGCTTCGGCTGGATGGCGCTGGCGCCGCTCAATGCCGCGGCGGTAGCCCCCGGCGTGATCGGCGCCGACGACCGCAACAAGGTGATCCAGCATCTGGAAGGCGGCGTGGTCAGCCAGATCGCCGTCCACGAGGGCGAATCGGTAAGCGCCGGCCAGTTGCTGCTGCGCCTCGATCCCACCAAAGCCAAAGCGCAATCACTGCAATTGCAGGACGAACTGGACGAATTGACGGCCATGGCGGCCCGCCTCGAGGCCGAGCGCGACAGCCGGCCGACGGTGGTCTTTCCCGCTGACTTGGCGGCCCGACGTCAATCCGAACCCGAGGTGGAGCGCATTCTCCGCGGCCAGGAAATCCTGTTCGCCGCGAGAGGCGCCGCGCTCGCCAATGAACGCGACGTCCTGGTCGCCCGCATCGGCGAATTCACCGAAGAAATCGGCGGACTGGAGGCCGGCCGTGCCGCCGCCGAGGGGCAGATCGCCCTGCTGGACGATGAAATCCAATCGGTGCGCCGGATGGTCGAGGCCAACCAGCAGCCGAAGCCACGGCTTCTCGCCCTGCAGCGCGACCGCGCCAGGCTGGCCGGCGAACGCGGCAACACCATCGCCCAGATCGCCAGGGCCCGGCAGAACATCGGCGAAAGCCGTTTGCGCATCAGCCAGTTGGACGCCGACCGCCTGAACCAGGTGGCCGGCGATCTGCGCGACACCGAAGCCAGGATCTACGACACCGCGCAAAGACTGCAGGCGGCGCGTGACGTGCTCGCCCGCACCGAGATCAGGGCCCCCATCGACGGCACCGTGGTCAGGCTCAACACCCATACCGTCGGCGGCGTCGTGCAGCCGGGGGAAGCCTTGTTGGAACTGGTGCCGGCCGCCGGGCGCCTGCTCATCGACGCCCATCTCAAGCCGACCGACATCGCCGCCGTAAAACCCGGCCAGACCGCCGAGATCCGCCTCGACGCCTACAGCCAGCGGCGCATGCCGATGATTTTCGGCACGGTGGTCGAGGTTTCCGCCGACGCGCTGAGGGACCGCGGCGACACACCGCCCTATTACCTGCTGCGGGTCGCCGTCGACCGCCAGAGCCTGGCCCGTCTGCCGGAGGTGCATCTGGCTCCGGGCATGCCCGCCGAGGTGATGGTGGTCACCGGCACCCGTACCCTGCTGGATTATGTCCTGATGCCGATTGCCACCAGCCTGCGCCACGCCCTCATCGAGCAATAAGGCCACTTCTTGTTGCGCCGCACAATAAACCGGCTATCCTGAGATCAACACGCCTCGCCGGGCTGTTTCCGACAGAGGAACACCATGACTGTTCGCAATCTCAATTTCCTGTTCCGCCCCCGTTCGGTCGCCGTCATCGGCGCCACCGACCGCGACAATGCCGTCGGCAACGTCGCCATGCGCAATCTGCTGAACGGCGGCTTTTCCGGCCCGATCATGCCGGTCAACCCGAAGCGGCAGGCGGTTGCCGGCGTGCTGGCCTACCCGGACGTCGCCAGCCTGCCGGTGACCCCGGACCTGGCGGTCCTCTGCGTCCCCGCCCGTCACGTCGTCGAACAGGTGCGCCGCCTGGGCGAACGCGGCACCCGCGCCGCCGTTGTCTTCGCCGCCGGCATGGGAACGGCGACCGGTGAGTCGGGACGCAGCCCGCAGGCGGAAATGATGGAAGCGGCCGCCACCTATCGCATGCGCATCCTCGGCCCGTCGACGCTGGGCATGATCGTGCCGGCCATCGGACTCAATGCCAGTTTTGCTCCCCTCGGCGCCATCCCCGGCAAGATCGCCTTCGTTTCCCAATCCGGCACCCTGTGCACGGCGGTGCTCGATTGGGCTCGCCCCAAGGGCATCGGCTTCTCCCATTTCATTTCCCTGGGGGATTGTGCCGACGTCGATTTCGGCGACCTCCTCGACTATCTCGGTTCGGATCCCTCAACCCGCGCCATCCTGCTGTACATCGAATCCATTCATCAGCGGCGTAACTTCATGTCCGCCGCCCGTGCCGCCGCCCGCAACAAGCCGATTATCGCCATCAAGGCCGGACGGGTGGCGGAAAGCGCCCGCGCCGCACAGACCCATACCGGAGCCCTGGCCGGATCGGATGCCGTCTATCACGCGGCGTTGCGCCGCTCCGGCATGCTCAGGGTGTATGAGCTGGAGGAGATGTTCACCGCCGTCGAAACCCTGTCGCGCACCCGCCCGCCCCGCGGCACCCGTCTGGCCATCGTCAGCAATGGCGGCGGCCTTGGCGTCATGGCGGTGGACGAACTGATCGAGGTCGGCGGCACTCTCGCCGCTTTCTCGGAGGAGACCCTCGGCAAGCTGAATGCCGTCCTGCCCGGCGGCTGGAGCAAGGACAATCCGGTGGACATCCTGATCGACGCCAATGGCGAGCGTTACGCCAAGGCGCTGGAGGTGCTGTTCCAGGCGCCGGAGGTGGATTCCGTGCTGGTGCTGCATTCGCCGTCGGCACTGTCATCGCCTACCGAGGTGGCCGAACACATCATCAAGACGGTCAAGACCCACAAGGCCAACGCCCTGGCCTGCATGGTCGGGCAGGAGCGTGTCGGACCGGCGCGCCGGCTGCTGCGCGAAGGCGGTATCGCCGCCTATGAAACGCCGGGCGCCGCCGTTCATGCGTTCATGCATCTGCTGCGCTATCGCCGCAATCAGGCGATGCTGCTGGAAACGCCGGTCTCGGCGCTGGCCGACTTCACCCCGGCAACCGACCGGGTCCGCGCCCTGATCGGCCAGGTCCTGGCCGCCGGCCGGACGGTGATGAGCGAGCCGGAGGCCAAGGAAGTCCTTGAGGCTTACGGCATACCGACGGTGGAAACCTGCATCGCCCGCACACCGGCCGAAGCCAGCCGCATCGCCACCCGCATGGATGGCCCGGTGGCGCTGAAGATCCTGTCGGCGGACGTCACCCATAAATCCGATGTCGGCGGCGTCGTCCTCAATCTGGCCGG
>DUZF01000105.1 GCA_013349665.1 Rhodospirillaceae bacterium | reverse complement strand
AGTCCAAGATAGGAGCGCCCGAGACCGGCGGCGCGGGCCCGCGCCGACACCTCGCCGCCCAGCCCCAGCAGGCAGTCGCGCATCTGGCCGCGCAACATCTCGGCGTCATCGGGCGGCAGTTCCGGAGCGATACGCTTGGCCGCGCCGAGGCTGGCGGCGATGTCTCGCCACACGCTTTTCAGCGATTTCAAACGGTCCAACAGGGCATGACCGACCCCCGGATGTTTCAGATCTTCCATCGCCTCACTCCCGCAGTTCCGCCAGCACCGCCGGCAGACCGGCGATCAGATCCTCGGCGATCAGGCCGGCGCCATGCGCCGCCGCCGCCTGTCCATGCATCCATACCGCCGCCGAGGCGGCCTCGAACGGCGCCATCCCCTGGGCCAGCAAACCGCCGATGATGCCGGCCAGCACGTCGCCGCTGCCGGCGGTGGCCAGATCGGGCGGCCCATTGGCGGCGATGGCGGCCCGCCCGTCGGGCGCCGCCACCACCGTGTCGGGTCCCTTCAGCAAGACCACCGCGCCGCTTTCGCCCGCCGCCCGGCGCGCCCTCTCCAAGCGGTCGCCGGGATGAGCGAATACCCTGGCAAACTCGCCGTCATGGGGGGTCAGGACCGGGCAGCCGCCGGCCCGCCATAGGGTCTTTGGATCGGCGGCGAAACTGGTCAGGGCATCGGCGTCAAGGACACAGGCCTTGCCGGCGGCCAGCGCCGACAGCACCAGCCGGCGCGCCGTCTCGCCGACCCCCAGACCGGGCCCGGCCACCACCGCGTTATGCCGCCGGTCGGCCAGCATCCGGTCCCAGGCGTCGACGCACTCGACGATGGTTCCCGCACTGTCGCCGCGATAGACGGCCAGCGCCTCGGCGGCGGCGGCGATGGTCACCAGCCCGGCCCCGGCACGCCGCCCGGCCAGCGCCGCCAGCCGGGCGGCGCCGGTCATCCGCGCGCCGCCAGCGACCAGCAGATGGCCGCGATCATATTTATTGCCAAGGGCCCCATGCCGCGGCAGAAGCGACCGCCACAGATCGGGCCGGTTGACGAAGGCAGTGGCGCCGATGGGGCCGAGAACCGCCTCCGGTATGCCGATATCGCCGACCACCAGCTCGCCGCACAGCAAACGCCCGGGCATCAGCAGATGACCGGGCTTGGGGCGGAAAAAGGTGACCGTGAGGCGGGCCTCGACGGCGGCGCCCCGGATCTCGCCGGTATCGCCGTCGACACCGCTGGGCAGGTCGACGGCCACCACCGCCAGACGGCGGCGGTTGATCTCCTCGACCATCTGCCGCGCCATCCCCTCCAGCGGCCGCTGCAGCCCGGCGCCGAACAGGGCGTCGACCACCAGCGGCCGGCCGTCGAGGCAATGCGGATCCATCGGCAGCACCGGTCCCCGCCAGCGCGCCGCCATCAGCGCGGCGTCGCCCCGGAGACGCTCGCGGTCGCCCAGCAGCGCCAGGCGCACCGGCCATCCCCGGCGTTCGAGCAGACGGGCGACGACGAACCCGTCGCCGCCGTTGTTGCCCGGCCCGCACAGCACGGTCACCGCCGAGGGCGCCCAGCGGCGGCGGATGGCCTGCGCCACCTGCCAGCCGGCGGCCTCCATCAGGACCGGGCCGGGAACCCCGGCGGCCATGGCGGCGCGGTCGGCGGCAGCCATCTCGGACGTGGACAAGAGAACGGTCATCACCACAGGGTAGCGTCTGCGTCGTCCTTGGCAACCCTTCCCGTAACCGTGGCTCTGGCGCTATAACGTCCTGGTCGCAGTTTTTGGAGTTTCCCGGTGTGAAGGTTGTGGTCCTGGGTGCCGGCGTCATCGGCGTGACGACGGCCTGGTATTTGGCCGAGGCGGGACATGAGGTGGTGGTGGTCGACCGGCAGTCGGGCGCGGGGCTGGAAACCAGCTTCGCCAATGGCGGCCAGATCTCGCCCTGCCATGCCGAGCCATGGGCCAACCCGGCGACCCCGGCCAAGGCGATCCGCTGGCTCGGCCGCGAGGACGCGCCGCTGATCGTCCGCTGGCGACGCTGGGATCCGGCCCTTTGGGCCTGGGGGTGCCGCTTTCTGCTGAACTGCACCGCCGACCGGGCGCGGCGGCACACCGCCCATGCCCTCAGGATCGCGCTCTACTCGCGCGGCTGCCTGCAGGAGCTGCGCGCCGCCACCGGCATCGACTATGATCAGAAGACCCTGGGCATCCTGCATGTTTATCGCGATGCCGAGGAATTCCGCCGTTCCACCGCCGCCGCCGGGGTGATGAACGGCCTCGGGCTGGAGCGCGTGGTCAAAACGCCGGCCGAGGCGGTGGAGATCGAACCGGCGCTGGCCATGGTCGGCAGAGAATTGGCCGGTGCCATCTTCACCCCCGGCGACGAATCGGGCGACGCCCATCTGTTCACCCGCCGCCTCGCCGACCTTTGCCGCGACCGCGGGGTCCAGTTCGCCTACGACACCCGCATCCTCAATTTTGAAGGCGATGCGACCCGCATCGCCGCGCTGGCCACCGACGGCGGGCGCCTGCGGGCCGACGCCTTCATTCTGGCGGCGGGCAGCTGGAGCCCCCGCCTCGCCGCCCAGGTCGGCCTGCGGCTGCCGATCTATCCGGCCAAGGGCTATTCGGCGACCCTGAGCGTCGCCCCCGGCGCGGCGGCGCCGACGGTCAGCATCACCGACGACGAGCACAAGATGGTCTACAGTCGTTTGGGTGAGCGTCTGCGCTGCGCCGGCACCGCCGAACTGGCGGGCTGGGATCCGACCCTGGTGGAAAGCCGGGCGCGAAGCCTGGTCGCCCATGCGCGGGCCCTGTTTCCCGGCGCCGGCGACTTCGACGGCGCCGAATTATGGGCCGGATTGCGGCCGCTGACCCCGGATTCCCTGCCCATCATCGGCTGCACGCCGGTAGCCAATCTGTTTCTCAACACCGGCCACGGCACCATGGGCTGGACCATGGCCTGCGGCTCCGGCCGGCTGCTGGCCGACGTCATCTCGGGACGCCAGCCGGGCACCTCCCTCGACGGACTGGGTCTCGACCGCTTTTAACCCAGGCGCCGGCATGGCGGATGACCTGTTGGCGCAGGATCAGATAGCCGGCCAGCCCCAGGCAGGCGCTGCCGGGCGAGACGTCGAGCATCGCCGACAGCAGCCGCTCCGCCGGATCCCAGGCCAGGCGCGGCTCGAAACCCAGGATTTCGCGGAACATGGCGGCGAAGGACGGGCTGACCTTGATGCCGTCGACCAGTTGCCACCAGGCGATGGCCAGCCATTCGCCCGAACCAATGGTCACCAGCGGAACGATCAGACGACGCATTCGGCCCTCCTTGTCTGCGGACAGTATGAAGATCGCCGGCAATTCTCGCTGTGATCGCGCTCACGGGCTTGATAATTGACCCGGAAGCGTTCAGCCTTGATCCATAAGTGGCTTTGGGGATTGATCGACCATGACGGCAAAGATTGTGGCCATCGCGCAACAAAAAGGCGGTGCCGGCAAGACCACCATCGCCATCCAGCTGGCGGTCGCCTGGACCCGCGAGGGCTATCGCGTGGCCATGCTCGACGTCGATCCGCAAGGCTCGCTGACCGCCTGGTTCGCACTGCGCCGCGACGCCGAGGTCGACGGCGACCTGCAGGCCAGCGAGGTGCAGGGCTGGAAACTGTCTACCGAGATCGACCGCCTGAAGGGCAATTTCGACATCCTGATCGTCGATACGCCGCCGCATGCGGAAACCGACGCCCGGGTCGCCGTGCGCGCCGCCTCGCTGATCCTGGTGCCGGTGCAGCCGAGTCCGATGGATCTGTGGGCGACGCAGCCGACCCTGGAACTGGCCCGGCGGGAAAAAAGCAATGCCCTGCTGGTGTTGAACCGGGTACCGTCGCGCGGCAAGCTGACCGATATCATCCGCGCCAAGATCAGCGAGGAAAAGCTGCCCATCGCCAACGCCCAACTGGGCAACCGCAGCGCCTTCGCCGCCAGCATGATGGAGGGCCTGGGCGTGGTCGAAAGCCAGCCCAAGGGCCTGGCGGCCATCGAAATCCGCACCCTGGCGGACGAGATCGCCGGCCTGGCCAAACTGACCAAGACGCGGGGCGGCTGATGGTCCCACTGGTCCTCGCCTTCCACACCATCGCCTCGCTGGTCTGGGTCGGCGGCATGTTCTTCGCGCTGCTGATCCTGCGGCCATCGATGCCGCCGCTGCCGCCGGACCTGGCGATGGCCCTGTGGCGGCGGGTCTTCGAACGCTTTTTCGCCTGGGTGTGGACAGCGGTGGTGGTGCTGCTGGTCAGCGGTTACGGCGTGGTGTTCTTCGGCTATGAAGGGTTCAGCGCGCTCGGCATGCATATCCGCGTCATGCAGGTCACCGGCCTGCTCATGGTCGGGCTGTTCGTCCTGATGTGGAGCATGCCCTGGCAGACCTTCCGCCGCGCCGTCGACGAGGGCGATCTGGCCACGGCGGCGGCGGCGATGAAGCGCATCCGCCTGGTGGTCGCCGTCAATCTGCCGCTGGGGCTGATCACCGCCGCGGTGGGCGCCACCGGCGGCTTCTGGACTTACTGAGGATTTGCCGCGGCGCGCTTCTTGTCGCGCCGTTCGGGTCCGGCATAGGCCTTGGTCACCACCAGCGGCTTGCGCCCGCCGGAAACGAAGATGCCGATCCGCTGCAGAAGGTCGACCGCCGACACCGGCAGATCGACGATATCGTCGGGACCGCAGTCGCTGATGCGCCGCCGCGCCGCCGGATCGGACGGGTCGGCGAGGATGACGACGACGGGAAACGGATGGGTGCCGATCTCGCCGCGGCGCAGCTTCGAAATCAGCGGGGCGACGAAAACGCCGCCCAGGGCATCGTTCATGACGATCAGGTCGAGATCAGCCTCGGCCAGGATCCGCTGCAATTGCGGCTCGTCGTCGGCCTCGCGCGGATCCTTGATGCCGGCCCGCCCGAAAGCCGCCAGCAGGCCGGCGCGCAAATCACCCTGGTCCACCGCGACCAGCGCCTTGACCCCCGAATAGTCGGTTTTGTTCACCTTGCCCGGCCTTTCCAGCCTTCCCCGCCGACCATCATGAATCAATGGACCGGCGAGAGCAATGGCGTTAGAAGGTCCTTCGCCAAGGAGCCTCACGATGCCGGAAGACGTCGACATCATCGAAACGACCACCCCCTTCCGGGGCTATTTCCGCATCGACCGTTACATCCTGCGCCATCGCCGTCACGATGGCGGCTGGACCGACCCGATGAGCCGGGAAATTTTTGAACGCGGCCATGCCGTCGGCTTGCTGTTCTATGATCCCGGGCGCGACCAGGTGGGGCTGATCGAACAGTTCCGGCCCGGCGCTTATGCCGCCGGCTGGCATCCCTGGTTGATCGAAGTCGTCGCCGGCATCATCGAAGACGGCGAAGCTCCCGAGGCGGTGGCGATCCGCGAAGCCCGCGAGGAAGCGGGAGTCGACGTCGCCGATCTGATGCCGATCTGCACCTATCTGGTGACCCCGGGCGGCAGCACCGAGACCATGCGGCTGTTCTGCGCCCGGGTCGATGCCAGCCAATTGTCGGGGATCCACGGACTGGCTCATGAAGGCGAGGATATCCGGGTCTTCGCCGTCGCCGCCGACGAGGCCATCGGCTGGCTGGACAGCGGCCGAGTAGCCAATTCGATGACCGTCATCGCACTGCAATGGCTGGCGCTGAACCGCGCCCGCCTGAGAACCGCCTGGGCTTGATCGGCTGACGGCCGGTGGCTAATCTTCAGCACCCAGCTTTGGAGCCGACATGACGGACATTCGCCAGGATTTTCTCGACGCCATCGGCAATACGCCGCTGATCCGACTGAAAAAAGCCTCGGAAATGACCGGCTGCACCATCCTCGGCAAGGCCGAATTCCTCAATCCCGGCGGCTCGGTTAAGGATCGCGCGGCGCTGGCCATCGTGCGCGACGCCGAACGCCGCGGCCTGTTGCGTCCGGGCGGCACCATCGTCGAGGGAACGGCCGGCAATACCGGCATCGGCCTGGCGCTGGTCGGCAACGCGCTGGGCTATCGCACCGTCATCGTCATGCCGGAAACGCAAAGCCAGGAAAAAAAGGACATGCTGCGCCTGTGCGGCGCCGACCTGCGCCTGGTGCCGGCGGCGCCTTACAGCAATCCCGGCAATTACGTCCGCGCCTCGGAGGCGCTGGCCAAGGAACTGGCGGTCAGCGAACCCAACGGTGCCGTCTGGGCCAATCAGTTCGACAATCAGGCCAACCGCCACGGCCATTACCAGACCACCGGCCCGGAAATCTGGCGCCAGACCGACGGCCGCATCGACGCCTTCACCTGCGCCGTCGGCACCGGCGGCACCCTGGCCGGCGTCGGCATGGCGTTGAAGGAACGCGACCCGTCCATCCGCGTGGTGCTGGCCGATCCGATGGGATCGGCGCTCTACAACTGGTACGCGGCGGGAGAACTGAAAGCCGAAGGCTCGTCAATCAGCGAAGGCATCGGCCAGGGACGCATCACCGGCAATCTCGAGGGCGCGCCGATCGACGATCAGTTGCGGATTACCGATGAGGAAGCGCTGCCGATGATCTTCGACCTGTTGCGCCATGAGGGACTTTGCGTCGGCGGCTCGACGGGAATCAATGTCATGGGCGCGGTCAAGCTGGCCCGGCAACTGGGGCCGGGACACACGGTAGTGACCATCCTCTGCGACTATGGCACAAGATATCAAAGCAAGTTATTCAATCCGAAATTTTTGCGGGAACGCAATCTGCCGACACCGGATTGGCTGGACTGAATGGATCGAGGAAAGGATCGAACAGACATGGGGAGCCCTCTTACCTACGCCAATCCCGACGCCCTGGTGACCACCCAATGGCTTGCCGACCATCTGTCGGCGCCGGATGTGCGGGTGATCGACGCCAGCTGGTACCTTCCGACATCGGGGCGCAACGCCCGCGCCGAATACAACGACGCCCATATTCCCGGCGCCGTTTATTTTGACATCGGGGACATCGCCGATACCGACAGCACTCTCCCGCATATGCTGCCCGAGGCGGCGAAATTCGCCAGCCGGGTGCGCCGCCTCGGCCTCGGCAACGGCAATCGCATCGTCGTCTATGACCATTCCGGCGGCGCCCAGGCGGCCGCCCGCGTCTGGTGGATGTTCCGGGTGTTCGGTCATCATGACATCTCGGTCCTCGACGGCGGCATGACCAAATGGCTGACCGAAGGCCGCAAGACCGACGATTTGCCGCCGGTTCCGCGGGAACGCCATTTCATGCCGCGGGTCAACCAGCTGCTGGTGCGCAGCCGCACCCAGGTTCTGCACAACCTCACCGGCAAGCGCGAGACGGTGGTCGACGCCCGCTCGCCCGGGCGCTTTGCCGGCGCCGAAGCCGAGCCCTGGCCGCATACCAAGAGCGGCCATATTCCCGGCAGCCATAACCTGCCCTGGAGCGAGCTGCTCGACCCCGCCACCATGACCTTCCGGCCAGCCGCCGACCTGGCCGGCCGTTTCGCCGCCGCCGGCGTCGACCCGGCGGCGCCGACGGTGTGCAGCTGCGGCTCCGGCGTCACCGCCTGCGTGCTGGCGCTTGGCCTCTACCTCCTCGGCAACAAGGAGGCGGCGGTCTATGACGGCTCCTGGGCCGAGTGGGGATCGGACCCGGATACCCCGGTCGAGAGATAGACGGTTGACGTGAGCCGCCCACCGGCTCGGCGTTACCGACCCAGAGGAGGTGA
>DUZF01000104.1 GCA_013349665.1 Rhodospirillaceae bacterium | reverse complement strand
GGCACCTCGGTGACGATGATGGCGGTGCGGTCCTTGCGGACCTCTTCGAAATTGGTGCGGGCGCGCATGACCACCGAGCCGCGGCCGGTGGTGAAGGCGGCGCGGATGCCGGCGCGCCCGAGAATGATGCCGCCGGTGGGAAAATCCGGGGCCGGCACCATGGTCATCACCTCTTCGATGGTGATCGCCGGATTGTCGATATAGGCGCAGCAGGCGTCGATCACCTCGCCCAGGTTATGGGGCGGAATATTGGTCGCCATGCCCACGGCGATGCCGCCGGCGCCATTGACCAGCAGATTGGGAAAGCGGGCCGGCAATACCGTCGGTTCAGAGGTGGTATCGTCGTAATTGGTCTGGAAATCGACGGTTTCCTTGTCGATATCGTCCAGCAGGCTGGTCGCCGAACGGGCCAGACGGGCCTCGGTGTAGCGCATCGCCGCCGGCGGATCGCCGTCCATCGAGCCGAAATTGCCCTGCCCGTCGACGAGTTGCAGGCGCATCGAGAAATCCTGCGCCATGCGCACCATGGCGTCGTAAATGGCCGAATCGCCATGGGGATGGTATTTACCCATGACGTCGCCGACGATGCGCGCGGACTTGCGGAACGGCTTGTTGTAGTCGTAACCGCTTTCCTTCATCGAAAACAGGATACGGCGATGCACCGGTTTCAACCCGTCGCGCACATCGGGAAGGGCGCGGGAAACGATCACGCTCATGGCGTAATCGAGATAGGAGCGTTTCATCTCCTCTTCGATGGTGACGGGCGTAATGTCAAAAGCCGGCGGCGTCGGAGACGTGGTCAATGAGGGGCTCTTCTTGGGTGGGAGAAACGGTGGCCTTGTTAAGGCCCCATGAACCGCCGGAAACTAGCAGATATAAACCCGACGGACAAGCTACGCGGACCCGGATTCGGCATTCTCTGCCGTGGTTTGGCTGAACTGCAGGGCATGCAGCCGCGCATACAACCCGGCGTGGTCCAACAGCGTCTCATGACTGCCCGATTCCACCAGACGGCCGCGGTCGAAGACAAAAATGACGTCGGCGTCGCGGATGGTGGACAGCCTGTGGGCGATGACGATGGTGGTCCGCCCCTGCATCAGCCGGCCCAGCGCCGTCTGGATATGGCGTTCCGATTCGCTGTCCAGCGCGCTGGTCGCCTCGTCCAGCAGGAGGATCGGCGCATCCTTGAGAATGGCCCGGGCGATGGCGATGCGCTGGCGCTGGCCGCCCGACAGCCGCATGCCGTGTTCGCCGACCCGGGTTTCATAGCCTTGCGGCGCCTGTTCGATGAACTCGGCCGCCGCCGCCGCCTCGGCGGCGCGGCGCACCTCGTCATCGTCGGCGTCCTGGCGGCCGCAGCGGATATTGTTGGCGATGGTGTCGTCGAACAGGACCACGTCCTGGCTGACCACGGCGATGGCATCGCGCAGATCGGCCGAGGTAACCGTGCGGATATCCAGGCCGTTGACCAGCACGCGCCCGGCATCGGGATCGTAGAACCGCGGGATGAGGTTGAAGATGGTGCTTTTCCCCGCTCCGGAGGGCCCCACCAGGGCGGTGACACGTCCGGCCGGGGCTTCGAAGTCCACCCGCTCGAGGGCATTGGCGCCGCCCTCATAACCGAAATGCACATTGTCGAAGCGGACGGCGCCGGGCAGGCGCGGCAGCGCCACCGGTTCGGCCGGTTCGACCAGCGCCGAGCGGCGGTCCAGCAGGGCGAAGACCCGTTCCGCCGCCGCCAGGCCGCTTTGCAGCGACACATTGACCTTCGACAGCGACCGCAGCGGCTGGTAGGCCATCAGCACGGCGGCGATGAACGAAAAGAAGGCGCCCGGCGTGGTGGCGCCCTCGATCACCCGGCTGCCGCCATAGACGATCACCGCCGTCACCGCGATGCCGCCGAAGGCGTCGATGATCGGCTGCGCCGCCGCCTCCATGCGCACGCTGCTGATGGCCAGACGGCACAGCGAGCTCACCAGCCGGTCGACGCGGCGACGTTCAAAGTCCTCCAGGCGATAGGCCTTGATGACGCGGATACCCTGGAAACATTGACCCAGCGCGGTGGTCAGGCTGCCCATCTCCTCCTGGGTCTGGCGGGCGACGCCGCGCATTTTTTTCGACAGGCGCTGGATGGGATAGATGGACAGCGGCGCCGCCACCAGGCTGATGCAGGCCAGCATCCAGTCCTGATAGAAAATCAGGCCGACCAGAAAAATCACCGACAGGGCATCCCGCCCGATGCCGACCACGGCATTGGACACTGCGGCGCGCATAGCGTTGATATCAAAGGTGAAGTGGGAGACCAGGCTGCCGGAGGGACGGGACTGGAACAGCCCCACCTCCTGGTCGAGCAGATGGGAGAACAGGCGGTTCTGGGTGTCCGAGATGATCTTCTGGCCAACCGCCGCCAGCAGCACCTCCTGGGCATAGCTGGCCAGGCTCTTGATGAAGAAAACCGCCAGCACGGCACCGCCGATCAGCCACAGCATGCTGTCGTCCTTCTGGACGAACACCTTGTTGACCACCGGGTCCAGCAGCCAGGCGGTGGCGGTGGTCATGCCCGCCACCACCCCCATACACAGGCCGGCCAGCAGCAGATGGCCGCGATAAGGCAGCGCGGCTTCGACCAGCAGGCGGCGCATCAGCCTGAGCGTCCGCCCTTCGGTCAGAGAAATTTTCCCAGCAGTCATGGCTGCTTTATGCTACGCGTTGCGGCGCCTTGGCAACCATCCGTACCATAAGGACCGTCTTGCCCATCGATCTGCCGAGCCCGGCCCCCGCCGCCCCCGCCCTCACCGGCCGCCAGAGACTGTCGGCTTTCTGCGATATGTGGCTGGTCGACCACGGTTTTATCCGCGACATCTATTGCAACCTGCATCCGGTGGCGGACGGTGTCTGGCGCTCGGCCCAACCGGCGCCGCATCATCTCCGCCGCTTCCGCAACCTGGGTATCCGCACGGTGTTGAACCTGCGCGGGCGGCGCGACACTTGCGGCAGCTACATCCTTGAACGCGACGCCTGCCAGGATCTGGGGCTGGCCCTGGTGGACTTTCCCATCCGTTCGCGCAGCCTGCTGGACCGCGAGACCATTCTCGCCGCCACACGCCTGTTCGACGATCTCGACTATCCGGTACTGATGCACTGCAAATCCGGAGCCGACCGGGCCGGCTTCATGGCGGCGCTTTACCTTTTCCTGCATCGCCAGATGCCGCTGCGCCAGGCGATGAACAAACATCTGTCGCTGCGTTACGGCCATGTCAGACAGGCCAAGACCGGGGTCATCGATTTCTTTTTCGAACGCTTCCTCGAGCAGGCCGACACCAGCCCGCAGGGTTTCCTGGCCTGGATTGAAACGGGCTACGACCGCCAGGCCTTGGAAGCGCAGTTCCATGAAAGCTGGTTGGCCGGGATGGTGATCGACTGGGTTTTCCGCCGCGAATAGGGTTCCTAAATCCGGCCGATCCAGCGAGGCGTCGCGCTCTGATATTCGAGATAGGCGTCGCCGAATTTTTCGCTGAGGGCGGTTTCCTCGGGAAGGATCTGCCAGGCGGTGATGACCATCACAAACAGCGGCGGAATCAGGAAGGAACTGGCGGTGCCGAACCACAATGCGCATCCGATCAGCTGAAGAACCAACCCGAGATACATCGGATTGCGGCTGAAGCGGAACACTCCGTCGATGACCAGAGATGACGTGTTGCCGGGGTTCAACGGGCTGACGGTCGTACCGGCCCGTTGAAACAGCAGGATGGACGCCAGGTCGAGGGCCAGACCGGCGGCGATGGGCAGGGCGCCGATCCAATTCCACGGTGAGTCGAGCCACATCCCCAGCGGCAGCCAGCGATCAAGCGCCCACATGACGACGGTGGCGAAAAAAGCCATGAACGGCGGCGGAATGCGGGTTTTCAAAGAACGCCTCCCAGCGTCTTCCGGTTCTTGTCCTCGGCGGATCTCAGAACGGATTTTCATGACAGATGTCGCAGCAATTTAACAGTGTGCCGCACGCTGTTCAACCACGAGAAAGAAGCATGGCTGCAACACTCGTTTTGGCTGTATTTAGTAGCATTTCATTTCGTTATACGATACATTCTTGCGGACAAACGAAGTATGGATAGCTCACCATGATCGCGGTTGCCCGCCGTTTTCTGCCATTGCTGCTGCTTGCCGGCTGTGCCGCCTGCCCCACCTGCCCGGCCGCTGCCGGTCCGCATGAGGACGCCGCCGCCGCCTTTGACGAAGGCGACTACCGCGCGGTCTATCGCCTGATGGCGCCGCTGGCGAACAAAGAGGACGCCCTGGCACAGACCAGGCTCGGCATCCTGTACGAAAACGGTCTCGGCGTACCGCCGGATTATCTTGAGGCGGCGCGGTGGTATCTGGCCGCCGCCAAGCAGGGCGAAGCCACGGCCGAGAACAATCTCGCCTATCTCTACCTGATCGGCCGCGGGGTATCCCAGAACAACGCCCTGGCGGTGAAATGGTACAAAGCCGCCGCAGACCAGGGACTGGCCACGGCACAGTATGACCTGGCGGTGCTGTATGACGAGGGCAAGGCCCTACGCCGGAATTACATCGAAGCCCTGAAATGGTACCGCATGGCAGCGGCTCAGGGACATGTCGGCGCCGCCGGCAACCTGGCCTTTCATTACGAGAAAGGCATCGGCGTCCAGCAGGATGCCGCCGAGGCCTTCACCTGGTACCGGATGGCTGCGGAACGAGGCGATCTCGCCTCGCAGGTGGTCATCGGCGATATGTACTGGACCGGCAACGGTATCGCCAGGGATCCGCTACAGGCCTTCAAATGGTTTTCCATCGCCGCCGCCGGCTATCCGGAAGCGCAGGCCCAGGCGCGGGCTGAGGCGCGGCGCAAAAGGTTCATGGCCGCCACCCGCCTGACCCCCGAGCAGCAGGCCGAAGCCGAGAAACAGGCCGCCGCCTGGCAGCCCGGGTAAGCCGGGCAAGCGGTCAGCCCAGCGCCGTCCGGACGGAATGGCGGATGGTCTCCAGGCCTTGCATGAGTTCGGTGACCATGAAATCGGCCCGCTTCATCGGGCCGCCGACCGAAGCCTGGGGGAAGGCGCGGGCGAAGGAGTTCATCTTGACGGTCAGGCCGCAGAGCACGGTGCCGAAGGCGACATGGTCGCGCTTTATCGACTCGCGGATTTTGCGGAACTTTTCAGGGGTGATGTCCTGCCAGATCTCACCCACCTGCTTATCGTAAAGCCCCATCCGGCCATAGAGCTGGCGACAGGCGACGGTGATCACCTCCTCGATGGCGCGGCAGTTCTGCATCAGCCGCAGATTCTGCTTGAGTTGGAAATGCGAGGCGATGTCGGCGATGGACTGGTGGCAGGCGGTCAGATAAGGGTCAAGCCGATCAAGGCAATGGCGGAAATAGCTGACAGACATATAGATATCGCCATAATCCTCGAGGAAAATCGGCAGTTCACGAAGTTCGATATTCAGTCGTCCCGCCAAATCCGCCAGACGCCGGCGCACCGCGCGGGCATCCGGGGCACGAAACGAGCCCACCAGATCCTCGTAATTATTTACCGAAACAGATTTCCCGGCATAGATCTCCTGCATCAGAGGGCGGGTGAAGGTCACCATATAACGTGTTAATTCTGAGGCTTTTTCATGAGTTAGCCGCAGGGCGGAAAAATCATTGACCGGTATTCCCCGCTCACGCAGCGACAGCCGCAAGGAATAGATGTCGTAACTGGGCAACATCGCCAGGTTATGAAGGACCGGCAAATCCGGATGGGTGTCCTCCTCCGGCCAGCCGAACATATTGGGCAGAGCCCCGACTTCCACATGGCCGGCACCGGTCTGGCTGTCGGAAAAGAACTCAACCATGCTCTGCAAGTTGATGTTTTTGATCAGCTTTGCCTTTTGCAAGGCCGGCGTTCCCAGCGGGATCATGTCCAGCGGCAAGACGAACAGCGAGTCCATGTCGCTGTCGATGATCGGCGTCAGTTCATCCATGGGATAATGTCTTCAGGCGCAAGGATCCTGTCCTTAAAATTTCCAGGCGGATAGCGTGGTTTGCGAAGCGGCGACCTCAGCGATTAATCAGTTTTTGCATAGCCTCCGGATAACGCCCGCCCTGTACCGGAATCCTGGCAAGGGCGCCAACGATGGCCAGAAGCTCGGCCGCCGTCAAGGCGACCGCCATCGCCCCCAGGTTCTCCTCCAGGCGATGCAGTTTCGTCGTGCCGGGAATGGGAACGATCCACGGCTTCTGGGCCAGCAGCCAGGCCAGGGCGATTTGCGCCGGCGTCGCCTGCCTTTCAGTCGCGATCTGCCGCACCAGGTCGACGATGGCCTGGTTGGCCTTGCGGGCCTCCGGGGCGAAGCGGGGAACGACATTGCGGAAATCGCCGCTGGCGAAGCTGGTGTCCTGGTTGATGGCGCCGGTCAGGAACCCCTTGCCCAGGGGGCTGAAGGGAACGAAGCCGATCCCCAGCTCCTCCAAAGTCGGCAGGATCTCGGCCTCGGGTTCGCGCCACCACAGCGAGTATTCGCTTTGCAGCGCGGCCACCGGTTGGATGGCATGGGCGCGGCGGATGGTCTCGGCGCCTGCCTCGGAAAGGCCGAAATGCTTCACCTTGCCTTCGCGGATGAGGTCCCTGACGGCACCGGCGACGTCTTCAATCGGCACCTCGGGATCGACGCGATGCTGGTAGAACAGGTCGATGCGGTCGGTGCCGAGGCGCCGGAGCGAAGCCTCGGCCACCTCGCGGATGCGTTCGGGGCGGCTGTCGACGCCTTTTTGCGGGCTGGCGTCGCGGAAACCGAATTTGGTGGCGATGACCACCTGATCCCGAACGGGTGCCAGGGCCTCGCCGACGACCTCCTCATTCGTGAACGGACCATACACCTCGGCGGTGTCGAAGAAGGTGACGCCGCGCTCGACGGCGGCGCGGATCAGCGAAATCGCCGCCCGCGTTTCCGTGGGCGGGCCATAGCCGAAGCTGAGCCCCATGCATCCCAGCCCAATGGCCGATACTTCCAGTCCGCCGGTTCCCAGTTTCCGTTTCTGCATGATCCGGTTCCTCAGCAAAGGTCCAGGGAAACCATATGGCCTCTATCACCATGATCCTGGTTTATCTGGAGCCGGCGACACTGTAGTCCAATGAGTATTGACGGGCCAGAGGCACGTCCGCGGGCGGATTGTGCTCAATATGACTTACAAGGCGTTTGTGAGCTTGAAGGCGATCGGCACGCGGATTGCCGCTTCAACCGCTTTACCAGCCGACTGGGCGGGGATGAAGCGCCACAGCCGGACAGCGGCCGCCGCGGCCTCGTCCAAGGATGGCGTGCCGCTGGATTCCTCGATCCGGATCTCCCGGCATTCTCCACCGGCGCCGACGACCACCAACAGCACGGCCCGGCCTTCCCGTCCGGCGCGGCGCGCCGATAGCGGATAGGCTGGAGCCGGATTGCCCGGCGACGGCCCGGCCTGACGGTCAGGCGTCCCCATGGCTATATCGCCTTCCTGGCCGACGGAGCCGGCCGTGCCGGCGGTCTCGGCTGCACTGCGTCCGGCGGAGGATTCGGCCGGTTCGGCCAGCGGCGACGGACGTCTCGGTGGAGCGATCTTGGTTCGTATCGGAGCCGGTGCGGCCGCCGGGAGTGGCGCTTTGGCCGATGGCGCCGGCGGCGCTTCCGGCGCTGACTGAAAGACGACGGCGACATCGATGGCGGATGGCACCTCCCCCC
>DUZF01000135.1 GCA_013349665.1 Rhodospirillaceae bacterium | reverse complement strand
ATGGCGGTGCGGCCGGCCTGCACCATGGAGAGGTATTTCGGCTCCACCATGTAGTCTTCAAGTTTGTCGACGAAAGTCTGGGCGGTTGCCGCCTTGGTGCCGAGAATCTCGATGGAGTTCTTCAGGATGGCGCGTTTTTCTTGTTGCGCCAGGCCATGATTATCTCCCATGGCGTCGACCGCTCCGGCCAAAAGAAGGTCGATACCGAAAACGTTGTAGCTGTCCAGATTGGGCCGCGCCTTCTTTACCTCGGCGAGGATACCGTTCAGAAAGCGCATCATCGTCATCTTCAGGTTTTCACTGCGCTCGGCTTTTCCGTCGTCCGGTGGCTCGTCCTCCGGCGGTTCCTCGGGCTGCTGTTCCTCCGGTTGCGGCATCTCGCCGGCGTCTTTCTCCTCGGTCTTTACCGCCTCTGGCGGGTCCTCGACCGGCGGCAACGCCAGGTCGTCATCTTCGCCGCCGCTCCAGTCGATATCGCTCCCGTCGCCGTCGAGATCTTCGCTCAGATCCGCCGCCGGCCATGCCTTTTCCGTAGCCGGCCGGTTCCGCCTGACGGCGGCGGCTTTCGGCGCCGCTCTGCTGCCGGAGCCGCTTTGCCAGTTGAGCGCGGTCATCGCCATCGGCAGGCCGGAGGCCAGAAAACTGACGACGAAGATGCAAAACAGGATCAGCGAGGAGGCTTCTTCGCTGATGCTCATATGGTCGCCGGCCATCTTCTGCAAAATCATGTTGCCCATGGCGGTGGCGATCCCGGCAACCGTCATCGAGGCAAGGGAGATCAATACCAGCTTGAACAGCAGCCCCATCGAACTTGCCGCCCGCACCGGCAGAAGCGAGCCGCCGGAGCGGCCCGAGGCCGCCGGGGAGGCGGCTCTTTCGCTGTCGTCGGGGCGCGACTGGGCACGGCCGCCGCGATAGGGCGCCGAGGAAACCCGTTCGGCGGCGGCCCGCAAAGCGGGATCACCGCTGTAGACGCTGATTTCCTCGGAAACATTGTTGCTGGGGTAATAGTTTTCCCGCACCACCTTGGCGGCGATGCCCAGGGTCCGTTCGACCGTTTTCGCCTCGTCGACGGCCTGTTGCTTCTCGTTGCGGCCATAGCGGGCGTGCAGGCTCCAGCGGGCGTTGCGCAGGGCATAAACTTCGTAATGGACCGTAAGCGGGCTTTGCGAGCTCATCCGTCCGTCACTGTGAAAGTCTCAATGAAACACTAAATGCGCCAGACCATTTCTGATCCGGCGCATGCCAAAATACCCGATAATAACTTGAAAATACAGGAGGTACGAAACCTCCGTCGGAGTTGTTACTTCTTGATGCCGAAATTGGCGAAGCGCTTGTTGAACTTGGCGAGCTGGCCGCCGGCATCGTTAAGGCGATGTACCCCGGTCCAGGCCGGATGCACCTTGGGATCGATGTCCAGGCGCATCGACGCGCCGGGGGTGCCCCAGGTGGAGCGAGTGGTGAATTCCGTGCCATCGGTCATGATCACTTTGATCTCGTGATAGGCGGGATGGATGTCCTGTTTCATCGACCAAGCTCCAGAAGCGAAGCGGCGTATATAAACCAGCCACTCGTCCGGGTCAACGCTGATCGAAACGAATCTCGATCCGCCGGTTATGCGCCCGCGCCGCAGCGTCCGAGCCGCGGTCCACAGGCTGAAATTCGCCGAAGCCGGCGGCCGCCAGACGATCCTCGGCAAGTCCCTTGGAGGCCAGGAATTTGACCACCGAGACGGCGCGCGCGGTGGACAGTTCCCAATTCGAGGCAAAACGGCCGCTTTTGATCGGCACATTGTCGGTGTGGCCGTCGATGCGGATGATCCAGTTGATGTCGGGCGGGATCTGCCTGGTCAGGTCGACCATCGACAGGGCCAGCTTTTCCAGTTGGCTCCGGCCGGCATCGCCGAGGTCCGCCGAGCCGCTGGCAAACAACAGCTCGGACTGGAAGACGAAGCGGTCGCCCTCGATGCGGATGCCGGGATGATCGCCCACCACCTTGCGCAGCCGGCCGAAGAATTCCGAACGATAGCGGGCCAGTTCCTCGACCTTGCTGGCCAGGGCGGCATTCAGACGCTTGCCGAGGTCGAAGATCTGCACCTTCTGCTCGGCCGACAGGGATTCACTGGCTTCCAGCGCGGCGGCGATGCGGGCCAGTTCCTGGCGCATGGCCTCCATCTGCTGGTTAAGCAGGGCCGCCTGCGCCCTGGCTTCTTCCGAAAGGCGGTGTTCCTGGGCCAGTTGGCCCTGGGCCTGGCCGGCCTCGGCGCCAAGTTCGGCGACCTTCTTTTCCAACTGGTCGCGCAAGGCCTTGAGCGCTTCGAGATCGTGCTGGAGCAGGGCCAACTGCTGGCGGTCGGCAGCGCTCTGGTTGACCTCCGCCTGCAGGCGGTCGCGTTCGGCGATGGAGGATTGCAGATCCTCGGTCAAGCGGCCGATATTGACCTTAAGCTCGGCGCCGGCGCGCCGCTCCATGTCGAGAAGTTCGGTGAGGTCATTGAGCTGCCGGGACAGCCGGGAAATGGTCTGGTCCCTGCCGGTGAGCATCTGGCCCAGATGGAACTGGGTCAGCACGAAGGCCAGCAGCACGAAAATAATGACCAGCAGCAGGGAGGCCAGGGCATCGACGAAACCGGCCCAGATATTGATGCCGTTGGTTCGTCCGCGGAAGCGGGTGCCCGCCATCGGAAGGATTCCTAATCCGAGCGGCCGTAGGGCGACGACGCCGGTGCATCATCCTCGGCCAGGGCGGCAATGGTGCGGGCCAGCAATTTGAATTCGCTGCGGATGTTGCGAACCATTTCGTCGCGGCCGGGTCCGACCTCCTCGACAAGGCGGTTGAGCGCCAGATCGATGCTGCGAATATGGTTGCGGGTGGTGTCGTCCATCGCGGGTGTCGCCGCGCCTTCGGCCAGGCGGGCCAGGATGGGTTTCATCTCCAGCTGATGTTCCGCCAGTTTCAGCATCAGGTTCTGTTCGATCTTCATCTGGTCGGCCATGGTCGCCAGGCGGTCGGTCAACTGTCGCATATTGGCATTGGCCGAGATGCGGCTCTCTTCGCCCCGCGCGATGACCCGCTGAAGATTGTCGAGACTGTCGGCGGTCTGCTCGAGCAGGGCCTGGATATAGGCCGGAACCGACTGATCGGCGGCTTCGCCCGAGCCGACCCCGGCGGTCATCCGGGTCTGGCCGGACAGCCAGTCCTCGAGGTCATTGTAAAAAGCGTTTTGCGCCTGGCCCGCCTGCAGGTCGAGAAAACCGAGAATCAGCGAGCCGGACAGGCCGATGAGGGAGGTCGAGAAGGCCGTTCCCATGCCGATCAGCGGGGCGTCGAGGCCCTGCTTCAGGCCGGCGAAAGCGGCCTGGGGATCGTCGCCCGACAGGGTCAGGTTGCGGATGACATTGCCGATGGAGCCCACCGTCTGTGATAACCCCCAGAAGGTTCCGAGGAGTCCGAGAAAGATCATCAGGCCAGTGAAATAGCGGGCGATTTCCCGTGATTCTTCGAGCCGCGAGGCGATGCCGTCAAGCAACGACCGCAGCGCCGCCGGGCTTAGGGACAGCCGATCCCGCCGTTCGCCGAGCATGCCGGCGAGCGGCGCCAGCAGGCGCGGCCCGCGGGTCGACACGGCCCGCGGTTCCCGGCCCTGGCGAAATTCCTCCAGCCAGCCGGCATCCTGCCCGAGCAGGATCACCTGGCGGATATTGAGCCCGATGCCGACCAGCAGAATGCCCAGGATCAGACTGTTGAGCCCGACATTGTTGTTGAAGGCGTGCACCAGCCCGTCGAAAAGGACGGCGATGGCCATCAGCACGACGCCGAGGAAGATCCCCATGCGGAAGAGGAAGCGGCGGGCATGTGTCATAGAGTGTTCTTAGTGCTTCTGGATGACGAGATCGACCCGATCGGAGGGACCGTCAGATACTTTGTTTCCCAAGGCGCGAACTTCAATACGTGTGCTGCGCACGCCCTGGTCGATGAGGAAAGAACGTACCGCCAGGGCCCGCGACAGCGATAGCCGGCGCGCCTTGCTGGCACTGTTCTCGTCGCCCTCGGCATAGGCCAGGAGTTGGACCTCGACCGTCGGTTCGGCGGCCATGCGGCCGGCCAGCCGGGTCAATGAGGCGCGGGCGTCGTCGGGCAGCCGCGCCTGGTCTTTTTCGAACAGGATGAATGGCGCGGCGTCGCCGCCGGGCGCCGCCGGCGGCGGCGGCAGTCTGGTCTCCTGTGGGCTGGCAGCGGCGATGACCGGCGGGGGCGGCGCAGCCGGCGGGGCAACGACCACAGGCGATGGCGCCGGCGGCGGCGGGGCCTCGACCTTGGCTGGGGGGGGTGGCGGCGGCGGTGGTGCTTCCGCCTTGGGTGGCGGCGGTAACTCAGCCTTGGGTGGTGGTGCCGGCGTCGGCTCGGCTTTGGCGGGCGGCTGCGCCGGTGCCGGAGGGAGGTCGACCTTGGGCGGCGCCGCCGCTACCTGCGGAGCCGGTTCCGCCGGCTTTTCCTCGACCGGCTTTTCCGCTGCCGGCTTTTCCACCATTGGCTTGGCTGTGTCGTTGCGGGCCTCGACCACCGGGACCGCTGCGGCGAGTTTGGCCGCCGCCGGAGCCGCCGCCGGAGTCACCGCCGGAGCCTGCTTGGCCTTATGAATATGTTTGACGTCCGGCTTGTGGGCCGGCTTGTGCAGGGCCACCGGGCGCGGCAGCGCCGGCGCCGCCGGCAGCGCCAGTCCGGCCTGACGGTTATAGCCGGGCGCCGCCGCCGGGGCCTGGCGGCCGAGCAGCAGGTCGGGCAGGCTTGCCTCGGGACCCAATCGATCAAGGACGCTTTGGTCAACCATCACCTGGGGATGATCGTCGCCGATGACGATCTGGGCCAATACCGGCCGGCCGACAGCGAGCCCCGCCATCATTGCCAGCAGGGCCATCACGGCGCCACTCCGCACTTCGCCCAACATTTCCCCCTTGAGAGAACCTTATTCCTATAGGGCTACCACAGTAACGCAACGCCGATGCCGTCACAACTCGTTTACCGGACCTCAATTGGCGCGCAGCAAGGATCCCAGCGGCAGATGCAGATGATCGTTGGCGGCCAGGATGTTGCCGGATCCCAGCAGGTCATGGCCGCCGTCGATTTCGCTGAGATACCCTCCCGCCTCGCGCACCATGATGATGCCGGCGGCGATGTCCCAGGGTTTGAGACCCCATTCCCAGAAACCCTCGCAGCGACCGGCGGCGACATAGGCCAGATCGAGGGAGGCCGAGCCGAAACGGCGGATGCCGGCGGTGGCGTCCATGACCGCCGCCAGTTGCCGCAGGAAACGGGCCGGTTCAGGCCGTCCTTGATGGGGGATGCCGGTGGTGATCACCGCCTCATCCAGCTTGCGTCGCGCCGATACCCTGAGACGACGCTCGTTGACGAAGGCGCCGAGGCCTTTCTCGGCCCAGAACATTTCGTCGGTCAAAGGCTGGTAGATGACGCCGGCGATCGGTTCGCCGCCGCGCACCAGCCCGATGGAGATGGCGAAATGGGGTATGCTGTGGAGGAAATTGGTGGTCCCATCCAAGGGATCGATGACCCAGACATTATGCGGGTCGGCACCTTCGATGCGCCCCGCTTCCTCAAGCAGGAAGCCGTAGTCGGGGCGGACCTTCTTCAGTTCCTGGAGAAGGATCTTCTCGACCCGGTGATCGGCCGCGGTGACGAAGTCGCCGGGGCCCTTTTTCGACACCTGCAGATGCTCGACCTCGCCGAAATCGCGCAGCAACCCGCGTGCCGCCTTGCGGGCGGCGGCGACCATGACGTTGACGTTGGCTGAACGGGGAGGCATCAGTCCTTGGCACGCTCGACATAGGTGGAGTCGGCGGTATTGACGACGATGCGGGTGCCGGTCTCGACGAACGGCGGAATCATCACCCGGGCGCCGTTTTCAAGGATGCCCGGCTTATAGGACGAGGCGGCGGTCTGGCCCTTGACCACCGGGTCGGCCTCGACCACCCGCATGGTCACCTTGTCGGGAATCGTCACCGACACCGGCGAGCCCTCGATCAGGTCGACGGTGCAAGGCATGCCGTCCTGCAGAAAGGCGCCCGGTTCGCCGACCATCTCGCGCGGCACGGTGAACTGCTCGAAGCTCTCGGCGTCCATGAAGGTCAACTGTTCGTCGTCGCCGAACAGAAAAGTGCAGTCCTTTTCCTCGACCTGCAGCTTTTCGACGGTGTCCGCCGTCCGCCAGCGCTCGTTGGTCTTGGTTCCGGTGCGGACGTCGCGCATTTCCACCTGGATGAAGGCACCGCCTTTGCCGGGTTGGATGAGCTGGATCTTGAGGACCGCCCATTGCCGATTGTTGTGTTCGAGGATATTGCCCGGGCGGATAAGGTTGGCGTTGATCTTCATGGTCTAACCGGAAACTGTTTAAAAAACTGGCGCGGACCCTAACAGCTTGATCGGCCCGGCGCAACGTCCGGGTAATCGTGCTGTTGGCCTTGCCAGTCGGTCACCCGGCCATCGTGCAGATAGCAGGGTCCCACCGGCACCTTGCCGTGGCCGCCGGGGATGTCCAGAACATAGGTGGGTTGGCACAGGCCCGAGGCGCGGCCGCGCAAATGGCGCATCGCCGCCTGGCCCTCGGCCAGGCCGGTGCGGAAGCGGGCGGTCCCCGGCGCCGGATCGAGATGATGGAGATAATAGGGCTTGATGCGGTTGGCGACCATGGCCCGCATCAGCTGTTCGAGGATCAGCGGGTCGTCGTTGACGCCCCTCAGCAGCACCGTCTGGCCGAGCAGCGGAATACCCGCCTTGGTCAGGCGCCGGCAGGCCGCCGCCGCCGCCGGCGCCAGTTCGCGGGGGTGGTTGCAATGGACGGCCAGCCAAACCGGCGTCGCCAGGTCCAGGCGGGCCAGGAGGTCGTCGGTGACTCGGCCGGGGTCGCTGATGGGGACGCGGCTGTGCAGGCGGATGACCCTGACCTGGGCCATGGCGTCGAGAGCGGCGACGATGGCCCCCAGCGCCGCCGGCGCCAGCATCAGCGGGTCGCCGCCGGTGATCACCACCTCCCAGATGTCATCGCGGCGGCGGATATAATCCAGCGCCAGGGTCAACTCCCCGGCCGACAGCACCGCCTGGTCGCCGCCCACCGTCTCGCGGCGGAAGCAATAGCGGCAATAGACCGGACAATGCAGAATGGGGGTCAGCAGGACACGGTCCGGATAGCGATGGACGATGCCCTTGACCGGTGAATGGGTGGCGTCGCCGATCGGATCGGGGTTCTCATCGGCGGCGGGTTGCAATTCCTCGGGATGGGGAATGAACTGGCGGGCGATGGGATCGGCGGGATCGGCGGGGTCGATGAGGTCGGCGACGGCCGGCGTCAGCGCCAGGCGATAGCGCGCGGCGACGCGGGCGATGTCGACCATCGCCTCTGGCGGGATCAGGCCGCGGGCGGCGAGGTCTTGCGGATGCAGCAGGCTGCGGCGGCGGTCGGCCATGCAGGGGTTCGCCGAGTGTTGAAGACGGCACTGTGATATAAGGAAACCGCATGAAAGGCAAAGAATGGTGGCGTCCCGAAACCTTCGCCGCCAGACGGCCGCGACTGATGGCGCGGGCGCGCATCCTGGCGGCGTTGCGGGGTTATTTCGCGGCGGAGGATTTTCTCGAGGTGGAAACCCCCTGCCTGCAGGTCTCGCCGGGGCAGGAACCGCATATCATGGCGCTGTCCACCACCCTGACCGAGCCCCTGGCCGGCGGCGGCCGGCGGCTATACCTGCATACCTCGCCTGAATTCGCCATGAAGA
>DUZF01000253.1 GCA_013349665.1 Rhodospirillaceae bacterium | reverse complement strand
ATCACCGGTTCGCAGGCCAGTTTGTCGATCATCAGGCAATTGGGGTCGACCCAGCCACCCTGGCGCTTGAACACCCCGCCGTCGGGCCCCACCGATTCCCAGTTATCGACGCAGATCGGCCGGCGCGACCCCGGATGCACAAACCAACGAAAGGCATAGGCCCAGGAGGCCGTTTCCATGGCCCGGCACATCTGCCGCAGATGATCGGGATCCCACCAGTTGTCGTCGTCGAGATAGGCGACCAGGCGGCTGTTGGCGAGATAGCTGAGCAGGCAGCGGAGAACACCGCCATCCCTTGCCGGATGCAACCCGCCGTGACGGACCGAGGTCGAATAGCCGGGATAGAACAGCTGAACCGTGACATTGGCCGGGCGTCGGCGACACAGCTCGTCAATCATCAGGATGTCGCCGACAGGCTTGTCGATGCCCACCAGCACCTGGATCCGCCCGGCGAATGTCTGCTCGAAAACCGACTCCAGGGCCTCGCCCAAGGTCGGGCGCAGGAGGGACGGGATGACCACGGCCACATCGGCCGGGGTCTGTAGGTCGGCATCGGATTCGGCAAAGCTCCTGAGAAAGCACATCGGCACCACGCACGACCTTAAATAGCAACGGAAAATTTGTATGCTATTTTTGCGTGTTTTTCAATGCCGAAAACAGGCGGCCGAACCCCCTCGCCGGCGGTGCGGACCTGTCGACCGCGGCGACGGGCGCCGGCGGCGGATCGGCGCCGCCGGCCTGTTCATACAATCCGCCCATGCGCTTCAGCCGCTGGGGATGCAAAGGATCGGCCGGCCCGAGGACGTAATAGACAGACGGCTTGCCGGTCGTCGCGCCGACGAAGCGGGCCCGCAGATTGGCAAACACATTGCGGTCCGACGTCAATTGGGTGGCATCACCGGGAAGCGGAATATTCCAGTACTGGATCACCGATTCGCAGGCCAGCTTGTCGAACATCAGGCAATTGGGATCGACCCAGCCGACGGAAAATATGCCGCGGTCGGGTCCCAGCGACTCCCACTCGTCGACACAGATCACCTGTTTCGATAGCGGATGGACGAACCATCTCAGCGCATAGGCCCAGTCGGCCTTGCGGATGACCTTGAGCATCCGGCTCAGATGGTCGCGATGCCACCAGTTGTCGTCGTCGAGATAGGCGACATAGCGGGCATTGGCCAGATGGGTGAGGACCGAGCGCAGCACGCCGCCGTCCCGCGCGGTGCCCAGCCCGCCATGGCGGACCGAGGTGGAATAACCGGGATAAAGGATCTGGACCACCACATTGGGTGGACGGCCCTCACAGCAGTCGTCGACGATGGTGACCTCGCCCTCGGGCCTGTCGACGCCGACCAGAACCTGGATGCGGCCTTTGTGACTTTGCTCGAAAATCGACCGCAGGGCCATTTTCAGGCTTGGCCGCAACAATGTCGGCATGATCACCGCGACATCGGCCGGCATCTGCAGATCGGCATCGGGGTCGGCGAAGGTTTTCAGGAACGACACGCGCCCTCCGTCGTCACCGGGTCAATGCTCAGCAGGGTATCAACGCTGGCTTTCGGGCCGCGCTGCTGTGCCCATTTCCCCGCTGCCTGAAAGGACTTCGCGGCCATGTCGTCGAAGCCGGCGACTGCCCGCAGGGCGGCCTCGACAATGCTGTCCACCGCATGGGCCTCAAATACCGTCCCGCCGCTTCCGAATTCCTCGACCAGGCGCTCTAACGAAGAGCCTTTCGGCATGACCAGGGGAATGCCGTTGGCCAGTGCATCGAAGGCCACCCCGGAACAGCAGGCGGCGTATTGAAACAGATTATAAGGACAAAGAATGATGTCTACCCTTTCCAGAACCTCGGCCCATTGGTCATCCTGAAGAACCCGCTCATCCAGCGTCAGACGCGGGTTCCGTTCTGCAATCTGCCGCATGCGGGCCTGGAGATCACCGGTTTCCACCGGATTACTGTTATGGGCAAGGAACCTAATATCGGCATTCGCCGCCAGCAGCATTTCGACGATGTCCGGAACCAGGCTATATCCCTTCACCGCCCGCTGATAGCCAAGTACCGCAAGGGTGATCGGCCGCCGTCCGACCCGATTTGTCACCGTCTTAAAGGGCACTTGCGGCGTCGGGAAGAGTTCCACCGGCCGTTTCAGCAGAAAGCTGTAGGCCACGGACATCCATTGCTCGGCGGCGAACAGCCGCAGGCTGCCGGTCTCGGCATTGGCCATTTGACTGCCGGCGAAACGGTAAAGCACCGCCCGCGGATCCATGCGCGGATCCCGCGTCGCAAAGGCCACGCCATTGCCCTGCGGCACCGCGTCGAGACCGGCGTCTTCGACGAAATCGACCATCACCCGCGGACGCCGTCGGGGTTCCAGACCGTCCAGCCATTGAACGGCAGCCATCAGTTGCGCCGCCTGAACCGAGATCAGAAAGACGATATCGTCGTTGTTCAGATCGTCGAGGCGCTCGAGATCCTCGACGGTTTCCTGAACCGCCTTATCAAAACGGTTGAGCCAGCCGCAAATGGGATCGCCGTCGGTGGTCCAATAGGTGTAGGCGCGAAAAAATGGAACAGCCCCCAGTTCCTGTTGCAATTCCCGGGAAATGCCTGCGAAGGCGAGGATCTCCGTCTGCAGGCCGCGACTCAGTAATTCGTCGACGATGGCGCGGCAATAGCCGGCGTGATGACCGCCTTTGTCCTTCAGGCCGGGATCGGCATAAAAAAACCGCCGCCCCTTCGGCCGTATCAGTCGCTTGGCAAAATCCATCACCGCCGCCGCCCGCCTGCGCGTTCGCGACCTTGCCAGGCCCCAGACACCTCGAAACAAAAGACCCCTTGATTGACCATGATGCCTTGGACGTCACTCGGTTTCAGTCTACAGCCTACACCGAACCACCCGCCCAGCAAATCCCGAGACGAAATGGCTGACCAGGTCCATCGGCATTCGATACGGTATCGTATTATATCTTGCCGCGATGGATAAGCGCCCGGCGGGACGACGAGATGGCAACAGCGCCGCAACCGACAGTCACCGGCGCCCGCCTTGCCTCCCGCACGCGCCGGGGCGAGGAACGCTGTCAGAGGATCAGGGCGGTGGCGGCCGAACTGTTTCTGGCTCAAGGCTACGAGGGCGTCAGCCTCGATGACGTCATCATCCGCGCCGGCGGTTCGAAGACCAATATTTACAACCATTTCGGCGGCAAAGAGGGACTTTTCCTGACGATGGTCGAAGGACTTCTGGACGAGGTGACGGCGCCCTTGCGGAAGCTCGATCTGGCCGGCCTCTCCTTCGAGGAAGGCCTGCGAAGCTTCGTCCATACCCTGCTCAATGCCCTTCTGCGCGAGCGGCATCTTGCCCTTTACCGCCTTGTCATTGGCGAATCGGCGCGCATTCCCGGGCTGGCTCAGCGATGGTCCTCGCATGGCCCCGACGTGACCCAGTCCGTGCTGGTCGACTTTCTGTCGCGCCAGGCTGCCGATGGCCGGCGGGGGTATCGGCGGGCGGCAGCATGTTCCTGGGCACGGCCGCCGGCACCTTCCTGCTCGGTGGCCTCGCCGCTGTCCTGGCACTGGTGCTTTTGCCGTACCTCGCTGCCGCCGGCACCACCTATGCCCACAGGTCATCCATCGCGTCCTGGGCGACGGGTCCGCAACCGCGGCGGGCAGGACAAAGCATCTCAGGGGCGAGAAAAATAAGCCTTGGATCAAATTTCAAACACAGATAATCAACTAACCGTACAGACATCGATACTTTCGTATTATTTCAGAATATTTCAAATAAATCCGATTCCAGAAATTTTCTGTAAATTTTAGCCCGTTATAGTTTCCGCCTGAAATTCCATCAGGGTCGCAGAAATTGCAATGGCCGGCTTCGATTTTTTCATTTCTAAAATTCGCAAACTGCACAGAACGCAACTGTTCTTCGTCTATGGCTCGATGCGATCCGGCACCACATGGCTGCAACTGATGTTGGACGCCCACCCGGCTGTCAGCTGCCGGGGCGAGGCGCATTTTTTGGATCGATTAGTTCCCTCACTTCAGGAGGCCGCGAGCCGGCATAACGCCTATCTCGAATGGAAGAACCGAAGCATATTCGAGGAAATCGGCGGCTATCCAACTTTCAGCGTTGACCATCTTCGCCATCTGGCGGTGACGGCCATGCTGCTGTTGATGGCAGAACAGAGCAAGGACAAGGCCTGCGTCGCGGTTGGCGAGAAAACCCCGGACAGCATCCGGTTTCTCCCTTTGCTGAAAATCCTGTTTCCCAAGGCTAAGTTCATTCATATCGTCCGTGACGGACGTGACAGCACAGTTTCCGCATGGTTCCATAATCAGCGGACGTCGCCAGAATGGTTACAGCAAAACTATTCCTCCCTGGATGCCTTCGCCGCGGCCAGCGCCGATGAGTGGGGAAAGGAAATGTCCTTGGCGACGGAGTTTGCCACAAGCCATCCGGCAAGTTGCTTCACCCTGCGCTACGAGGACCTGCTGGAAAGGCCGGAAGCGCTGTTAAAAGACATTCTGAGATTTCTCGGCGTCAAAGCCACAGCGGCTCAGATCAGCGCTTGCTGCGCCGGCACATCCTTTATCAACCTGACCAACGGACGCCAGTCCGGTCAGGAGGATCGCGGATCCTTCTTCCGAAAAGGAACATCCGGAGATTGGCTCAATCATTTTACGCCAGCCATGAATGATGTCTTTCGGGATAAGGCAGGTCGCTGGCTTGAGCACTTCGGTTATGAGATGCCGAAGGCAACACAACCGGGAAGGAGGAGTAGCAGCCAGCCCTCCCCCGACTTTTTTTCCGCATGAATTATTGCTGAAACAATTGTCCGCTATCCTCATTATATGGATAGGGCCAGATCTCGCGGGCGGCGGGCGGAATTGGTTCGCCCTCCCCGATCTTTATGGATAAGAAGAAAAGGGCATGATCATGTGGAACAAACTCCGCCAAGAGATTGTGACGGTCGCCCTGTCGTTGACCATCGCGACGGTCAGCGCCACGGTGCCGACGGGATCCGCGCTGGCGCATGATCGCGGCGGCTGGCATGGCGGTGGTTGGGGCTGGGGCTTGGGGTTGGGACTGGCAACCGGCCTGGCGGTCGACGCCGCCCTGGGTTGGCCCGGCTATTACGCCCGCTATCCTTATGCGGCCTACTATCCCTACGCAGTGCCGATGGCACCGCCTGTGACCGTTATTCAACAGGTGCCGGTCGTCTCGGCCCCACCGGTCGCGACCGCCCCGGCCGCCGCAGCGCCGGCGGTTCAGTACTGGTATTATTGCCGCGCGCCGAAGGGCTATTACCCTTATGTTCCGTCCTGTCAAAGCGCCTGGCAGATGGTTCCGGCGACGCCGCCGGGGGCTGTCGACGGCACCATGAGGTAACCCGCCGGCAGGCTCGGGAGAGGCAACAAAGCGCATATTTTTCGTTACAAAATAGAACTCTCCTGACATCTTCTGTCGACGCATGTTGTGCAAAATTTGCTGATCAAAAAATACTGAGCGAGAGATTTCTCGCTGAAATGACCCAGGAGCGGGCAATGCGGCAAAGCAAATCCCTTACCTTAACGGCAGCTGTCCTTGCTGTCCTGTCCGGCTGCGCCACACCACCGCTGGGCCCAAGAGCGCAGGTTCTGCCGGCCCCGAACAAGCCCTTCGAGGTCTTTCAGCAGGAGCAACTGAGCTGCAAGCAATACGCCGACGCCCAGGTTGCCGGACAGGCGGACGCCGCCAACGAAAAGGCGGTCGGCACCGCGCTGCTGGGAGGCCTTTTGGGGGCCGGGTTGGGGGCCGCCTTCGGCGGAGGACATGGCGCCGGGGTCGGAGCCGCGACCGGCGGCGTCATGGGATCAGCGGTCGGTGCGGGCAATTCGCAGCAAGAGCAGATGGGCATTCAGCAGCGATACGACAATGCTTATATGCAATGCATGTATTCAAAGGGCAATCAGGTGGTGCCGCCGGCCGTTCGCACGGTGGTTCAGCCGGTTGTTGTTTACCCGCCGCCGCCGGTGGTTTACGCGCCGCCACCCGGTTACGTGGCCGCGCCACCGCCGGTGGTTTATGCCCCACCGCCCGGAACCGCCGCTCCACCGCCGGCGATGTATGCCCCGCCGCCCGGAACCGCCGCGCCGCCGCCGCCACCTGACATGCCGCCGCCGCCGCCGTTTGGTCGATAGACCTCGGTGCTTGAGTGTGATCCTTGGCTTGCGCCGGGCTGACCGCCGCGCCATGACGATCCGCGCGCTGTTTCTGGCGCTGTGGGCCGTTGCCGGGTTGGCGTTCGGTGCCGGCGCGGCCGAGGATCATCATCAGTCGCAGATTATCGCCAAGGGCGTCTTTCGTGATTGCCCGGACTGCCCGGAAATGGTGGTCATCCCCAGCGGACGGTTCCTGATGGGCAGCCCGCCGGAAGAAGCCGGCCGATTTGACGCCGAAGGGCCGCGGCACCCGGTGGCGCTGCGTTGGTTCGCCCTGGCTCGCAACGATACGACGGTCAAGGAATTCGCCGCCTTCGTCCGCGACACCGGCTACGAGCCCGGTGAATGCGAATGGCCCAGGGGCACCGACTGGCATTTCCCCGGCTTTATTCCCGAGGACCCGGTCGTTTGCGTCAGTTGGCAGGATGCCCAGGCCTATATCGCCTGGCTCAACCGCAAGATCCATGGCCAGGCCTACCGCCTGCCCAGTGAAGCCGAGTGGGAATACGCGGCGCGGGCGGGCTCTGTCACCAGCCGCTGGTGGGGTGACGCCATCGGCACCGGCAACGCCAATTGCAACGGCTGCGGCAGCCCCTGGGACAATCGGCAGATCTCGCCGGTGGGGAGTTTCCGTCCCAATCCGTTCGGCCTCTACGACATGTTGGGCAATGTCTGGCAATGGACCGCGGATTGCTGGAATGAAACCTATGCCGGAGCGCCGACCGACGGCAGTGCCTGGACCACCGGCGATTGCGGGAAACGCGTGATGCGTGGCGGATCCTGGAGCAATCTGCCGAAGTTTCTGAGATCCGCGGCCCGCAGCCGCGACGACGCCGGCAGCCGCAGCCATGATTATGCCGGCTATGCCGGCTTTCGCGTGGCGATGACCCTCCCCTAATGGTTAGCGCAGGACTTGGCGTGGATTGAACTGGAGGGTCAGATCGCGGAAGGCCGCGTAGTCCCCTGGCGGCAATTGCAGGGGAGAGGCGACCCGGGCGGCGTTGCGCAGGCTTCTGGCAAGCTGCCGGTAGAGGGGATCGCCGGCGTAATGGGGATCGTCGACGATGTCGGCTTTGGTCACGCTGCCATCCTCGGCCAGGACGACATGCAAGGAAACCACCACCTCGGTATCGACCAGGGAGCGGACGTCGAATTCCCAGCGCCGTTCGATCTGGGCACGGATGAAGTCCTTGAGTCCCTGCAATCCCCGTCGTCCGAGAGCGGTTTCGCTGTTGGCGCCGATGCCGCCGTTGGCGGCGGCCGGCGTGCCGAGATTCGCAGCGCGCAGCGCGCCGAGGTCGCGCAACATGGTGTTGAAGGCATCGGTGGGAATGGCCGGCCGCGGCGGCTTCGGTTTTGCGGCCTGGGCCGGCGGCCGCGATGGTGGGGCCGGCGGCCGCGCCGAGGGTGGTGCCGGAACTGCCTGCTCAGGCGCCACCAACCGCAGGCGCCCGTTGTCGGCGAAGCCCCTACCCGCCTGGCTGTGGTCGGCCGGGGTAACCAATTCGACGACCAAGGGGAGCGGTTCGGGCGCCGGCACCGGCACCGGCGGCCACAACAGGACCAAGACCAAGCCGTGCAGCAGCAGGGACCCTGCAATGCCCCACGCCGAGTGCTGGTGGCGACGGCAATGGCGCCGCCATCTGCGTTTGA
>DUZF01000323.1 GCA_013349665.1 Rhodospirillaceae bacterium | reverse complement strand
TCACCAAGGCCTTCCAGCAGTGGAACAAGCCGAAGCAGACGACGCAAGCCGGCCCGCGCATCCAGACGGTACTGTTCACCGACATGGTGGGCTCGACCGACATGACCCAGGCCCGGGGCGATCAGGCTGCGCAGCATATCGTGCGCCGCCATAACAGCATTGTCCGCAGCGCGCTCGCCGAATTCAGCGGCAAGGAAATCAAGCACACCGGCGACGGAATCATGGCGGCATTCACCAGTGCCGCCAACGGGGTCGAGGCCTGCATCGCCATTCAACGGGCGATCGGCAAGCATAACGCGAGTAATCCCGAACTTGAGCTGCACGTCCGCATCGGCATCAATGCCGGCGAACCGATCGAGGAAGAGGACGATCTGTTCGGTTCGACCGTGCAGCTGGCCGCCCGGGTCTGCGCCAAAACCGGCACCGACGAAATCTACTGCACCAATGTCGTGCGCGAACTGGCGGCGGGCAATAAAGAACTGACCTTCGTCGAAAAGGGCGTGTTCGAGATGAAGGGCTTCAAGGACCCCATCCCGCTTTACCAGATCAATTGGTGAACGCCCTGGTCAGCACCATTTCCTCCAGACGCGATACCCGCTGGTACAGGCTGTAGCTGCGCTCGAGCAGGCTGCGCAGGCCCGATGGAATATTGCTTTCGCTCACCGCCGAGGTATCGAGGCAGACGTCGCGGCCGGACAGGCGATGGCATTCCTGGCAGGCGTCCTGGAGAGAGATTTCGCCGCATTGGACGGCCCGATGCAGCATCAGCCAGGCCATCACCTGGGTCAGCCGCGACGTGACCCGGAGCGCCTCGCAACTGAGGCGCAATTCGCCGATACCGGAGAACCGCCGTTGCCGGCGCGGTTCCATATGCGCCATGTAGTTCCTGGCTTCGACGATCATTTTCAGAGTCTCGTCGTAGGTACGGGAAAATATGAGTGGTTGCTGGTCCATACCGAACTCCGGAACGAAAGCCCCATCGGGGCGCCTGACCGGTCCGTACCTTGCCAGACAGAAACCGCGCGCCTCTGTTAGGCCGTTCACACTCATTACCCAATATACCGGTAACTGAGATCATCGCGTCAGGATTTCAACGACCCATGCCATGGGTCCAGCGACTTGACAGGCGGAAGTCGCTTCCTAAATCTTCATTGCGTGGTCGCCTGAGGGGGCCACGGGACCGAGGGGACGGATGACAGTCCGCCCCCGGCACATTGCTCAATGGAGGATGTTGTCATGCGTACTTTCGATTTGGCTCCGCTTTTCCGTTCGTCGATCGGCTTCGATCATCTGGCCCGCATGCTGGATTCGGCGTCGCGCCTGGATGACCAGGCGATCTCTTATCCACCCTACAATATTGAGAAGCTGAGTGAGGACAGCTATCGCATCAGCATGGCTGTGGCCGGTTTCGCCGAAACCGACCTCGACGTGACGACGCAGAATCACACTTTGGTGATCACCGGTCGGGCCCGCAAGGAAGAGGAAACCGCCAAATACCTGCATCGCGGCATCGCCGGACGCTCGTTTGAGCGCCGCTTCGAACTGGCCGATTACATTCGCGTCAGCGGCGCCAGTCTGGTCAACGGCCTGCTCCATGTCGAACTGGCCCGCGAGATCCCGGAGGCCATGAAGCCCCGGACGATCAGCATCGCCAGCAAACCGACGGGGAAGGTGATCGAAAACAAGGCCGCGTAAGCATCGCGGCCGGTTCCGGGCCCCCGGCAACGGGGGCCCTTCTCTTCCAGGTCTGGCGACCAATCCGTCCCCTTGGTGTCCTTTGTGCACTTAGTGGTCATTACACACCGCATATGACTAATACCAATAATTGCAGATTAGGGTAAGCCTCCGGAATCAGCCTCGAGCCGAAAGCCAGCTCTAACCTGAGACCTTGCGGAAGGATTCGAAAATCGGCCGCAGCGGTGGCGGAATATCGGTCGAGCGCTCGCTCTGACGGTCGACGAAGACATGCACCCAGTCGCAATAGGCCGAGGCCTCGTCTTCTCCCTGGCGGAACAGGGCCAGCTGGAAGCGGACGCTGCGGGTCCCGATATCCTCGACCAGCAAGGCGGCATCAACGGTTTCCGGAAAAGTCAGCGGCTTTTTGAAGCGGCTGACGATTTCCACCACATAGGGCAACACCGGAGCGGAGAAGAAATCCAGCGGCGTGCATTCCCGGTAGAAGGTGACGATCACGCTCTCGAAAAACCGGTTGTAGATCACGTTGTTCAGATGGCCGAACATGTCGTTGTCCGACCAGCGGGTCTGAATGGCGACGACATAGGGAAAATCGCCGCGGCGGGGCGCGGATGGTTTCCTGGTCATCCTTCCCTCACTTGCGAAACAGCGATTCGGCGCCGGCCCGCACCGATCTCTTGGCGACGATGGCGCCCCGCGCGCGATTGATCTCCGCCTCCAATTCGCCGATATAGACTTCCAGTTCCTCGACCGACATCGGTTCGAGATTTTTTCGCGCCGCCGCCTTCTTTTGAGGTTCCAGCTCTTCCGGGTCCATGCACTGCCCCCTTGCCTCGTTGCAAATGTCCTGGTGGATTCGGAAATTCGATCGCCGCCGGGATCTGGTATAACCGACGGATCCAAGGTAGCAGACTGATTTCGCCATTGCACAGTGGGTAAGATATGACTTTGCCACCCTCCATGACATGTATCGAAACCGCCGCCGGCGGCACCCTGTCGGTGGGACAGCGTCCGCTGCCGGCACCCGGCCCCGATGAGGTCCTGATCAAGGTGGCCGCCGCCGGCGTCAACCGCCCCGACGTCATTCAGCGCCAGGGGCTTTACCCGCCGCCGCCGGGCGCCTCCGACATCCTCGGCCTGGAAGTCGCCGGCACCGTCTGCGCCCTGGGCGGCGCCTCCTGTGGGCTGGACATCGGCCAAGCGGTAACCGCCCTGCTGACCGGCGGCGGCTACGCCGAATATTGCACGGCGGCGGTGCCTCTGTGCCTGCCGCTGCCGCGCGGCTTTGACTTCCGCCGCGCCGCGGCGCTGCCGGAAACGGTATTCACCGTCTGGCACAACGTCTTTCAACGGGGACGGCTGCGGGCCGGCGAAAGTTTTCTGGTCCATGGCGGCAGCAGCGGCATCGGCACCACGGCGATCCAGATGGCCAAGGCCTTCGGCGCCCGGGTCTTCGCCACCGTCGGCAGCGAGGCGAAGGCCGAGGCTTGTCGCCGGCTTGGGGCCGATTGCGTGATCAATTATCGCAGCGACGATTTCGTGCAGGTGGTGGCGGACCAGACCTCGGGCCGGGGGGTCGATCTCATTCTCGACATGGTGGGCGGCGATTATCTGGCGCGCAACCTTAAGGCCCTCGCCGTCGAGGGACGACATGTCAGCATCGCCTTCCTCAACGGGCCGAAGGCAGAACTGAACTTCCTGCCGGTGATGCTCAAGCGCCTGACCCTGACCGGCTCGACACTCCGGCCGCAAACGGTCGCCGCCAAAGCCGCCATCGCCGGCGAGCTGCTGGAGCATGTCTGGCCGATGTACGACGATGGCCGCCTGGCGCCTGAGATTTTCGCCAGTTTTCCCTTGGCCGAGGCGGCGCGTGCCCATCAGTTGATGGAGAGCGGGTCCCATATCGGGAAAATCATCCTGACCCTGTAATCCTAATTCTGGCGGAAAACGGTGTCCGGCATTTGACCTGGAACAGGTGGCACCGCTATATATAGCCGCAGGCGTCCTGCCGGAACACTGGTCAGCAGACAGTCATAAGAGCACATATTTTAACAGGAGGATCCATGGCCTTGCCGCTCATGCCCAAGGCGACAGCCGTCTGGCTGGTCGAGAACACGACACTGTCATTTGATCAGATCGCCGAATTCTGCGGCATCCATGCACTGGAAGTGCAGGCCATCGCCGATGGCGAAGTGGCCATCGGCATTGTCGGACTTGATCCGACCACCAATGGTCAGCTGACCCGTGAGGAAATCGACCGCTGCGAAAAGGACGAGGAGTCCCACCTGCGCCTGTCCACGCTGCCCGAACTGGCCCATGGCAAGACCAAGGGGGCACGCTACACGCCGGTCTCCAAACGCCAGGACAAGCCCGACGCGGTGGCCTGGCTGTTGAAGCATCATCCGGAAATCTCCGATGCCCAGGTCTGCAAGCTGATCGGCACCACCAAGGACACCATCGCCAAGGTACGCGACCGCAGCCATTGGAATACCGCCAACATCAAGCCGCGAAATCCGGTGACTCTCGGCCTGTGCACCGAAGCCGACCTGGAAAAGGTGGTGGTGTTGGCGCGGCCGCGCAATCGCCAGATCGGCATCAGCACCATCGAGGACACCGAGCAGCCCCACGAATAGACGCTTACAGGTTGATGGCCTTCATCCCCTGGGGATGATACCGCTCGCCGGCGGCAATCCCCAGAGGAAAGGCCTGATCGAGGCGATCCAGATCACCGGCGGACAACTGTACTTCGGCAGCCGCCAGATTTTCGACGAAATAGCCGAGATGCTTGGTTCCCGGGATCGGCACGATCTGCGGATCCCGGGCCAGCACCCAGGCCAATGCCAGCGCCGCCGGGGTGCAGCCTTTTTCGTCGGCGATGCTTTTGACCACCTCGGCCAAAGCGAGATTACGCGAAAAATTATCGCCTGAGAAACGTGGATGATTGCGCCGCCAGTCGTCGGCGGGAAAGTCCTCCGGCCGCTTGAACCGTCCGGTCAGGAAGCCGCGGCCAAGCGGGCTGTAGGCGACGAAACCGACGCCCAGGGCCCGGCAGGTGGCCAGAATCTGGTGTTCCGGATCGCGGCTCCATAACGAATATTCGGTTTGCAGGGCGGCGATCGGGTGGACCGCGCAGGCCCGTCTGATCGTCTCGGGGGCGGCTTCCGACAGGCCGAGATGGCGCACTTTGCCCTGGCGCACCAGATCGGCCATCGCCCCCACGGTATCCTCGATCGGCGTCTGGGGATCGACCCGATGCTGGTAATAGAGGTCGATCACCTCGACGCCAAGCCGCCGCAGACTGGCTTCGCAGGCTGACCGGACATAGTCCGGCCTGCCGTTGACACCGAGGAATTCGCCGGCCGGTCCCCGCACATTGCCGAATTTCGTGGCCACCACGACCCGGTTCCGATGGCCGCGGATGGCACGGCCAACCAGGTCCTCATTGCGGCCGCTGCCGTACATATCGGCGGTGTCGAGCATCAGCCCCAGTTCAACGGCGCGGCGGATGACGGCCAAAGATTCCGCCTCATCCGCCGCACCGTAGAACTCGGACATGCCCATGCAGCCGAGGCCCAGCGCCGGAACGCTTAAACCCTGGCCCAGTTCACGGGTCTGCATTCCCCACCTCCCCGCGCCGTCAGCGCGCGCGTGCGTAACCTATGGCCGTCAGGCTGTCCTCGATTTCGTCAAGGATGCCCGGATCGTCGATGGTCGCCGGCATCTTATAATCCTCGTGATCGGCGATCTTCTGCATGGTGCCGCGAAGGATCTTGCCCGAGCGGGTCTTCGGCAGACGCTGGACGATGGTGGCGGTCTTGAAGGCGGCCACCGGACCGATCCTTTCGCGCACCAGGGTGACCACCTCCTTCAGGATCTGCTCGGCGGGCTTGGTGACGCCGGCCTTCAGCACCAGGAAGCCAAGAGGCAACTGACCTTTCATGGTGTCATGAACGCCGATCACCGCGCATTCGGCGACATCCGGATGACTGGCCAGGACCTCCTCCATGGCGCCGGTGGACAGGCGGTGCCCGGCGACATTGATGATGTCGTCGGTGCGGCTCATCACATAGACATAGCCGTCCTCGTCGATGAACCCGGCATCGGCCGTTTTGTAATAGCCGGGATATTCATAAAGATAGCTGTCGATGAAGCGCTGATCGGCATTCCACAACGTCGGCAAGGTGCCGGGCGGCAGCGGCAGTTTGACCACCAGGGCGCCCACCTGGCCCGGCGGGCAATTGTGGTGGCCTTCATCGAGAACCTGCACGTTCCACCCGGGCACCGCCTTGGTCGGCGAACCGTGCTTGACCGGAAACTGCTGCAGCCCCATGCAATTGGCACAGATCGCCCAACCCGTCTCGGTCTGCCACCAATGGTCGATGACCGGCACCTTGAGGTACCGCTCGGCCCATTGCAGGGTATCGGGATCCGAACGCTCGCCGGCCAGGAACAGCGTGCGGAAATGCGACAGGTCGTACTGCTTGAGCAGCAGCGCCTCGGGATCGTCGCGCTTGATGGCGCGGAAGGCCGTCGGCGCGGTGAACAGGGTCTGCACCTTGTGCTGGGCGATGACCCGCCAGAACGCCCCGGCGTCGGGGGTCCCCACCGGCTTGCCCTCGTAGAGAACGGTTGTGCAACCATGCAGCAGGGGGGCGTAGACGATGTAACTGTGGCCGACCACCCAGCCGACATCCGAGGCCGCCCAATACACTTCGCCGGGCGCCACGTTGTAGACGTATTTCATCGACCATTTCAGCGCCACCATATGGCCGCCATTGTCGCGAACCACGCCCTTGGGTTGGCCGGTGGTGCCGGAGGTGTACAGAATGTAGAGGGGGTCGGTGGCCGCCACCGGCACACAGGCATGCGGCTTGGCCCCGGCAACGGCTTCCGCCCAGTCGAGGTCGCGACCGGCGACCATCGTCGCCACGACCTGGGGTCGGGCCAGGATCACCGTATGCGCCGGTTTGTGGCTGGCCAGTTCGATGGCCTGGTCCAGCAGCGGCTTATAGGCGATCACCTTTTGCCCCTCGAGGCCGCAGGACGCCGAGACGATGACCTTTGGCGCCGCGTCATTGATGCGGGTCGCCAGTTCATTGGCGGCGAAACCGCCGAACACCACCGAATGGATGGCCCCCAGCCGCGCGCAGGCGAGCATCGCCACCGCCGCTTCCGGCACCATCGGCATATAGATGATCACGCGATCGCCCTTGGCCACCCCAAGGCCGGCCAGGACCCCGGCGAAGCGGGCCGTCAGGTCCTGCAATTCGGCATAACTGATATGGCGCACCACGCCGGCCACCGGGCTGTCATAGATGATCGCCGCCTGGGCGCCGCGGCCTTCCTCGACATGGCGATCGACGGCATTGTAGCAGGTGTTGACCACGGCGCCGGAAAACCAGCGGTAAAACGGCGCCTTGGACTCGTCGAGAACCTTGTCCCAGGTCTTGATCCATTTGATGTCGGCGGCCGCCTCGCCCCAGAAACCCGACGGATCGTCCAACGACCGGCGATAGGCGATGTCATAGGCGTTGTTCATGGCTGGTATCCTCCCCTTTCCCTGCCTCGCATATTCGCCGCGCAGTGTGCAGCAAATGTGTTTTTTTGGCCAGCGGCGACGAAAAAATTCGACCTCCCCCCTGGCGGCGCGGCGAAGGCGGTGCTATGTTGCCGATACAGAAACATTGGTCAACACTTTAAACGAAGGAGGTGCGCATGAAAAAACTGGCGGCAATGACCTGCCTGATCGCTATTTCACTTGCCTTTCCGGCGGTCGCCGACACCAAGGCGAAGGCTCCGGAAGCCGCGGCGACGGCAACAAGCGTTTCCACGACGGAAAACTCCGAGCAGCTGAAGGCCGAGCATAAGGAACAGTGGGACCAGTTGAAGGCCCGTCACAAGGACCAGATGGCCAAGCTGCGGGCCCAGCAGAAGGACACCCATGACAAGGCAAAGCTTCAGGACAAGGACCAGCGCGATAAGCTGAAAGACCAACAGAAACAGGAGCGGGAGAAACTGCGGGCCGACCAGCGGCAGCGCTGGCAGCAGATGCAGGCCAGCGCCGAGGAGCCCGCCAAGGCGCCCAGCCCTGCCGCCAAACATTAGAGCGGTTCGCGATCACACTGGGTCATAACCGGCAGCCTTGAAATAGTTCAAGCATTCCTCTGGCTCGTACAGATCGCAAATTTCGCCGATGGCACGCCACAGATTCTCGATTGTTC
>DUZF01000143.1 GCA_013349665.1 Rhodospirillaceae bacterium | reverse complement strand
TGGCTTTCTCGCCGGCCATCCGCTGCTCAGCGGGCTGGTGGCCGGGTTGCTGGGGTCCGATCTCGGCTCGCTGCTCTATGGCGGACCGATGATGGGCAACGAAACCGCCGCCGACCTCGGCCTGCTGTTACGGGTGCTGCTGGTGGTGCTGCTGGGAGTGCTCCTGGTACGGAGCCTGGCCCGGCGCATGCTCGGGCCGGCGCAATCACCCTATGCCCCGCGGGAGCCGACCTTCGCCCGGCCGCCCGGTGAGGAGCCGGGAGGCCGCCGCGAACCGCGGCTTTAAAAACCGGCGGGCTGGTCCGCCAGCGGCAGCGTCCACATGACTGTGGTGCCGCCCATTTCGCTGGTCTCGATCCAGATGCTGCCCTTGGCGGCCTGAACAATCCGTTTCGCCAGTGCCAGGCCGATACCGGTGCCGTCCGCCTGGGTCCGCGGGCCGACCCGCTCGAACACGCCGAAGGCCCGCCGACGGAACTCCTCGGGGATACCGATGCCGTTGTCGGCAACGGCGATCAGCGCTTCGCCGTTGACGATCCGGCCGGTGACGCGGATGTCGGGGAGCGCGTCGTCGCGGCGGTATTCAAGGGCATTGGCGATGATTTCGGTGAACAGCTCGACCAGATGTTCGGGGGGGATGGTCACCGTCGGCAGGTCCTGGAACTGGATGGTGGCGCCGGTGGCGGCGATCCTATCCCGCAGTTGCCGGCAGGCCTCGGCCAGCGCCTCCTCGACATTGCAAGGCTGTGCCGCGCCGGAGGGCTGCTGGGCGAGGGCTAAATAATGTTCAACATCGCGCAACAGGGCCCGCTGGCGCAGGGCACCGCTTTTAATGAAACCCAGCGCCCGGTCCAGTTCGGGAGGCAATGGTTCCGGCAGGAGATGCTGCAATCGCTGGGCGAAGGCGTGCTGGAGGCGCACCGGTTCCTGCAAATGGTGGGCAAGGACCTCGGTGAAGCGGGCGATTTCCGCGTTACGCTGCTCCAGCGCCTCCAAGGCGGCGACCAGCTCGCTGTTGCTGCGGGTCAGGTCTTCGCCGGTCTTGGCCTGTCGCACCACCAGCCGCCAGATCAGAGCCGCCATCAGCGCGGTCATGGTGCAAAAGGCGCTGCCGAACAGGATCATGTTGTCGCGCTCGGTGAGCCAGTCCGCCAGGTAGTCTTCGGTGCCGGCACCGATGACAAGAAAGAAGGGGACCCCCTGGATGCGTCGCAGGGTGTTGGTCCGTTCGGTGCCGTCGGCGGTTTGCTTCGAATGGTAGGTGACGGTCCGCTCGCCCGAGGCGATGGCGGCGGCCAGTTCCGGCGAATACCCTTTGGCACCGACCTGTCCGGAGTCGTCTGGGACCGGGGGGTGGCGGACCAGCAGGCCACCGTCGGGATACCGCAGCAGGGCAATCCCGTGCGGACCGAGGTCGGGGGCGGCCAGCAAGGTCGAGAAATGCGATAGCGTGACCACCGCCGAGACGATGCCGGCGAACGAACCGTCAGAGTGGTTGTACCGGCGGGTGAAATTGATCTGCCACACCTTGGTCGATCGGCCGACCACCGGTGCGCTGACCGTCAAGCCGGCGTTTGGATTGGAGGCATGGGTCAGGAAATGGTTGCGGTCGCCGATATTGATCGGCGGTTCCTTGTCATCGGAGGCACGGAAGACCCGCCCGGCTTCATCGGTAGCCACCAGCACCGCGACCTCAGGCACCCGCACCTGGTAACGCTCCGCCAGGTCCTTCAGGCGCCGCGGGTCGACATGGCCGCGCGCTGCCAACTGGCCTTCCAGGTCGTCGACCAGGAAGCGCAGCGTGAGGTCGATCTTTTCGACGCTGGCCGCGATGGCCTGATCGATGGCCTTGGCGGTGTTCTGGGTCAGGATGGCGGCGCGGTTTTCATGCTCGCGCCGGCTGGCCAGCAAAGAGTTCGCCGCCCACCAGGCGGCCATGCCGTCGATGGCGAGAACGGTGGCCAGCAGGAAGACGCCGAAGCGCCAGCCCAAAACCGGCAGGCGGTTCCCGGCCGGGGATGCCGGCGCCGGGTTCATGGTGAGTCCTCGGACGGTGGTTCGGGTTCCCGGCCTTCGGGGATAACATCTTCGAGCCCAAAATGATGGATGATCCGGCCGCGGTCGTCGGTAACCGGCCAAATCACCGCTTCGGCCCAATATCGGGAGCCGTCCTTGCGCCGGTTGTGGAACCGTCCGCGCCAGCTGTTGCCGGCGGCAAGTTCAGCCCACATGGCGGCATAATCGGCGGCAGCGGTTTCACCGGTTTTCAGGATCCGCGGAGTCTGTCCCAGCACGTCCTCGGCCGCGTAGCCGCTGGCGGCGGTGAAAGCGGCGTTGACATATTGGATGGCCCCCTCGGGGTCGGTGATGACCACCGACAGCGGACTTTGGTCGACGGCTTGCGTCAGCCGGGCGCTGTCGGCATCCCGCCGGCGGCGGTCGGTGATGTCGTGAATGACGGAAAACAGCAGCCGGCGTCCCCTCACCTCGACCGGTCCGGTAAGCACCTCGACATCGCGGGTCTGCCCGTCGGCGAGGCGATGGCGAAACAGGAATTCGTTCTGTCCGGACCTTTTGCCGTCGCCGATGTCCTTCAAGGTGGTCGTGTCCAGTTGCAAATTGATGTCGGTGAGGCGCATCGCCTTCAGCACGGCCGGCTCATACCCATAGAACCGGGCGGCGCTCTGATTGGCGTCGATGATGGCGTTGTTCTCCGGGTCGACCACCAGCATTACCGACTGCGCCCCATCGAAAAGGGCACGGAACCGACCTTCGCCGTCCCTGGCGAGGATCGGCCTCAGGCTTCCGCCGAGCAGGCCAAACAGCAGACATCCGGCGGCGGCCAGGGCGGCCAGCAGACCGCCGGCGACGGCGGCGAGCATCTGCCGGCTTTGGGACAGGACAGCAAGGATGTCCGCTTCGGGGATGCCGACCTTTACCACCGCGTTGTATTTGGGCAGCCGATGAAAGAGGTTGAGGCGCCTGACGCCATCGAACCCGCTTGCCGCCACATAGGTCCCATGATCGCGATCGACCATCTGCCGCCACAGATTGAGTTCGTCGAGCGGGCGATCGAGATAATCCGCCGATAGCTTTGGTGCGCGGGCGATGACGCGGCGGTCCATGCTGAGAAACGACATATTGGCGCCCGGACCAAGGCCGTATTGCCGGAACAGGTCCTCGAGAAAATCGGGGGAAAAGGTGAAGATCGCCACCCCTTCGAAGCGCCCGTCCTTGAACATCGGACGGGCCAGGCGGAACAGTGGAATGCCCCTGAGGCGGCCGATCCTGGTGGGGTCGAGCACCACCAGGTCCTCATGGGCGGCGCGCAGCGCGCGGAAATAGGTGAGGTCTTTGATGTTGACGGCGGGCGTTTCCAGCTTTTCCGAGTCGAATATGACGCTGCCGTCGCCGTCGGTGAGGATCAGCGAGACATTGAAACGTTCAGAGGAGGGGAAGGCGGCGTCCGCCAGTTCTGTCCGCAACTCCGACAGGTCGCCGCCGTGCAGCCATTGCCGCCGCGCCATATGCAACAGGATGTCGCCGGTCTCCAGCAGCCGCACCGTGCGGTCTTCCATGGCCAGCAGAACTCTTTCCGCATCGGCGAGGGTATGCTCTTCGATCTGGCGATGCAGACGGTCCTGGATCCCGGTCATGACGCCGGCGTCGAGCAGCAAAGCGGCGACGGCGCCGAGGATCAGCAGCCAATTCCTGCGGGCAGGGTGGTCGGAAGCGGAGGTCGGCATGCCGGAACGGCTGTCCATCAGTGGTAGGGATAGGACGAACCAAAACCGTATATATTTCGGAAGGATTGCGCAATCCTATCGGCCGCCCGGAAACTTGTGTTAAGGCTGGCGGGCTCACTCTGTCTGATGGAAAGTCCATGTCCGGACGTTTTTCTCTTGCCGCCTCGCTGGCGGTCCTGCTGATGCTTACCGGCTGTGTCGTCGCCGACGGCATCGCCCATGTCGTTAAGATGTCGGAAAAACGCAAGGACGCTCCCGCCGCGGCGACGGCGGCGGTCCAAGCCGACGTCCCGGCCGCGGCGGCGCCCCCGTTGCCGCCGCAACCGCCGCCCCGCGATGAGGTCAAGGTCGAGGAACTACCGTCCGGCCGGTAGGGCCGCGGTTGAACTGGGCGGTTCGATGACCACGTCGACCCGTCGGTTTGCCTGGCGGCCGGCGGCCGTGGCATTGCTGGCCAACGGGAATTCGGCCCCCAACCCCTGGGCCTTGACGCGGTCGGGGGGAACGCCGGCGCTGACCAGAAAGTCCCGCACCGCGTCGGCCCGGCTTTGCGACAGGGCCTGGTTGACCGCCGGGCTGCCGGCGGAATCGGAATTTCCGCGCACCATCACCTGGCGGTCGGGATGCGTTTTCAGATAGTCGGCCAGAGGCTGCAGACGGAGTGCGGCACCGGGCCGCAAGGTCGCCTGGCCTTCCTCGAAGGGCAGTCCGTAAAGGCTGACCAGGGTTCCTTCATCGGTTTCCCGGGTCTTATAGGCCCCGAGCTCGGCGTCGTTTCTCGCCTGGCTGGCGGCCTCGGCGCGGCTGGTGGCGGTGCGCCCCTCGGCCTCGGCGGTGGCCAGCTGACGGTCGGCGAGATACAGCTGATGTTGCAGGGCCGTCGGGTCGTTGTCGCGGAAGGCGATCCCGGCGGCGGTCACCGCCTGTTCGGCGCCGGTCAGGGCGGCATTGGCCTTTTCCCGGATCACCGGATCCTGCTGGTCGCGGGACAGGCGTTGCTGGGCGGCGCCGAGGGCGGGATTGGTGGCCGGTGGCGCGGCGCAGGCGGCCAGCCCGGCCAGGAGGAGGGCGGGGGCGTAGTGCTGGAACGAGCGGGGCATGGCGGCTACCTCCCGGGCTGGTGGAGCGAACGGTCGATCGATTGCAGTTCGCCGGTTGTCTCCGCCGCCTGCTGGGAATCGCCCAGCGCGCGGGACAGGCGGAGGTCGGCCAGCGCCTCTTCGGCCAGCCGTCCGGCGGTTTGCTGATCGCCGTTGTCGGCCGCCCCGTTGGCCTGGTCGAGCTTGAGGCGGGCCTCCTGCAGCTGCGGTGGGGAATAGCGGCCGGGCGGCGCGGTGACAGCCTCGTTGACCTCGCCCCGGGCCTGCACCAGGGAGGTCGGCGGCGGACCGGCGCATGACGGCAAGACCAGGCAAAAACTGGCGCAGGCCGCACTGGCCAGGGCCAGCCGGCGACGGAGGGACGATCTCGGCATTTTTGCCTCCCGGGTCAATCGCGTGGGGTCACCACAGAACCAAACCCCGGGACGAGGGGTTTGGTTCTGTGGTGGCGATTATTTCCCGGATGCGCGGATGGGCTGACCCTACTCCGCCGCTTTGCTTATGTATTGCCCGATGTCGACCTCGTCGATCTGTTCCGGCAAGAGGAACTTTTCGGCGTATTCCTTGTAGACGCCCGAGGTCAGGAACAGCTCGAAAAGATCGGCATCGACATGCTGGTCCTTTTTCATGAAGGACATGATCTTGACGCATTCGGACAGCTTCTTCGGCGACTTGTAGGGGCGGTCGCGGGCGGTCAGCGCCTCGAAGATGTCGGCGATGGCCATGATGCGGGCCGGGACGCTCATGTCGTCGCGTTTCAGGCTTTTCGGATAGCCGGTGCCGTCCATTTTCTCGTGATGCCCGCCGGCCCATTCGGACACCCGTTTGAGGTTCTTCGGGAAGGGCAGGGCATCGAGCATGATGATGGTCTGCACGATATGATTACTGATGTGATAGCGGTCTTCGTTGGTCAATGTGCCGCGGCCGATGGCCAGATTGTAGACCTCGCCCAGATTGAACTTCTGGGCCGGCGGCTTGACGGTGAAGCCCCAGGGATTGTCGGGGGCCAGCGGCGGGTGGTCGTGCGGCACGATATGCTCGGGCTTGTCGGCCAGCAGCGGCTCGACCACCGGCAGCGCCGGCTTGTCCTTGGGCTTGCGCTGACCTTCCTCCCAGGACAGGCCGATGCTGTCGTCCAGGGTCCGTTGCCAGGTGACGGCGGCGATGCTCCTCAGCCTGTCGACCTTTTCCGGGGCCATGAATTCGCCGCCGACATTGCATTCGGCGACGAAGGCGTAATCGGCGTCCAGTTCGGCCAGCCGGGCGTCGCGGGCGGCGGCCAGCGCCGTCGCCTCGCCGCCTTCGGCCAGACCTTTCCAATAGGCGATCTCGACATCGCGCTTGACCACCTCGAAGCGGGTGCGGATCTCGTGGATGCGGTTGTAGATGGTCTCCAGCTTGGTGGCCTTGTCGACCACATATTCGGGGGTCGTCACCTTGCCGCAGTCGTGCAGGCCGCCGGCCACCTCCAACTCGTACCACTCGTCGTCGGTGAGTTTGAAAGCGGCGAAAGGACCGTCGTTGGCGGCGACGGCGGCGCGGGCCAGCATGTTGGTGAGATCGGGAACCCGCCGGCAGTGGCCGCCGGTATAGGGCGATTTGGCGTCGATGGCCCCCGACAGCACGTCGATGAAGGCCTTGAACAGATTCTTCTGGGCGTCCAGCAGCATCTGGTTGTCCAGCGCCACCGCGGCCTGGCTGGCCAGGGCCTCGACCAGCGAGGTGGTCTCGGCGGGAAAGGCGATGACGGTGTTTGCGGCATCGCGGGCGTTGATCAGTTGCAGCACGCCGACCACATCGCCGTCGTGATTCTTCAGCGGCACGGTGAGAAAGGATTGCGAGCGGTAACCGGTCTTGGCATCGAAGGCCTTGGTGCCGGAAAAATCGAAATTGTCGGCATCATAGGCGTCGGCGATGTCGATGGTGGAGGCGGTCAGCGCCGCTTTGGAAGAGACGTTCTTATGGTTGGGCTGTCCGGCCTCGTCCTTCAGGCGCACCGGCGGGAAGGTGATGGGCACGCCGGTGGTGCCGCCCATGGCGATGCCCAAGGTGTCGTTGAGAATAATCTCGAAACGCAGTTCACCTTTTTCCGGGTCATGCAGGTAAAGCGTGCCGCCATCCGAATTGGTCAGCTCCTTGGCGCCTTGCAGGATCATTTCCATCAGCAGATGGTGATTGCGCTGCGCCGACAGCGCGATGCCCAGCTCGATCAAGCGTTTCAGGCGGGTTTCGCGATTGTCGCCGACCGACGGACTACCCTGAATTGCCATGGTCTACCCTCCTGGCTTTGACATCCAAGGTTGAGGTTAGCAGAACTTGACGCGGCTCGTCATTGGCCGTCCAATGGTGTCATGCCATATTCTTCGCTGCGCGATTTCATCACCCGCCTGGAGACCGAAGGCCGCCTCGTCAGGGTCGTCAAGCCGGTGTCGCCGTTTCTCGAAATGACCGAGATCCAGACCCGCCTGCTGGCCGAGGGCGGGCCGGCGGTGCTGTTCGAAAATGTCGTCGGCGCCGACGGTCGTCCCTATGGCATTCCGGTGCTGGTCAATCTGTTCGGCACCGTCGAGCGGGTCGCCTGGGGGATGGACCGCGAGCCGCATCAGCTGCGCGAGGTGGGCGAGGTGCTTGCCTTTCTCAAGCAGCCGGAACCGCCCGGCGGCTGGCGCGAGGCGCTGGAGATGCTGCCGCTGGTGCGTACCGTGATGGCCATGCAGCCGAAGATGGTCAGCTCGGCCCCCTGCCAGGAGGTGGTGCTGACCGGCGAGGAAATCGATCTCGGCCGGCTGCCCATCCAGACCTGCTGGCCCGGCGAGCCGGCGCCGCTGATCACCTGGCCGCTGGTGGTCACCCGTCCGCCGACGACGAAAAGCGGCCGGCGCGGCGACGGCCACAATCTCGGCATCTATCGCATGCAGGTGACCGGCCGCGACACCACCCTGATGCGCTGGCTCAAACATCGCGGCGGGGCCCAGCATTACCAGCGCTGGGCCCGCGAGAAAGCCGAACCGCTGCCCGCCGCGGTGGTCATCGGCGCCGATCCGGGAACCATCCTGGCGGCGGTGACGCCGGT
>DUZF01000290.1 GCA_013349665.1 Rhodospirillaceae bacterium | reverse complement strand
TGAACTGAACGCGGCGCTGCTGTCCAGGATGCAGGTGCTGGTGCTGCGCCGTCTCGACGACCAGGCGCTGGAGCAGTTGCTGGGGCGGGCGGAAGCGGAGACCGGCCACGCCCTGGCTGTCGACGGTGAGGGGCGGGCGGCCTTGCGCGCCATGGCCGACGGCGACGGCCGCTATCTGCTGAACCTGGCCGAGGAGGTGCTGGCCCTGGCGCCGCCGGCGCCGCTCGACGCCAAGGCCCTGGCGGCGGTGGTGCAGAAACGGGCGCCGCTTTACGACAAGGCGCAGGAGGGGCATTACAACCTGATCAGTGCGCTCCACAAATCGCTGCGCGGCTCGGATACCGACGCGGCGCTGTATTGGATGGCCCGCATGCTGGCCGGCGGCGAGGACCCGCTGTTCATCGCCAGGCGCCTGACCCGCTTTGCGGTGGAGGATGTCGGTCTGGCCGAACCGCAGGCGGTGGTCCAGGCCCTGGCCGCCTGGGACGTCTATGAACGCCTGGGCAGTCCGGAAGGCGAACTGGCGCTGGCCCAGCTGGTCATCTATCTGGGCACCGCGCCGAAATCCAACGCCGCCTATAAAGCCTTCGGCTCCGCCATGCGGGCCGCCCGCGACACCGGCTCGCTGATGCCGCCGATGCATATCCTCAATGCGCCTACCCGGATGATGAAAGACATGGGATATGGCGCCGGCTACGTCTATGATCACGAAACGGCCGAGGGCTTTTCCGGACAGAATTATTTTCCGGACGGCATGGAGCGGCGGCATTTCTATTCGCCGGTCGACCGCGGCTTCGAACGCGAAATCAAGAAGCGCCTGGACTATTGGGACCAGTTACGCCGACGCAACCAGGGAGCCGACCAGCAGTGACCGAAACCTTGCTCGTCGAGTCCGAAGAGGCGCCGCTCAGGCTTGATCGCTGGTTCAGGCGGCGCTATCCCGCCCTTCCCCACGGCAAACTGGAAAAGCTGCTGCGCACCGGCCAGATCCGGGTCGACGGCAAGCGGGCCAAGTCCGGCCAGCGGCTGGAGGCCGGGCAGGAGGTTCGCGTGCCGCCGCTGGGCGAACTGCCGCCGGCCGAGCCCAAAGCATCGTCACGCCCCGCCACCGACAGCGAGGCTCAGATGCTCAGGGACGCGGTGCTGTATCGCGATGAGCATATGATCGTTATCAACAAGCCGCCGGGGCTGGCGGTGCAGGGCGGCACCGGCATGGACACCCATCTCGACGCCATGCTCGATGTGCTGGCCGTCGACGGCGGCGAGCGGCCGCGCCTGGTGCATCGCCTGGACAAGGATACCAGCGGCGTATTGCTGCTGGGCTGCACGGCGGCGGCGACCGCCCGCCTGGCGGCGGCCTTCCGCAGCCGGCAGGCCCGCAAATGCTATTGGGCGCTGGTGGTCGGCGTGCCGAAATACCGCCAGGGCAGGATCGACGCGCCCCTGGCCAAGATGACCGGCCGCCAGGGCGACAAGGTGGCGGTGGACGAGGACGAGGGCCGTCGCGCGGTGACCTATTACCGGGTGGTGGAGTCGGTTCTGAAAAAGGCCGCCTGGCTGGAGCTGGAGCCGCGCACCGGACGCACCCATCAGCTGCGGGCTCATTGCGCCCTGCTGGGGACGCCGATCCAGGGCGACGGCAAATACGGCGGCAAGGAGGCCTATCTCAGCGGGCAGGGGGTCAGCCGCAAACTGCATCTGCATGCCCGGGCGATCGAGGTTCCCCATCCCGGCCGGGGCGGTCTGTTGCGGGTGATCGCCCCGCCGCCGCAGCATATGGTGGGCAGTTTCGCCTTTTTCGGCTTTGCCAAGGGCGCCGCCGGCGAACCGTTCACCGCTTTCGAGGAGACTTCGGAATGAGCGCCGAGGGCCGGGCCGAAATCAGGCAGATCGCCGAGGCTATCATTCTTGCCTTCCTGCGGGCGGCTGAGGAGAAGCATGGCGGACGGGCCGTCGCCATTGCCGAACTGCGCGGATTTCTGCCTGCCTTCGGCAGTTCGCCGGGATTCGTCGGCCTGATGAAGGAGGCCCATGCCCGGTTGCTGGACGCCGCCGCCGACGAGTTGCTGCGCCAGCAGCGCGGCGATCCGTTCCAGCGCCTGATGGTGCATCCGCTGACCGGCGAATTCGAGAGCGAGACCCTGTCGCGGGACATTCTGCCGGCCTATTTCTCGTTTCTGCATCTGGTGCTGGGCGACGACAAGGAGAGCCGGACGGCGGTCTGCGCCGATCTTGTCGCCGTTCTCAAGGAACCCGATGCGCTGATGTTCTCCTGGGACCATTTCTACGATCATCTCGAGGCCAAGAGGGTGCTGTGGTCGGTGTTGCTGCGCATCGCCGACGCCTTCAAGCGGTTCGACGCGCGGCGCGACTGGTTCATCGGTCTGATGCAGCACCGCCCGCAGGCGGTCAGCCTGGGTCCGCAGGCCTTCCTGCCGCGACCGTCAAACGAGGAGGCGCATCCCTTCGGGCGCGACCAGTTCAACATTCTGTTCGGGTCCCTTTACCGGCCGCTGCGCCATCTGGCGGGGCGCGACCTGGACGCTTTTTGCAAGCTTGCCGGCGGTCCGCCGGAGATGGTGCTGAACCGTTTCCTCAGCGATCTCGAAGCCTCCGGCGCGGAAGTTTAGCGATGATTGCGAAATCACGCCTGGCCGTCTTCGATGTCGACGGAACGCTGATCGACAGCCAACACGCCATCGTTTCCGCCATGCAGGAGGCCTGCCGCGACTTGGGCCTGGAGGCGCCGGCGCCGGAGGCGGTGCGGCGCATCATCGGCCTGTCGCTGGTCGAGGCGGTGGCCCGTCTGATGCCCGATCTGGCGGCCGAGCAGCATCAGGCGGTGGCCCAGGCCTATAAGCAGTGCTTTCTCGCCGAGCGCGGCGCGGCGCGGCCCGAGCCGCTGTTTCCCGGCGCCCTGGAGGCCCTGCGGGACCTGGAGCAAGGCGGATGGCTGCTGGGCATCGCCACCGGGAAATCCCACCGCGGCTTGGAGTCGGTGATCGAGCGCACCGGCCTCGGGGGGCGCTTCGTGACCCTGCAGACGGCCGACGACCATCCCGGCAAGCCCCATCCGGCGATGTTGCTGCGGGCCATCAGTGAGGCCGGCCTCACGCCTGGCGACGCCGTGATGATCGGCGATACGGTTTTCGACATGGCGATGGGCCGCCAGGCCGGCAGCGGTTGCGCCGGCGTTGCCTGGGGATATCACGCCCCCGAGGAACTGCGCGAGGCCGGGGCACATGTCATTGTCGGCCGCTATGACCAGTTGCCGTCGGCCCTGGCGTCCCTGTTCGAGGACGTCGAATGCGATTAGGGACTATTTTGAAGCTGGCGGCGGTCGGCGTCCTGTTCCTGGTCGTCGCCCTGGTCCAGGTGGTCAAGTCCATTGACGTCAATGCCTATCGCGGGCTGCTGGCGCAGGCGGCCAAGGCGGCCACCGGGCGTCAGGCGACCATCAACGGCAAGCTGTCGCTCAGGGTGTCGCTGTCGCCGGCGCTGGTGGCCAATGACGTGGTGCTGGCCAATGCCGCCGGGGGATCGCGGGCGGAGATGGTGAGGATCGACCATCTGGAAGCGGAAATCGGTCTGTTGCCGTTGCTGGCCCGCGAGGTGCGGGTCAGTCGCCTGACCATTACCGGCCTCGATATCCTGCTCGAGCGCGACGGCGCCGGCCGCGCCAACTGGGATTTTCCCGCCGTCGCCGACGCCTTCCCGCCGGCCAGGGAGGGCGTGCTGGCCTATACCTCGGTGAAGATCTCCGAGGTCAGCGTCAAAGGCGGCGAGGTTCATTACCGCGACGAAGCGGCGGGGCGCCGTGAAACCGTGCGGATCAATCAGCTGGCGGTGGACAGCGACGGCTGGACCTCGCCCCTGGCGGTGACGCTGGATGGCAGCTGGGGCGGCCGACATCTCGATGTCAGCGGCATGTTCGGCTCGCCCGGCGATCTGACCACTCCCGGCAAGCCGACCGCGCTCAAATTGCGGGCGGTGCTGGCCGGGCTGGTGGTGTCGGTCAGCGGAAATCTGGTGCTCGACCGCCAGCGGCATCCGCAATTTACCGCCAAGCTGCAGGCCGAGGCCAGCGATCTGGCCGAATCGGCGAAGATGGCGGGGATTTCGCTGCCGCCGATGGGGGCGGCGCGGGTGTCGCTGACGGCGGCCGGCACCGTCGACGCCTTCAGCCTGTCGGAGATCGATCTGATCCTCGGGCGGCGCGACGCCATTGCCTTCACCTTGAAGGGGTCGGTGAAGAACGCCCTGTTGGCCAAGGGCCTCGATATGGCCGCGGTGATCGACAGCGATAATCTGGCGGCGGTCAATCGCATGTTCACTCTGTCCCTGCCGGCGGTGGGGCCGATCAGGATATCGGGCCATGTCTCCGATGACGACCGCGGCGGCTGGCGGTTGACCGACCTCAAGGGGGTTCTCGGCCATGGTGATATCAGCGGCGAAGCGTCACTGCGCCGCGACGCCGAGCGGCTGCGGATCGATTCCCGGCTGACCTCCGCCAGCTTTGATCTCGGCGAGTGGTTTGCCGCCAGGGACGAGCCCGCCAGGGCGCGTCCGGCCGACGGGCGCCTGTTCCCCGATGACCCGCTTCCCTTCGCGCTGCTGACGGCGGCGGACGGCCAGCTGTCCTGGCAGATCGACCATCTGCTGGCCGAGGGTCTGGTCGCCGATCAGGTCGGCATCGCGGTGTCCCTGAAGGAGGGGCGCCTGGCCGTCACCCCCGAGGTGAAGTCGCTGGCCGGCGGACATCTCAGTCTCGCGCTCGTCGTCGATGCCAATGCCCGGCCGCCGGCGGTAAGCCTGACCCTGGCCGGCGAACGGCTCGGGCTGGGCCAGGCCCTGCAGGCGGCCAATCTCAGCCAGGCGGCCAAGGGCATGCCCAGCGACATCAAACTGAGCCTGAAGGGCGGCGGCGGCTCCATCCGTGCCTTGCTGGCCCGGCTTAACGGCGACATCGTCGTGACCATGGGGGCGGGAACCCTGCTTCTGGAGCAGGGCGACAGCGCGGCGGTGGATCTGCTGTCGCAACTGGCCAACTGGTCGAAAAGCGGCGCCACCGAAATGCTCTGCATGGTCAGCCGGTTTACCGTCGCCGAAGGCCTGGCGCGCAGTGAAGCGTTGCTGCTCGATACCAGCCTGATGACCGTCGGCGGTCGCGGCAGCGTCAACCTGGCCAATGAAACCCTGGACCTCACTCTGGCTCCCAAGCCCAAGGATGCCGCCCTGCTGAGCGCCGCCCTGCCGCTGGATATCGGCGGCACTTTGGCCCATCCGGTGGTTGCCGTCGACCAGGGCGCCATCGTCAGGGGGGTGGTCACCGCTGTCGGCGCCCAGGGGTTGGGGGCGGCGGCACCCGGCAACACTGACGCCAATTCCTGCATTGCCGCCCTGACGGCGACGAAGAAAAACGGCAAGAAGCCGGGTAAGGCGGGAGATTAGAATTGATCAGGCGGCATTATTCGACCGTCGCGGTGGTCCCCATCGACGACGCCTTCGGCATCACTCTGGACGGCAAGGCGCTGGCGACGCCGGGACGGCGTCCACTCAGGGTGCCGACCCTCGGCCTGGCTGAGGCGCTGGCGGCGGAATGGCGCGACCAGGGCGAGGAGATCCGGCCGCAGACAATGCCGCTTAATCAGTTGGTCAATACCGCCATCGACCGCATCGCCCCGGAGCGCGACGCCCTCGTCGAAGGGGTGCTGGTCTTCGGCGCCGCCGATCTGCTGTGCTACCGGGCGGAGGCGCCGCGGGATCTGGCGGAACGCCAGGATGCCCTGTGGCAGCCGATCGTCGATTGGGCGGCCGGACATTTGGGGGCGGCCATGGTGGTGACCACCAGCCTGACGCATCAGACGCAACCGGCCGCCGCCTTGGCCCGTCTGGCCGAGATCGTCGCCGGCTACGACCTGTGGCGGCTGACGGCCCTGCAGAGCGCCGTCCCGGCCATGGGATCGCTGTTGCTGGGAATTGCCCTGGTGGAAGGAAAAATCGACGCCGAGGCGGCTCATCGGGCGGCGCAACTGGACGAACTGTATCAGGCCGAACGTTGGGGTGAAGACTACGAGGCTGTTGACAGAAGGAATGCCCTGTTAAGTCAAGTAGCCGCCGCGGCAACTCTGCTATACCTTACCCGTCTCTGTTGATCGCTGGGCCCGTTGGTGTAATGTCGGGCTAGAGGTAAAGCGGGGATATTCATGGAAATCATCCGGCAGCTTGAGCAGAAACGCGATCAGGCGCGGGCCGGCGGCGGCCCGCAGCGGGTTCAGGCCCAGCATGACAAGGGTAAGCTGACCGCCCGCGAGCGTATCGAACTGCTGTTGGATCCCCATTCCTTCGAGGAATGGGACAGTTTCGTCGAACATCGCTGCAATGATTTCGGCATGGCCGGGCAACGCATCCCCAGCGACGGCGTGGTGACCGGCTACGGCACCGTCAACGGTCGCCTGGTGTTTGTGTTTTCCCAGGACTTCACCGTCTTCGGCGGTTCGTTGTCCGAGGCCCATGCCGAGAAAATCTGCAAGATCATGGACCAGGCGCTGAAGGTGGGCGCGCCGGTGATCGGCCTCAATGATTCCGGTGGCGCCCGTATCCAGGAGGGGGTGGCGTCTCTGGCCGGCTATGCCGAGGTGTTCCAGCGCAACGTCATGGCTTCCGGGGTGGTGCCGCAGATTTCCCTGATCATGGGCCCCTGCGCCGGCGGCGCCGTCTATTCGCCGGCGATGACCGACTTCATCTTCATGGTCAAGGACAGCTCCTATCTGTTCGTCACCGGCCCCGAAGTGGTCAAGACGGTGACCCATGAAACCGTCAGCGCCGAGGAACTGGGCGGCGCCGTTACCCATACCGGACGCTCCGGCGTCGCCGATCTGGCCTTCGAAAACGATGTCGAAGCCCTGTTGCATCTGCGCCGTTTCCTCGATTTCCTGCCGGCCAACAACCGCCTTAAACCCCCGGTGCGGCCGACCCGCGACGCCGCCGACCGCGTCGAGACCAGCCTCGACACGCTGATCCCGTCCAATCCCAATCAGCCCTACGACATGCGCGAACTGGTGCTGAAGGTGGTCGACGACGGCGATTTCTTCGAGGTGGCGCCGGCCTTTGCCGGCAACATCCTGACCGGTTTTGGCCGTATGGAAGGCCATACGGTGGGGATCGTCGCCAATCAGCCGCTGGTGCTGGCCGGCTGTCTCGACATCGACTCCTCGCGCAAGGCGGCGCGCTTCGTGCGCTTTTGCGACTGCTTCAACATTCCCATCCTGACCTTCGTCGATGTGCCCGGTTTTCTGCCGGGAACCGACCAGGAATATGGCGGCATCATCAAGCATGGAGCCAAGCTGCTCTACGCCTATGCGGAATGCACGGTCCCCAAGGTGACGGTGATCACCCGCAAAGCCTATGGCGGCGCCTATGATGTGATGAGTTCCAAGCATCTGCGCGGCGATGTCAATTTCGCTTGGCCGACCGCCGAGATCGCCGTCATGGGGCCGAAGGGCGCGGTGGAGATCATCTTCCGCAATGACGCCGGCGATCCCGCCAAGATTGCCGAACGGACCGAGGAATACCGCGAGAAATTCGCCAATCCCTTCGTCGCCGGGCATCGCGGCTTCATCGACGACGTCATCCGTCCGCATTCGACGCGCCCGCGGATCTGCCGCAGCCTCAACATGCTGCGCGACAAGAAACTGGAAAACCCATGGCGTAAACACGGCAACATTCCGTTGTAGGCGGGGCATCAGATGTTCAAGAAGATTCTTATCGCCAATCGCGGAGAAATCGCCTGCCGGGTCATCCGCACGGCGCAAAAGATGGGCATCCGCACGGTCGCCGTGTTTTCCGAGGCCGACCGCGACGCCCTGCATGTGGAAATGGCCGACGAGGCGGTGTTCATCGGACCGCCGCCGGCCCAGCAATCCTATCTGAGCATTCCCAGGCTGGTCGAGGCCTGCCGGCAGACCGGCGCCGAGGCGGTCCATCCGGGG
>DUZF01000225.1 GCA_013349665.1 Rhodospirillaceae bacterium | reverse complement strand
GTTCTCGGTCAGGTATTTCTGCAGCAACTGGCGCAGACGGTTGTCGTCGTCGACCACCAGCACATGCGGCGCCGCGTTCATGCCTGGCTCCGCTTCGTCGCACCGACGAAACGGCGCCGGTCGGCCGCGTCCAGCAGGCCGGTCAACACCTGGCGAAAGCCTGTCACCGCCTCGTCTCCCGCTTCGCGATAGGCCTTGGCGATGCGGTTGCGCTGGGCTTCGGTAAGCCGCCGTTCCAACTCGATGCCCTTGTCGGTCAATCGCAGCAGGCGCTGGCGGCGGTCGCTGGCGCCGGCCGCCTGAATGACGAAGCCGCCCTGCAGCAACTGCTTGAGGACCCGCGACAGGCTCTGCTTGGTGATCCGCAGCGTGGCCAGCAGCTCGCTGACTGTGATGCCGGCCCGCCGGCCGATGAAATAGATGGCCCGGTGATGGGCCCGCCCCAGTCCCAGCTGGGCGAGAATGGCATCGGGTTCCGCGGTGAATTCGCGGTAAGCGAAATACAACAGCTCAATGCCCTGGCGGAGGTCTTCCTCTTCCCGGCAGAGGCCGTCGACCTCGGATTTTATGTCAGTCATATTGACATATATGGCCTAAGAATGTTACCGGTTGCAACCTCAATTCGCAATATTCAGCCATAGAGCGAGGGAATCCCTGCATGTCCTCCATCGCGGTAAACCGTTCCACCAGCCTGAAGCCCCGGCCGTCCGACGACCAGTTGCAATTCGGCACTGTCTTCACCGACCATATGTTCGTCATGGACTATAGCGAAGGCAAGGGATGGCATGATCCGCGCGTGCAGCCATACCAGCCCTTCGCCATGGACCCGGCGACCGCCGTTCTGCATTACGCCCAGGCGGTGTTCGACGGCTGCAAAGCCTATCGCGGCGGTGACGGCGTCATCCGCTTTTTCCGCGCCGAAAAACATGCCGAACGGCTCAATCAATCCTGTGAGCGGCTGTGCATTCCCCAGCTCGACCCGGCGATGATCCTCGAGTCGTTCCAGGCCCTGGTGAAGGTCGACCAGGACTGGGTGCCGAGGAAGCGCGGCACCTCGCTCTATCTGCGGCCGACGGTCATCGCCGCCGAGCCTTTCCTCGGCGTGCGGCCGGCCAAGAGCTATCTCTATTTCCTGATCCTGTCGCCGGTCGGCCCTTACTACGCGGAAGGCATCAATCCGGTGAAGATCCTCGCCACCGACACTTATGTGCGGGCGGTGAAGGGCGGCACCGGCGCGGTGAAGACGGCGGGAAACTATGCGGCCAGCATTTATGCGGCGGAGGAAGCCAAGCACCAGGGATACACCCAGGTGCTGTGGCTGGACGGAGTCGAGCACAAATATCTCGACGAGGTCGGCACCATGAACATCATGGTCAAAATCGGCGACGAGGTGATCACTCCGCCGCTCAGCGGCTCCATTCTGCCGGGGGTCACCCGCGATTCGATCCTGTCGCTGTGCCGCGACTGGGGGCTGAAAGCCAGCGAGCGGCAGATTTCCATCGACGAGGTGGTGGCGGCGGCGCGCGGCGGCACCCTGGCCGAGATGTGGGGGACCGGCACCGCGGCGGTGGTCTCGCCGGTGGGCGAACTGGGTTACAAAGGCGAAAAGATCATCATCAATCAGGGGAAGACCGGCCCGCTGACGCAGAAGCTTTATGACGCCATCGTCGCCATCCAATACGGCGAAACCAACGATGCCAAAGGCTGGATGTCGGTGCTGAGGTAAGTCAGTCCCAGCGTTCGGCGCGGTCGTCGTCGTCGCCCTTGGCCTCGACCCAATGGGGCCCGTCGGCGGTTTCCTCGAGCTTCCAGAAGGGGGCGCGGGTCTTCAGCCAGTCCATCAGGAATTCGCAGGCGGCGAAAGCCGCCGCCCGATGCCGCGAGGCGACGCCGACGAAGACGATGGTCTCGCCGGGCAGCAGGCGTCCGAAGCGGTGAATGATGATGACGTCGATCAGCGGCCAGCGGGACCGCGCCTGATCCTCGATCGCCTGCAACTGGCGTTCGGTCATGCCGGGATAATGTTGCAGGGTCATCGCCTGGATATCGTCGCCGCGCACCAGGCCGAGGAAACTGGCCACCGCCCCGGCGCCGTTGTCCGCTGCCGCCAGCAGGGCCAGTTCGCGGCCGGGATCGAAGTCCTCCGCCTGGACCCGTACCGCCATCGTCAGCCCCCCGTCACCGGCGGGAAGAACGCCACCTCGTCATCGGCCCGCAGCGGATGGTCGAGACCGGCGAACTCCTGATTGACGGCGGCGCGCAGGCGGTCGGCATCGGCGAAGGCGGCGGCATGGCGGTCCGAGCGGGTCTTCAGCCAGTCGAGCAAATCGCCGACGGTGGCCACCGAGGCGGGCGGCGACACCTCCTCGCCGGTCAGTCCGACGCGGCTTTGCAGCCAGGCGAAATACAACAGCTTCATTATTCCGGACCCTTCATATGCTTCAATCCGGCCCGCAGATAATCCCATCCGGTGATCAGCGTCAGCGCCGCCGCCGCCCACAGGCAGATTTCACCCAGGGCTTGCGCCGGAATCCAGTGCGGCGCGGCGGCATCGCCGACCAGCAGCACCGGCAGGGCTGTCATCTGGATGCCGGTCTTCCATTTGGCAAGCCGGCTGACCGGCATTCCCACTTTCACCTCGGCAAGGAACTCGCGCAATCCCGACACCAGGATCTCGCGCAGCAGGATGACCAACGCCGGCAGGACGCTGGGTCCGCTGACCCGTTCGAAGGCGGCCAGCATCAGCAACACCGCCGCCACCAGCAGCTTGTCGGCGATGGGGTCGAGAAAACGTCCCAGGCTGGAGACGATATTGCGCCGCCTGGCAAGATATCCGTCGAAAAAGTCGGTAATGGCGGCGGCGACGAACAGGACGCAGGCCACCCAGCGGGCGCCGTTGCCCTCGATATAGAAGGTGGCGACGATCACCGGGATCGTGGCGATCCGGGAAACGGTCAGGATATTGGGCAGGCTGGTGACCATCGCGATCGCGGACATCCCTTTGGAAGGCGCTGCATTCTAGCGGTTGTTGGGCAGCGGTCAAAACCCAATTACCACCTCTTTTTTGTCCCTCAGGCGCCGGGCGCCGCCTCCGGCGGCTTGGCTACGCGCCAACGATGGCGCGGGCGCTCAACGCGCCGACGCGATGAAGGCCTTCAAGGGGCGCGCAATGATCGCGCGCTCAGGCGATTAACCCTGGCCGCGGCATCGCTTTCACGGCGCCTCGGGTGTAGATTGGCCTATCCTGATTGGGGAAAGACATGACAGGTAGGCGACGCTTTCGGCTGGTGGTTCTGGCAGTGTTGGCGCTGGCCGCTTGCGACCAGGCGAGCGACCAGGTGCAGGGCTATGTGGAAGGCGATTACCTGCGCATCGGTCTGCCGGCGGGCGGGCGGGTGGTTGCCCTGGCGGTGGAAAAAGGCATGGCGGTGGGTCCCGGCGATCCGCTGTTCGCCCTTGATCCGCAGGCCGAGCAGGCGGCGGTGGCGGAGTCCCAGGCCCGTCTCGCCCAGGCCCGCTTTCAGCGCGACAATCTGCTGACCGGCAAGCGGGCCCTGGAAATCCGCGCCATCGAGGCGCAAAAGGCGCAGGCCGAGGCCAGTCTTAAATTGTCCGAAGTGCAGTTGCGCCGCGGCCTGGAACTGGCGAAGACCCAGGCGGCGTCCCGCTCCGCCGTCGACGCCGCGCAGGCCGATGTCGATCGCGACCGCGGGCGGGTGGCCGAGCTTTCGGCACAGCTGGCCTTCGCCCGGGAAGGCGGGCGCAGCGCCGAGGTGGCCGCCGCCGAGGCCGCCATCGACGCCGCCCAGGCACAGCTGGCCCAGGCCGAATGGCGTCTTGCCGAACGGTCGGCGACGGCGCCGAAAGCGGCGCGGGTCGAGGATGTGCTGTTCCGTCCCGGCGAACAGGTGGCGGCCGGGCAGCCGGTGGTCACCCTGCTGCCGCCCGACAATGTGCTGTTCCGCTTCTTCCTCGGTCCCGAGGCCATCGGCCGGCTGGCCGCCGGCGCCAGGCTGGCGGTGGCCTGCGCCGGCTGTCCGGCCGATCTCTCCGCCACCGTCAGCTTCATCGCCCGCGAAGCCTCCTTTGCGCCGCCGATCATCTACTCCCGGGACAACCGCGGCAAGCTGGTGTTCATGGTCGAGGCCAGGCCCGATGGCCGGCCGGCCGGGCTGCATCCGGGACAGCCGGTGACCCTTACCCTGCCGGCCGGAAAACCTCCCGCATGACCCCCGGCGCGGCCATCGAGGTGGAGGGGCTGACCAAGTCCTTCGCCGGCCGGGTGGTGGTCGATCGCCTGTCGCTGGCGGTGCCGTCCGGGCGCATCATGGGGTTTCTCGGCCCCAACGGCTCGGGCAAGACCACCACCTTGCGCATGCTCTGCGGATTGCTGACCCCGGACTCCGGCCGCGGCACCTGCCTCGGCCTCGACATTCTGACCGAAGCCCAGCGGATCAAGCGTCAGGTCGGCTACATGACCCAGCGGTTCTCGTTGTACGAGGATCTGTCGATCGTCGAAAATCTCGATTTCATCGGCCGGGTCTTCGGCCTTGCCGAGCGTCGGCGCAAGGTATCCCAGGCACTTGACCGCCTGGGCCTGACGGCGCGGCGCCGGCAGTTGGCGGGCGAGCTGTCGGGCGGCTGGAAGCAGCGTCTGGCGCTGGCCGCCTGCATACTGCACGAACCGCGCCTGCTGCTGCTGGACGAGCCCACCGCCGGGGTGGATCCCAAGGCGCGCCGTGATTTCTGGGCGCAGATCCACGGTCTGGCGGCCGACGGGATGACGGTGCTGGTGTCCACCCATTACATGGACGAAGCCGAACGCTGTCACCTCATCGCCTATATCGCCTATGGCCGGCTGCTGGCCAAGGGGCCGGTGGCGCAGGTGATCGCCGAGGCCGGGCTGTCCACTTTCACCATCACCGCCGCCGCTGACAAGGTGGCCGAACTGGCCGACCGCCTGACCGGCCTGCCGGGCGTCGATCTGGTCGCCCCCTTCGGTTCGGCGCTGCATGTCGGCGGCGGCGACCGCGAGCAATTGCTGGCCAGCCTGGCACCCTACCGCGACAATCCGGCGCTGGTCTGGCGTGAGGACTCGGCGACGCTGGAGGATGCCTTCATCCATCTGATGGGAAAGTCGTCCGATAATTTTTCCAACGGGCCGGTGTCATGATCTCCGGTGGCCGGCTGATGGCGATGATCATCAAGGAATTCGTCCAGGTCCGTCGCGATCGCCTGACCTTCTCCATGATGGTCGGCATACCGCTGATGCAGCTGGTGCTGTTCGGCTTTGCCATCAATTCCGATCCCAAGCATCTACCGACGGCGGTGGTGGACGCCGACCACGGCCCCTTCGGCCGGGCCCTGGTGGCCGCCATGCAGGCCTCGGCCTATTTCGCGGTGACCGGCGAGGTGGACAGCGAAGCCGAGGCCGACCGCCTGCTGGTGGAAGACCGGGTGCAGTTCGTCGTCAATATTCCGCCGGATTTTTCCCGCCGCGTCGCCCGCGGCGAGCGGCCGGCGCTGCTGGTCGAGGCCGACGCCACCGATCCGGCGGCGATGTCCGGCGCGCTGGGCACCCTCAGCCTGCTGGCCGAGACGGCGCTGGATCATGACCTCGGGGGTCCGCTGGCGTCGCTCAAGGCATCGCCGCCGCCTTTCGAGTTGCGCCTGCACCGGCGCTACAACCAGGAAGCCAGTACCCAGTTCAACATCGTTCCCGGGCTGATGGGGGTGGTGCTGACCATGACCATGGTCATCATGACCTCGCTGGCGGTGACCCGCGAACGCGAACGCGGCACCATGGAGAACCTGCTGGTCATGCCCTTGCGGCCGATCGAGGTGATGCTGGGCAAGATCGTTCCCTATGTCGTCATGGGCTATGTCCAGGTGGCGGTCATCCTGGCGGCGGCGCGGCTGGTGTTCGGCGTGCCGATCGTCGGCAGCGTCTGGCTGCTGTCGCTGGGCAGCGCCCTGTTCATCGCCGCCAATCTGGCGGTGGGGTTCACCTTCTCGACGGTGGCGAAGAACCAGCTGCAGGCCATGCAGATGAGCTTTTTCTACTTTCTGCCGTCGATCCTGCTGTCCGGCTTCATGTTTCCCTTCCGCGGCATGCCGCGCTGGGCGCAGCTGCTGGGCGAGGCCCTGCCGCTGACCCATTATCTGCGGGTGGTTCGCGGCATCATGCTGAAGGGCGATGGGGTGGCCGATATCGCCGTCGAGGCGGCGGCGATGGCGGCGATCCTGGTGGTGGTCAGCGTCATCGCCATGCTGCGCTACCGCGAGACCCTGGACTGAGGTCGATGAAACTGAGGCAGAGTGGCACGGGCGTCCCTGCCCGTGGCAACGACCCACGGGCAGGGACGCCCGTGCCACTCGTTTCTTGCTGGCCTTATTCAGGATGGAAATGCTCGTAGAGCTTTTTCGCCATGGTGCGGCTGATGCCCTCCACCGCCTCGAGATCGGCCAGGCCGGCTTCGGAGACGGCGCGGGCTGAGCCGAAGTGATGCAGCAGGGCTTTCTTGCGCCGGGCGCCGATGCCGGCCACCTCGTCGAGCGGCGAGGTGCCCTGCGCCTTGGCCCGGCGGGCCCGGTGGCTGCCGATGGCGAAGCGATGCGCCTCGTCGCGCAGGCGTTGCAGGAAATACAGCACCGGGTCGTTGGGCGGCAGGGAGAATGGCGGGCGATCCGCCAGATGCAGGCGCTCATGGCCGGCGTTGCGATCCGGGCCCTTGGCGATGGCGGCCAGGAAAACATCGTCGATCCCCAGTTCGGCGAAGACCTCGAGGGCCGCCTGCAACTGGCCGGGACCGCCGTCGATCAGCACCAGATCCGGCCAGCCGGCGCTGCGGCGGTCCGGATCCTCCTTCTGGATGCGGCGGAACCGCCGTTCCAGCACCTCCCTCAGCATGCCGTAGTCGTCTCCCGGGGTCAGTTCGGTGGAGCGGATGTTGAACTTACGATATTCGTTCTTCGAGAATCCCTCGGCACCGGCGACGATCATCGCTCCCACGGCGTTGCTGCCCTGGATATGGCTGTTGTCGTAGACTTCGATGCGCTCGGGCGGGTTCAGCAGACCGAACAGTTCCGCCAGCCCATCCAGCAGTTGGCGCTGGGCCGAGCTTTCCGCCATGCGCCGGCCCAGCGCCTCGCGGGCATTGTCATAGGCATGGCCGACCAGCCGCCGGCGATCGCCGCGCTTGGGCGCCGACAGCGTCACCCGGTGACCGGAGCGCTGGCTCAGAGCCTCGCTCAGCAGGGTTTCGTCCTCCGCCACCAGCGGGTGGGACAGCAGGATTTCCCGGGGAACCGGCTTGTCGGCGTAAAACTGGCCGAGAAAGGCGGCAAGGATCGCCTCGGGCGGTTCGTCCTGGGTTTGCGCCGGAAAAAAGGCGCGGTTGCCGAAATTGCAGCCGGCGCGGAAGAAGAACACCTGCAGGCAGGCCTGCCCGCCCGCCTGATGCAGGGCGACGACGTCGGCATCCTCGACCTCGGACGGATTGATGTCCTGATGGGCCTGGATCCGCGCCATGGCGCGGATGCGGTCGCGGTAGACGGCGGCCTCCTCGTAATCGAGGGCCTCGGCGGAGCGCTCCATCGCCTCGGCCAGGCTGCGCTGGACGTCCTGGCTGTGGCCGGACAGGAAGGCGCGGGCCTGGGCGACCAGTTGCTCATAGGCGCCATGGTCGATGCGTTCGGCGCAAGGGGCGCTGCAGCGCTTGATCTGGTACAGCAGGCAGGGCCGGCTGCGGCTGTCGAAAATGCTGTCCGAGCAGGAGCGCAGCAGAAACGCGCGCTCGAGCTGGGACAGGGTCTGGTTGACCGCCCCGGCCGAGGCGAAGGGGCCGAAATACTCGCCCTTGCGGCTGCGGGCGCCGCGATGCTTGACGATCTGCGGCCAGGCATGGTCGCCGGTGATCAGGATGTAGGGAAAGGACTTGTCGTCCTTGAGCAGGATATTGTAGCGGGGCCCCAATTTCTTGATGAGATTGGATTCCAGCAGCAGTGCCT
>DUZF01000254.1 GCA_013349665.1 Rhodospirillaceae bacterium | reverse complement strand
GCGGCCCGCCTGGCCGATCTGGTGGACGGCCTGGCCGATCCGGCCGGCGGCGGGGAGGCGAGGCCATGAGACCGATTCCCCTCGACATCGGCACCATTCATCTGGTCGGCATCGGCGGCATCGGCATGAGCGGTATCGCCGAAGTCCTGCACAATCTCGGCTACCAGGTGCAGGGCAGCGACATCGCCGCCAATGCCAATGTCAAACGGCTGCGCAACCTCGGCATCGCCATCCATGTCGGGCATGCCGCCGACAATCTCGGCGACGCCCGCGTGGTGGTCATCTCCTCGGCGGTCAAGGCCGACAACCCGGAGGTGACGGCGGCCCGCGCCCGCCTGATTCCGGTGGTGCGCCGGGCGGAAATGCTGGCCGAGCTGATGCGGCTGAAATGGGCCATCGCCATCGGCGGCACCCATGGCAAGACCACCACCACCTCGATGATCGCCGCCATTCTCGATGCAGCGCATATGGATCCGACGGTGATCAACGGCGGCATCATCAATGCCTATGGCACCAATGCCCGCCTCGGCGCCGGCGAATGGGCGGTGGTCGAGGCCGACGAGTCCGACGGCACCTTCACCAAATTGCCGGCGACCATCGCCGTGGTCACCAATATCGACCCCGAACATCTCGACTTCTACGGCAGCTTCGAGCGGGTCCGCGAAGCCTTCCGGGTCTTCGTCGAAAACATTCCGTTCTACGGCTTCGCCGCGCTGTGCACCGACCACCCCGAGGTGCAGGCGCTGATCGCCCGCGTCGCCGACCGCAAGATCGTCACTTACGGGCTCAATCCTCAAGCCGATGTGCGCGCCGTCAATGTCGAGGCCGGTCCCCAGGGATCGATCTTCGACATCCGCATCACCGACCGCGCCGGCGGCGGCATCCATGCCATCGACCGCATCCATCTGCCGATGTACGGCCAACACAATGTGCAGAATTCCCTGGCGGCGGTGGCCATCGCCCACCAGCTGGGGCTGTCCGACGACGTGCTGCGCAGCGCGCTGGCCGGCTTCGCCGGCGTCAAGCGGCGCTTCACCAGGACGGGAATCAGCCACGGCATCACCGTCATCGACGATTACGGCCATCACCCGGTGGAGATCGCCGCGGTCCTGCGGGCCGCCCGCTCGGCCACCGCCGGTGCCGTCATCGCCGTCGTCCAGCCGCACCGCTATTCCCGCCTGGCCAGCCTGTTCGAGGATTTCTGCGCCTGCTTCAACGACGCCGACACGGTGGTCGTCGCCGATGTCTATGCCGCCGGCGAGCCGCCCATCAACGGCATCGACCGCGACGCCCTGGTCACCGGTCTGCTGGAGCGCAGCCATCGCAGCGTCCTCGCCTTGCCCGACTACAGGGAGTTGCCGCAACTGATCCACGGCCTGGCGCGGCCGGGCGATTTCGTCGTCTGCCTGGGAGCCGGCAACATCACCACCTGGGCCAATGCCCTGCCGGCCCAGCTGGACGCCCTGACCGAAGGCCGGCCGCTGCCGCAGGAGGCCGGGGAATGAACGCCATGCCGCGCCCGGCCGGACTGATCGACCGCCTGCCGCCGGTGCGCGGCCGCCTGGCCGCCCAGGCGCCGTTGTCGCGGCTGACCTGGTTCGGCGTCGGCGGCCCGGCCGAGGTGCTGTTCACACCGGCCGATGCCGACGATCTGCAAACATTCCTGGCGGCCCGTCCGGCCGGACTGCCGGTGACGGTGATCGGCGTCGGCTCCAATCTGCTGGTCCGCGACGGCGGCGTGCCCGGCGTGGTGATCCGTCTGGGTGCCGGCTTTGCCGGCATTCAATGCGACGGCGCAAGGGTGACCGCCGGGGCCGCCGCCCGCGACGTCGCCGTTGCCAAGGAGGCGGCGGAGGCAGGCATCGGCGGCCTGGAATTCCTCAGCGGCATCCCCGGCACCATCGGCGGCGCCCTCAGGATGAACGCCGGTGCCTATGGCGGCGAAATGAAGGATGTCACCGTCGCCGTCCGCGCCATCGACGGCACCGGCCAATGGCGCCACCTGACCCCTCAGGACCTGGGCTTCGCCTATCGCCGCAGCAGCGTCCCCGAGGACTGGATCTTCGTCGAGGCGACCCTGGAAGGGCGGCCCGATCAGGCCGATGTCATCGCCGGACGCCTGGCCGCCATCCGCAAGACCCGCGACGACAGCCAGCCGGTGCGCAGCCGCACCGGCGGCTCCACCTTCGCCAATCCTCCCGACGCCAAGGCCTGGCAGCTGATCGACCAGGCCGGCTGCCGCGGCCTCCGCCGGGGCGGCGCCCAGGTGTCGGAAAAGCATTGCAATTTTCTGATCAATACCGGCGGCGCCACCGCCGCCGACCTGGAAGACCTCGGCGAAGAGGTGCGCCGCCGGGTCATGGACCAGACCGGCATCGATCTGCATTGGGAAATCCGGCGCATCGGCGTCCGCAACAGGGAAGAACAAATATGAGCAAACGCGTGGTCGTCCTGATGGGAGGTTTCTCGGCCGAGCGGGAGGTGTCGCTGAACAGCGGCGCCGCCGTCGCCGCGGCGCTGGAGAAGGCCGGCTACGCGGTCGCCACCATCGATGTCCGGCGCGATCTCAGGACCCTGGTGGGCGGGCTCGAGGCGACCAGGCCCTGGGTGGTGTTCAACGCCCTGCATGGCCGTTTCGGCGAAGACGGTTCGGTCCAGGGGCTGTTGGACATCATGCGGATTCCCTATACCCATTCCGGGCTGCTGGCTTCCGCCATGGCCATGGACAAGGCGATGGCGCGGCGCATTTTCACCCAGGCGGGGATCCCGGTGGCCGAGGGCCGCGTGGTCGACCGCGCCGAACTGCTGGCCGGCGATCCCATGCCGCGGCCCTATGTGCTGAAACCGCTCAACGAGGGCTCGTCGGTCGGCGTCCATATCGTCCGCGACGGCGACGACAACCCGGTCACCGGCGGCGACTGGACCTTCGGCGACAAGCTGCTGGTCGAGGAGTTCGTTCCCGGCCGCGAAATCACCGTCGCGGTGATGGGCGATCGGGCGCTGGGCGCCACTGAAATCACCTCCGACCGTGGCTTTTACGACTACACCGCCAAATACATGGCCGGCGGTTCGCGTCACCTGGTGCCGGCACCGTTGCCGCCGGCGGCCTATGAGCAGGCGCTGGACCTGGCGCTGAAGGCCCATCAGGCGCTGGGCTGCCGCGGCGTCAGCCGGGCCGATCTGCGCTACGACGAAAGCCGGCCGGAGGGGATCGGGCGTTTCGCCATGCTGGAGGTCAATACCCAGCCGGGAATGACCGCCACCTCCCTGGTCCCGGAACTGGCCGCCCATGCCGGCATCGGTTTTCCCGAGCTGGTCACCTGGATGGTGGAGAACGCCAAATGCGACGCATGAGCGACGTCACCATTGCCATCGACGATCGCCCCGGGCTGCGCCGCCGCACCGGCAGCAAGGCCAGGCGCAGTGCCGGCGACGCCCGCCGGCGTCTCAAGCCGGCCGGCTGGCGCAAACCGGCGCTGCTGATCCTCGCCGCCGCCGGGGTTTCCCTGGTCATCGGATGTCCGCTGTGGCTGGTGCGCAGCGACGCCGGCCAGCATCTGCAGGATGCCGTCCGCAACCAGGTCCTGGCGCTGTCGGCACGGGCCGGTTTCAAGGTCGAAGAGGTGTTCGTCGAGGGACGCAGCCGCACCCCCCGGGAGTCCATGCTGGCCAGCCTCGGCATCCACCGCGGCGACCCCATTTTCGGTATCGACCTTAGCGTGGCGCGCCGTCACGTGGAAGAAATCTCCTGGGTAAAGTCGGCCACCGTCGAACGCCGGCTGCCGAACGAGGTCCATGTGTTGATCACCGAGCGGGCGCCGGTGATGCTGTGGCAGAACCAGGGCCGCTATTACCTGGTCGACCGCGAAGGCCAGGTGGTCGGCGACGAGATCGAGGAATATGCCGATCTGCCGCTGACGGTGGGCGAAGGCGCCCCTGACCATGCCGGCGAGCTGATGGACCTGCTGAAGACCGAACCGGCCCTGCAGGCGCGGGTCAAGGCCGCCCAATGGGTGGGCGGACGGCGCTGGACCCTGACGCTGGACCACGCTCCGGGGGGCATCGAGGTGATGCTGCCGGAAAGCGATCCGCAGTCGGCCTGGCATGATCTCGCCAAGCTCGATACCGAACAGTCACTCCTGGAACGGCAGATCACCGTCGTCGACATGCGGCTTCCCGACCGGCTGGTGCTGCGCACCACCGCCACCGGGCCGTCGGCTGTGCCGCCGCTGGTCCAGGGCAAAAAGAAACCGCCGCCAGGCAAGGACGCATGAGGGCAGGATGTCGAAAGTGAAGCCTCGCCACGGGATCATCGCCGCGCTTGACGTCGGCACCACCAAGGTCGCCTGCTTCATCGCCCGGGCCACCGACGACGGCACGCTCCGGGTGCTGGGCATCGGCCATCAGCTGTCGCGCGGACTGCGCAATGGCGCGGTGGTCGACATGGAGGAAGCGGAGACCTCGATCCGCGCCGCCGTCGACGCCGCCGAGCAAATGGCCGAGGAACGCCTGCGCGAGGTGGTGGTCAACGTCTCCGGCGGCCAGCCGGCCTCCACCAATGTCACCGTCGAAGTCTCGGTCAACGGCCATGAGATCGGCGAGCAGGACATCCGCCGCATGCTCGACGTCGCCCGCCATCACGGCCAGGACGACGAGCGCGACCTGGTGCATTCCATTCCGGTCGGCTTCACCGTCGACGGCAACGAAGGAATCCGCGACCCGCGCGGCATGTTCGGGGAAAAACTGGCGGTGACCATCCATGCGGTGACCGCCAATCCGGGGCCGCTGCGCAACCTGTCGACGGTGATCAACCGCTGCCATCTGGACATCGAGGCCCGCGTGGTCTCGGCCTATGCCTCCGGCCTGGCCTGCCTGGTGGACGACGAGCTGGACCTCGGCGTCACCTGCATCGACATGGGCGGCGGCACCACCACCATCGCGGTGTTCCAGGGCGGCCATCTGGTGCATACCGACACCATTCCGGTGGGCGGCAAGCATGTCACCAACGACATCGCCCGCGGCCTGTCGACGCCGCTGGTTCACGCCGAGCGCATGAAGACCCTGTACGGCAACGCCCTGCCGTCACCGTCGGACGACCGCGAGCATCTCAAGGTGCCGCTGGTCGGCGAGGACGAGGACGGCGCCACCAATCAGGTGCCGCGCTCGATGCTGGTGCAGATCATCCAGCCCCGCCTGGAGGAGACCTTCGAACTGGTGCGCAGCCATCTGCAGGCCGGCGGCTTCGACAAGCTGGCCGGACGGCGCGTGGTGCTGACCGGCGGCGCCGCCCAGTTGCAGGGCGTACGGGATCTGGCGGCGATGGTTCTGGACAAGCAGGTCCGGCTGGGCCGGCCGGTCGGGCTGCATGGCCTGCCGGAGGCCGCCGGAGGCCCCGCCTTCGCCACCTGTGCCGGACTGCTGCGCCATGCCGTGCTCCACCACAGCCCCGACACGGCGGCCAAGGCGTCGCGGACGGCAACACTACCCGGCGGCGGCCGGTTCGGCAGAGTGGCAAATTGGTTGAGACATAATTTTTGAGTTCAGCAGCGTGAAACCAAGAACAGTGAACATATCGGTAATTCAAAAATGGAGACCCCAAATATGATTAACTTTCATCCGGATCGAAGTGGTGAGTTGAAGCCAAGAATTACAGTCATCGGCGTTGGTGGCGCCGGCGGCAATGCTGTCAACAACATGATCAGTTCGCATCTGGAGGGCGTCGAGTTCATCGTCGCCAACACCGATGCGCAGGCGATGTCACAGTCGCGGACCGATCGCCGGATCCAGCTGGGGACCGCGGTGACCCAGGGCCTGGGCGCCGGCGCCCGCCCGGATGTCGGGCGCGCCTCCGCCGAGGAGGCGCTTGATGAGATCGTCCGCCAGTTGCAGGGCAGCAACATGGTGTTCATCACCGCCGGCATGGGCGGCGGCACCGGCACCGGCGCCGCCCCGGTGATCGCCCGGGCCGCCCGCGAACACGGCATCCTCACCGTCGGCGTGGTCACCAAGCCGTTCAATTTCGAAGGCGCCCACCGCATGCGCCTGGCTGATGCGGGAATCGAGGAACTGACCCAGTTCGTCGATACCCTGATCATCATCCCCAACCAGAACCTGTTCCGCGTCGCTTCCGAGAAGACCACCTTCGCCGACGCCTTTCGGATGGCCGACAACGTGCTCTATTCCGGCGTCCGCGGGGTGACCGACCTGATGATCATGCCCGGCCTGATCAATCTCGATTTCGCCGACATCCGCACGGTCATGAGCGAGATGGGCAAGGCGATGATGGGCACCGGCGAGGCCGAGGGCGACAAGCGGGCGCAGGATGCCGCCGAAGCGGCCATCAGCAATCCGCTGCTCGAGGATATTTCGATGAAGGGCGCACGCGGCGTACTCATCAACATCACCGGCGGCATGGACCTGACCTTGTTCGAAGTGGACGAAGCCGCCAACCGCATCCGCGAGGAAGTGGACGCCGATGCCAATATCATCGTCGGCTCGACCTTCGACGAAAAGCTGGAGGGCAAGATGCGGGTGTCGGTGGTCGCCACCGGCATCGATGTGGTCGCCCAGCAGCAGCCGCGTCCGACGCTGATTTCGCTGGCCAAGGAGAGCCCCCGCCCGGCGGTCAACCTGCAGCCCTTCGGTCCCCGCCCGGCGGCGGCGGCGGCGGCGGCGGCGGCGACAGTTTCGGCGATGGCCGACCGCAACATCGGCGGCGGCCATGGCTTCAACGGTTCGGCGGCCCTGGCGCATCAGCCGATGGAGGAACAGGCCCCGGAGACGGCCTCGGCGCTTGAGGTCGGCATGTCGGAGGCCGAACCCGAAAGCGATCCGGTGGACTTCCGGGCGGAACCGGACGCGGCGGCCCCGCGCGAGGTACCGACGGTCGTTCGCGTCGAGCCCAGCCTGGCACCGCCACGCCGGGACGTCCCCCCGGCGCAGGGGAGCCTGCGCATCGATCCGTCGATGCGGCCCGAGCCCCGTCATGAGACGCGCGGCGGACATAAGGTCGAACCGCAGCTCAATCTGCGCGGCGGCGGCCTCGGCCATCCGGCGCCGGCGGAAGAGGATCAACCGGCGACCCGCCCCATCGCCAGCCAGGAAGAGCCGCCCCGCCGGTCCCGCTTCCTCGACCGGCTGACCGGCTTCCGGCAGCCGGCCGCGGCCCCGCCGCGGCAGGCCGCCGAACCGTCCTACGCTCCGCCCCAGACCACCACCCAGAACACGGCCGCACCGAGCCAGCCGACGGCACGCGTCAGCCCGACCGAACGGACCAACGCACCACGTTCGGACGAGGACCTTCTGGATATACCGGCGTTTTTGCGCCGCCAGGCGAACTGAACAAACTATTACCTGAGGTGGCGCCGGACGGCCTCCGGCGCCACCTTAATTTATCCAATACTTACAATGTCTTGCCGAAGTTACAAACCGTAACAATGATTGATTTGAGGACGGGCGGCGCCGCTGATAGACCTCTACTCGTAAAGAATGGTCCAGGGCGTGACATGATGTTTGATAGTGGTATGGCGTTTCCAGTCCGACCCGACCTTGGTTCCCAGTTTTCCGACCCGCAGCCGTCCCTCCGCTCGCCCGCCATCCGCCAGCGGACCCTCAAGACCGCCATCGGCTGCACCGGCGTCGGCCTGCATTCCGGCCTGAAGATCAGCATGATCCTGCGTCCGGCCGAACCCGACAGCGGCATCGCCTTCCGCCGCACCGACATTGCCGGTGGCGGGGCAGTCATCGCCGCCCGCTGGGACAATGTTTCCGACACCCGCCTCAACACCTGCATCGCCAACCGCGACGGCGTCGCCGTCAGGACCATCGAACATCTGATGGCGGCTCTGGCCGGGCTCGGCATCGACAACCTGATCATCGACATCAACGGCCCGGAAGTTCCGGTCATGGACGGCAGCGCCGCCCCCTTCGTGTTCCTCATGGAATGCGCCGGCGTGGTCGAGCAGACGGCGCCGCGCCGCGCCATCCGCGTCCTCAAGCCGGTGGTGATCCGGGACGGCGACAAGACGGCCTGC
>DUZF01000287.1 GCA_013349665.1 Rhodospirillaceae bacterium | reverse complement strand
TGGTGCAGTATCGCGGCAAGCTGATGCCCCTGGTGACCATCGACGGTTCCACGGAAACCAGGACCGAGGGCCAGCAGCCGGTGCTGGTGTTCGCCGACGGCGACCGCAATATGGGCCTGGTGGTCGACGAGATCGTCGATATCGTCGAGGAGCAGCTGAAGGTCGAACTGGCGGTGGACGCCCCCGGCCTGATCGGTACCGCGGTGGTGTCGGGCAAGGCGACCGACATCATCGATGCCGGCTATTATCTGACCCAGGCCTGGGGCGACTGGTTCGGGTCGCCGGACAAGGAATTCCAGGGCGTGAACGAGCCCCGGCGGATCCTGCTGGTGGACGACAGTCCGTTCTTCCGCAATCTGCTGACGCCGCTGCTGTCGGTTGCCGGCTATGACGTGGTGTCGGTGGACAGCGCCGACAAAGCCCTGTCGCTGCGCGAAGCCGGTGATGTTTTCGACGTCATCATCAGCGATATCGAAATGCCCGGCATGAACGGCTTCGAATTCGCCATGGCGGTGCGCGCCGAAGGCAGATGGGCGGAACTGCCGATGGTGGCGCTGTCATCCCATGCGACGGAAAAAGACTTCGAACGCGGCCGCGAGGTTGGATTTACCGACTATGTGGCGAAATTCGACCGCGACGCGCTGCTGCAGACGCTGTCGCAGACCTTTTCGGCGAAAGGTGACGCATGAACCAGATCGTTGCAAGCGGCGCCCGGCGCGGTGCTCTCGACCCGTTGTCGGCCGAGGACCATCAGGACTTCGTGACCATGTTCATCCAGGGCCAGATGTTCGGCATTCCGGTGCTGATGGTCCAGGACGTCCTCGGTCCGCAGAAGATAACCCGCATTCCGCTGGCCCCGCCCGAGGTCGCCGGCTCACTCAACCTGCGGGGCCGCATCGTCACCGCCATCGATGTCCGTCTTCGCCTGCAACTGCCCAAGCGCAGCGATACGGACGGCGACGGGATGAGCGTGGTGGTCGAGATGAAGGGCGAGCTCTACAGTCTGCGGGTCGATTCGGTGGGCGAGGTGCTAAGCCTGCCGGCCGCCAAATTCGAGTCAAACCCGCCCACCCTCGATCCGCTGTGGCGGGACTTCAGCACCGGTATCTACCGGTTGGAGAACACCTTGCTGGTTATTCTCGATGTTCCAAAACTTCTTGATTTCACAAAATCAGAAGTGATGTGACGTAATTTTGTTGGATGGATTGGTCGGCTGAAAGCGAAGGGTGGAATGAAGTCCTGCTTGATTGTTGATGATTCCAAAGTCATTCGCATGGTGGCGAAAAAGATTCTGCATGAGTTGGGTTTCAACACCGAAGAAGCCGAGGATGGCCAGGTGGCCTATGATCTCTGCAAGAAGAACCTGCCGGATGCCGTGTTGCTGGATTGGAATATGCCGGTCATGAGCGGGATCGATTTTCTTCGCGAATTGCGCAAGCTTCCCGGCGGTGATGGGCCCGTGGTGGTGTTCTGCACGACGGAGAACGACATCGAGCATATTCAGGAAGCGATCCTTGCCGGCGCCAACGAATACATCATGAAACCCTTCGACAGCGAGATTTTGCAGGCCAAGTTCACCCAGGTCGGGCTCCTCTGAGTGGTGATGACGCAATGGTCTTAGAGCCTGGTTTCTCTCGCAGCGGCCCCGCCTCCGCCGCCGACCCGGTACGGGTCATGGTGGTCGACGATTCGGCCGTGGTGCGCGGACTGATCACCCGCATGCTGGAAGAGGATCCCGGGTTTGCCGTTGTCGCTTCGGTCGGCAACGGGCAGATGGCCCTGTCGGCGTTGGAGCGCCAGGATATCGAGGTGGTGGTCCTGGACATTGAAATGCCGGTGATGGACGGGCTGACCGCCTTGCCCAGGCTGTTGAAGGCCGATCCCGACCTGCAGATCATCATGGCCTCGACGCTGACCTTGAAAAATGCCGATATTTCGCTGAAGGCCATCGAAGCCGGGGCCGCCGACTACATCCCCAAGCCGACATCGTCGCGTGACCTGGCCGGTGTCGCCGGCGGTGCCGGCGATTTCAAGCGCGAGTTGCTGGGAAAGGTACGGGCCCTGGGCATCGCCCGGCGGCGGCGTCCGCGGCGCGGGCGCCTGCCGGGGTCCTCCTCCACGGCGCAGTCGCTGCCGGCGGCGCCGGCCGCTACCCCGGCGCCAATCCACAAGGCGCCGGCCAATATCGTGCTGCGTTCGGCGTCCTTCGAGGCGCCGGATATCATCGCCATCGGTTCCTCCACCGGCGGCCCGCAGGCCCTGTTCACGGTGCTGGGGGCACTGAAGGCCGGCTCCCTGCGTCAGCCGATTCTCATCACCCAGCATATGCCGCCCACCTTCACCACCATCCTGGCCGAACACATCACCCGCATCAGCGGTTGGGAGGCGGCGGAAGGCAAGGACGGCGAAGTGGTGCGCAGCAACCGCATCTACATCGCCCCCGGTGATTTTCACATGGTGGTCGAGGTCAAAGGCACCGACAAGGTGCTTCGCCTCAACAAGAACCCGCCGGAAAATTTTTGCCGTCCGTCGGTGGATCCGATGTTGCGCAGTGTCGCCGCCGCCTGGGGCCGCCGCGTGCTGACGGTCATTCTCACCGGCATGGGGGCTGATGGACTGAAGGGCGGACAGGTGGTGATCGGCGCCGGCGGCACCGTCATTGCCCAGGACGAGGCGACCAGCGTGGTCTGGGGCATGCCGGGCGCCGTCGCCACCGCCGGGATCTGCAGCGCCGTGCTGCCGCTGGCGGAAATTCCCCAGTACATCCAACGCGTCGCAGCGAGGCACTGACATGCTGCGGCCTGACGATTTCGATTACCTGGCCAAGCTTCTCAAGGAGAGGTCTGGCCTCGTCATCACTCCCGACAAGGCCTATCTGCTGGAGAGCCGGCTGACCCCGGTGGCCCGCCAGCGCAACCTGAAGAGTATCGAGGAGGTGGTCGCCAAGATGCGCGGCCGCGACGAGTCGCTGGCCCGCGACGTCACCGAGGCGATGACCACCAACGAATCGTTCTTCTTCCGCGATACCAAGCCGTTCGACCAGTTCCGCGACACCGTGCTGCCGCAGGTGATGGCCAGCCGCGCCGCCAAGAAATCCATCCGCATCTGGTCGGCCGCCTGTTCCAGCGGGCAGGAAGCCTATTCGCTGGCGATGCTGCTCAAGGAAAATGCCGCCAGGCTGGCCGGCTGGCATGTTGAAATCATCGGCACCGATATTTCCGTGGAAATGCTGGAAAAAGCCAAGGCCGGTCTTTATTCGCAGTTCGAAGTGCAGCGCGGTTTGCCGATTCAATTTCTTGTCAAATATTTCAAGAAAAAAGACGAAAGCTGGCAGATCGATTCCTCTCTGCGCGGCATGGTGCAGTTCCGGGAATGGAACCTGCTGCACGAACTTCGTGGTCTGGGCAGTTTCGATATCGTGTTCTGTCGCAATGTGCTGATCTATTTTGACCAGCCGACCAAATCGCGGGTGTTGGAGAACATTTCCCGGCAGATGCCGCCCGACGGCTTCCTTTTTCTGGGCGGTGCGGAAACCGTTCTCGGGATCTCCGACCGCTTCAAACCGGTGCCGAACCAGCGCGGCATCTATTGCCTGAGTGCCGGGGCGGCGCCCGCCGCCGCGACGGCGCCCGTGGGCGCCGGGCGGTAAGAAATCTAAACCGGACGTGTCATCTGGCGTTCGGCGCCGCCGTGGGCGGCCGGACGTTCCTCCGGGTCGCGCAGCACATAACCGCGACCCCAAACGGTTTCGATGTAGCTGGTGCCGCCGGTGGCGGTGGCCAGCTTTTTGCGCAGCTTGCAAATGAACACGTCGATGATTTTCAGTTCCGGTTCATCGATGCCGCCGTAGAGGTGGTTGAGGAACTGCTCCTTGGTCAGGGTCTGTCCCTTGCGCAGCGACAGAAGCTCGAGGATACCGTATTCCTTGCCGGTCAGATGCAGCGGGTCGGTGTCCACGTCGACCACCCGTTTGTCGAGATTGACGCTCAGCCGGCCGGTGCGGATCACCGATTCCGAATGGCCCTTGGAGCGGCGCACGATGGCCTGGATGCGGGCCACCAGTTCGGCGCGGTCGAATGGTTTGGTGAGGTAGTCGTCGGCGCCGAAGCCCAGGCCCTTGACCTTCTTGTCAGGCTCCGACAGACCGGAAAGAATCAGCACCGGGGTTTCCACCCGGGAGGCGCGCAGGCGGCGCAGCACTTCATAGCCGTCCATGTCCGGCAGGACGAGGTCTAGGACGATGATGTCGTATTCGTACAACTTGCCGATTTCGAGCCCGTCTTCGCCCATGCCTGTGGCGTCCACCACCATGCCTTCGGCCTTTAATGCCAGTTCCAGGGTTCTCGAGGTGATGGGGTCGTCTTCGACGATCAGTACTCGCATTCCGTCAGTCCCGATGTCTATTGAGGTTGTAGTAACCATAAGGGGGTAAGTTGACCATTTGCAAGGAAGCCAAGATTTTATCCCCACGCAATTCGGTATAGTTTACCAAGAATTAATGCGGCGGCGCTAGGTTAACCGAACGCCAACAGGGGCATTGCCGGTGGCTTTTCTCGTCAAATCTTTGATTGCCGATGTCGAGCACATTCCCTCGGTCCGCATGTATGGACGCGTGGAAGGGGTGCAGGGGCTTCTGGTCGAGGCCGGCGGTCTCAACCGCAGCCTGTCGGTCGGCGACCATTGCCAGATCTTCGGCCGCTCGCGCCAGGTGGTTTCCGAGGTGGTGGGGTTCCGTCACGGCCGCACCCTGCTGATGCCGTTTTCGTCGCTGGAAGGCATCGGCCTGGGGGCCCGGGTGGAATTGCTGGACACCAGCACCCTGCTGTTTCCGCATGCCGGATGGCTGGGGCGGGTGATCAGCCCGATGGGCGTGCCGCTGGACGGCAAGGGGCCGTTGCCGGTCGGCGATGTCGGCTATCCGGTGCGCGCGACGCCTCCCGCCGCCCACGGCCGGCAACGGGTGGCCGGCAAGCTGGACCTCGGCGTGCGGTCGATGAACGCCTTCCTGACCACCTGCCGCGGCCAGCGCATGGGGATCTTCGCCGGCTCCGGCATCGGCAAGTCGTCGCTGCTGTCGATGATGGCCCGTCATACCTCGGCCGATGTTTCGGTGATCGGCCTGGTCGGCGAGCGCGGCCGCGAGGCCCGTGAATTTATTGAGGACGATCTGGGCGAGGCTGGACTGGCGCGCAGTGTCGTGGTGGTCGCCACCTCGGACGAATCTGCCCTGCTGCGACGGCAGGCGGCCTATGTGACCATGGCGGTGGCCGAATATTTCCGCGACCAGGGCAATCAGGTCCTGTGCCTGATGGACAGTGTCACCCGCTTCGCCATGGCCCAGCGGGAAATCAGCCTGTCGGTGGGCGAGCCGCCGGCCAGCAAGGGCTATACGCCGACGGTGTTCGCCGAATTGCCGCGTCTGCTCGAGCGCGCCGGGCCCGGTGCCCCGGGGCAGGGCTCGATCACCGGCCTGTTCACCGTGCTGGTGGACGGCGACGATCATAACGAGCCGGTGGCCGACGCGGTGCGCGGCATTCTCGACGGCCATGTGGTTCTGGACAGGGCGATCGGCGAGCGCGGTCGCTATCCGGCGATCAATATATTGCGTAGCGTGTCACGGACCATGCCGGGCTGCAATTCTCCGGAAGAGAACGCACTGGTCAGCCGGGCCCGCCGCCTGATGTCGCTTTACGAGGACATGGCGGAACTGATCCGCCTTGGCGCCTATCGCCGCGGCAGCGACCCGGCGGTGGACGAGGCCGTCCATTACTATCCCGGGATCGAGCGGTTCCTCGCCCAGGCCAAGGACGAGCCGACGGACCTTGCCACCAGCTACGCCATGTTGGCGCAGGTTTTCCAGGAATAAGACATGGCGCGCAAAGCGGCCGATCTAAATACGTTGTTGCGGCTGCGCAGTTGGACGGTCGATGAGTGCCGCCGCGAACTGGGCATCCTGGTGGCGCGCGAGGAAGAGTTGATCCTGTTCGGCGAGGAATTGGACCGCCAGTTGATCCGCGAACAGGTGGTGGCCGCCGCCGATCCGCTCAACGCCGGCATGATGTACTCTGTCTTCGCTCAGTACCATCGGCTCAGGCGCGAGGAGCTGATGCGCAAGCTGGCCCTGCTGCGCGAGGAAATCGCCGAGGCGCGAGAAAAGCTCAACGACGCCTATCGCGAACAGAAGGTGATGGAGGAGGTGCAAAAGCACCGTCAGCGCAACGAAGACCAGGAAGAGGCCCGGCGCGAGCAGGCGGTTTTTGACGAGATCGGCCAGACCCAGTTCCGCCAGAGACTCCAGCCCTAATTATCCAGAAAGCTTTCCAGCGGCAGGGTCCGTGATTCACCCGGACCATCGCCCACCGGCGGCAGGGTCAGCGCCAGTTGCTGGCGGCCGGCCTGCATCGTGGCCTGGATCACCTGGGCGGTGGGAACAATGAAGGTCTGCATGTTCTCCAGGAAAATACCGCAGGCGCGGCTGTAGTCGCGCCCCGAGGCGAAGACGGCGCGAAAGGTGCCGTCGGGAATGGCCGGCAGCGAAACATTGGCGCCGGCGTCGATATAGAACGCCATCAATGTTCGCCCGGTGGGAGTCTTCAGGCGCACCACCGCGTCATGCCCCGAGGTGTTCTTCACGGTGAGGCGATGCTCGCCGCCGGTGCGCCGCAGCAGGACCTCGCCATTGGCCGGCGGCTCGCCCTTCTGATCGGCGCACCAGCGGTTCTTTGAGGCATTGCCGGGGCCGCCGAAGAGAAACCGTGCCGGCACATAGCCGGTGACGCCATTGGCGGTCAGGATGCGCGCCCATTCGCCCTCGGCGACCGAGTCCATCACCTGCACGGTGGCGAAACGGTCGACCAGGGCCACCACCGGCTGGCTGGCGTTGGGGCCCTGGCGGACTTTCAGCAGATCGACCGCCACATGGCGGATTTCGCCGGCCTGGGCCGGACGGACGATAATGGCGGCGCTGGCGCTGTCGGTCTCGGTGCGGAAAACCACCGCGGCGACGGCGACGCCCAGCCCCACCACCAGGGCGGCCAGAGGCAGGGCTTGCACCACCGGAGCATAGCTCCACGGACGCCAGCGGTTCTTCAGCCTGGGCGAACTGCGGGCCTTGCCGCCGGCGGCGCGGACGATGGCGGCGATGGCGGCCCGTTCCTCAGGTCCGCCGGCAAAGGCCTCGGCCTGTTCGGCCAGGGCCCGGGCGATATCGGCCTCGCCGCGGGCCAGGAAGGCGCGGGCCTGGTGCAGGATCACCCACAGATTGTCGGCTCGCGGCTTCTCTCCGCCTTTCAGATTGGCGAACAGGGCGCGGACGGTGTGATAGGGGCCGGTGGGGCTCCACCAGCCGCACAGCCAGGTGGCGGTACTGGCACGAATTGCCGTGCGATCGGCGCAGTCCCGGCAAAAAATGCCGAGCACGGCGTCCTTGCGGGTGGACAGCAAGGTGCCGCGGATGATCCTGAAGATCAGGTATCGCGGCTGCGCGGTGACCTTGCCGCAGCGCGAACAGGCCAGCGGTTCGGGTGACTGATCTGTCGGATCGATGAGGTTGCCCGGTGCCGAAATGATCGTCGTGGCATCATAACTCCGCCGCGTCCGGGCGTTGCGCAGAACCCGATAGGCCTCGGCAACCCGTTGAAACTGCTGGGTAGCCTCGTCCGAGACATTGCGGTCCGGATGCAGCAGCTTGGCCTGGTAGCGAAAGGCCGCCTTGATCTCGGCAGCATCCGCCAACGGGCCCACGCCGAGAGCGGCGTAGTATCCCAAGGGATCGCTGGGCGGATAAGGTGCGGAATCCGGCATGGTTCTGATGAGCCCGTCGAACAGGGAAGGCGGCCAACACCTGCATCATGAGCAAATGTCGTGCCGCACTGCGATTTCCGTTAACGGAGAATATATTTCGGCCAATGCCGTCGGCAAGGCCCGGCGTAAATTCAGGTCGGTTTGACGGCTTCAGGCAGAGGCGGCGGTCAGGCCAAAAGCGGGAAGATAGGCGGCGGCGCGCGCCGTTTTCCGCTGGCGGCCGGCGATGCTG
>DUZF01000273.1 GCA_013349665.1 Rhodospirillaceae bacterium | reverse complement strand
GGTCATGGCGGGCGATGAGGGCCGCCAGCTGGGCCAGTTCGGCACTGGCTTCGAGTGGTGTCAGCTGGTCCGGCGGGGTCTCCATCGATCGCCTCAGCCGGTGGTCGCCAGCAGGCTGTCGGCGGCCGCCCGGGCCTGGTCGGTCACCTGCGCGCCGGCCAGCATGCGGGCGATTTCCTCGCGCCGCTCGGCCGGCCTGAGCGCTGTCACCCGGGCCACAGTGCCGTCCTTGCCGGCGGCGGTCTTCGCCACATGCCAATGATGCGCCGCCCGCGCCGCCACCTGCGGCGAATGGGTGACCACCAGCACCTGCAGGCGCTCGGCCAGTATCGCCAGGCGTTCGCCGACCGCCGCCGCGACGGCGCCGCCGATGCCCTGGTCGACCTCGTCGAAGACGATGGACAGCACCGGGCTGGTGCGGGCCAGCACCACCTTCAGCGCCAGCATGAAGCGCGACAGCTCACCTCCCGAGGCGATCTTGGCCAGTGGACCCGGCGGCAGGCCGGGATTGGTTGTCACCTCGAAGACGACGCCGTCCATCCCTTGCTCGCTCCATTGGTTTTCTTCCATTTGGGCGAGGGTGGTGCGGAAGGCGGCCTTGTCGAGTTTCAGCGGCGGCAATTCGGCGGCCACCGCCTTGTCGAGGCGCTGGGCGGCCGCCCGTCTGGTTTTCGACAGGCTTTCGGCGGCCGCGCGATAGGCCGCCTTGGCCGCCTGTTCCGCCGCCGCCAGCCGGGCGGCGCCGTCGGCGCCGGCGTCGAGGGCGGCCAGTTGCGAGGCCAGCCCGGCGCGCAGGGCGGCCAGTCCGCCCACCTCGACGCCGTGTTTGCGGGCGGTGGCGCGCAGCGCGAACAGGCGCTCTTCGACCTTATCGAGGGTGCCGGCGTCGAGGTCGATGGAGGAGGATACCCGCTCGAGTAGGTTCAGCGCCTCGGCGGTTTCGATGGCGGCGCGATCCAGCGCGGCAATGATCGGGTCGAGCCGGCCCTCGGCGCGGTCGGCGACCCTCTCAAGGGCCCGCTGAGCCGCTCGCAGATTGCCCTCCACCGCGTCATTGGCGGACAGGCTGAGGACGGCTCCGTTCATCCCTTCGATCAGTTTTTCGCTATGCATCAGCAGCTTGCGCCGCGCCGCCAGCTCGCCTTCCTCGTCGGGTTTGGGGTCGAGGGCGTTCAGTTCCTCCAGCGCCTGGCGCAGCCAGGTTTCCTCGGCCTGGGCCTTGGCCAGGGCGGCGGCGCTGTCGCGGCACTGCCGGGCGGCGTCGCGCCAGGCCTGCCAGGCGGCGGCGGCGGCGGTGCCGTCGATGCCACCGAAGGCGTCGAGAACGCCGCGGTGGGTCGACTGGTCGAGCAGTCCGTGGCTTTCGAACTGGCCGTGGATTTCCACCAGGCTGGCGCCCAGCTGGCGCAGGAAGCCGACACTGACCGGCTGATCGTTGACGAACCCGCGCGAGCGGCCATCGACGCCGACGAGACGGCGCAGCACAAGCTCGCCGGCACCGGCCTCCAGGCCCTGTTCGGCCAGCATCGCCGTCGCCGGATGGCCCGGCGGCAGGGCGAACTCGGCCGCCACCGACAGCTGGGCGGCGCCCGGGCGGACCAGACCGCTTTCCGAGCGGGCGCCGAGCGCCAGACCGAGGGAATCGAGAAGGATGGACTTTCCGGCGCCGGTCTCGCCGGTCAGCGCCGACAGGCCGACGTCGAAAGCGATGTCAAGCCGATCAATCAGCACCACATCGCGGATCGACAGGCCCAGCAGCATGTCACCACGGCCAGTCGAGCCAGCTGCTCTTCTGCGTCGGCGCCGGGGCCTTTCCCTGCACCAGGCCGAAGGCGTCGGAATACCACTGGTTACCCGGATAATTGTAGCCGAGCACGGCGGCCGTCTTGACCGCCTCGTCATGCAGCCCCAAGGCCTCATAGCATTCCGCCAGCCGTTGCAGAGCCTCCGGAACATGGGTGGTGGTCTGGTATTTGTCGATGACCACCCGGTAGCGGTTGATCGCCGCCAGATACTGCTCTTGCTTTTCGTAATAGCGCCCGATGGTCATCTCCTTGCCGGCCAGATGGTCGCGGGTGAGATCGATCTTCAGCCTGGCGTCCCGGGCATAGCGGCTGTGGGGGAAGCGGTCGATGATCTCCTGCAGGGTCTTGGTCGCCTGGTCGGTCATCTTCTGGTCGCGGCTGACATCGGCGATCTGCTCGTAATAGCACAGCGCCTTCAGGTAATAGGCGTAGGCGACATCCTTGTGGCTGGGATGCAGCTGGATGAACCGGTCGAGGGCAATGACGGCATCGTCGAATTTATTGTGCTGGTACTGGGAGAAGGCGGCCATCAGCTGGGCCTTGGTGGCCCAGACCGAATAGGGGTGCTGGCGCTCCACTTCGTCGAAGCTTTTCGCCGCCTTGTCGTAATCCTCGGCGTTCAAAGCGTCCAAGGCCTCGTTGTAGAGGTCCTCGACATTGCGTTCCTTATAGCTGTCCTTGATCGTTTTGTCGGAACTGCAGCCGCCCAGCAAGGCCAGGCAAACCAGCATGGCGGCGGCAATCGGGGAAAAACGGCAGACCTTCGACATCACCCAACTCAACAAAAGCGGTACGGGGCGCGAACTATAGCACGGGGCCGCCGGCAATTGACAAGCCCAGCAATTGACAAGCAAGGAGAGCGGCGAAGGCCGATCAGATCATCATCCCTGTCGCCGGACGGAGGTCTGTGGGGATCGGTTCAATGAAATTGACCGCCTGCTGAAAATTGGCCTCGCCCGTCATGCCAAGTCCCTCGAGGGCGCGGAAGAAGATGGCGCTGATGTCGCGGCGGATCTCGGCGGACAGTTCCGCCCGGCTCCGCACCACCAGATCGAAGCGCTTGGCCCGGCGCTTGACCAGGCCGTCCAGTTGCAACGGGCCCAGGCGGCTCATCTCGACATCAAGCAAAAAGCGCGAGCCCTCTTCTGCGCGGGCTTCCGACTCGGCGTCGTCATCGGCCGGCTTGCGCAGGGTGAGGCGGATCCGTTCGATCTGCTGGCCGAGGGGCAACGGCAGCAAAATGCTTTGCCACTGTCCGGCCAGCGGCAGGCGGACCGGCGTCGTCAGGCCGCCGAGATCCTTCTCCAGCTTTGCCAGCAAATCACGGCGGCCGGCCTTTTCCAGGGATTTGACGGCTCCACCGCCCAACAGCGGCGAGGCTGATCCGCTTTGCGCGGCCGCCGCCAGGAGGATCATCGCCGGTCCCATGCGCGGGCCGGCGTCGGGCAACCGCTGCTGAAGCATCTGCGCGGCTTGAGGATCGATGCGGTGCAGGGTCTGCAAGATGTCGTCGAGAGCCGCCCAGCTTCGCGCCGCCGACAACGGCGTCTCAGGGGCGGCGGCGGCGGCGGCCGGTGCGGGGGTGGCCGGCGGGGTCACCAGCGTCAGTTCGACCTTGCTGCCGGGCGGCAGATCCGGCCCCGGGTCGAGGGACAGCAGCCCGAGCGGGGTCTGGATCAGCGGCCGGCCGGCATAGCTGTTCTGCGCCACTGTTCCGCCGAAGATGGACGACCCTTCCTCGCTCATATCGGCAAGAAATCCGCCGGGAGACAAAGGTTCCGGGGTGGCGCCGGGGGGCGCCGCGGCAACCGGCGGCGTCGCCCCGGGAGATACCGGTGGGGGTGGCGAATAACCCGGTTTGGCCTCGGATGCCGGAGCCGTGATGGGCGCCGGCTCGACCGGCGAGGAGGTCTGTGAGCTTGGCGGGGCGGCTCGCGGGTCCGGCGCCGCCGGTAACGGCGAAGGCTTTGCGCCGCCCATGGGCGGGCTGTGCTCCGCCATGGTGGCCGGCGGCGGCGGGCGGGCGGGCTCACCGGCGGGTGGCGCGCTGACTGTGGAGTCCCGGGGCTGCTGCGGCGGCTCGGCCGGGCGGGCGGCGGGCCCGGCGGCGGGGCCGGTGCCGGGGGGCGACGGAAGCGTCGGCGCATAGGCGCGGACCGCCTGGAGGACGGTGGCCCTGGAATCGGCCGCCGCCGCTGCCGGGCCAACGCCGGGAGGCGGCGCCGCCGTCGGTATCGCGGCATCGCGGGCGCCGGCAGTTTGCGCCGGCATCGGTTCCGGCGATGGCAGTGAGGACGGCGGCAGCTGCAGGTTGTTGATGCGGACCGTGAACGTTGTGCCGGCCGGCAAGGCCCATTGGCCTCCCTTCGGCATCTGGCCAGAGCCTGGATGCACCACTGTCGCCAGGAAGCCGGCGGCGGCGCCCGCCGGCTTTGGCAGCGCGTCCAAGCGGGCGGTTTGGGGAGCCGAAGGGTCGCCGAGGGGCGGCATCATCCGCGGGCCGGCGGCAACGGTGGGGCCACCCATCGGACCACCGATCGGACCACCGGGCACCATCGGCTGCCCGTTGACGGCAAGCAGCCGGAGCAGCGGCGGCAGGCCGCTACCGGCGTTCATCACCTGCAGGCGCAGCGTGGCGCCGTCGGAGATCGGCAGGGCCAGTTTCAGCAGCAGCGGCCCGGCCGGCGTCTGCATCTGCAGCAGGCCGGGCGCGGTCTGCTGCGGCGCGACGGTGAGGTCCAGGGTGGGATTGGCATTCAGCAGGGCCAGCAGATCGGCCGTGGCGCCCACCACCGTCGCCGTGGTCGCCGCCTGGGCCAGAAGGGTGGCGGCGGCGGACGGCGGCAGGGCGGGCGGGATGGAACTCATCGTCCTCCCATCAGCTTCTCGGCGATGGCTTCGACATCGGCCGCCGCCTCGCAATTGGGTGAGCGCATCAGCAGCGGCGTCTGGTTGCGGATGGCTTCCCGCACCTTGAGGTCGCGGCGGATGACCCCGGCCAGCGGCGGCGACACCTTGAGAAAGCCCTCGCAGGCCTTGAGCAGGGTGTTGTAGATGCGCTCGCCCTCGCGGGTCGAATTGGCCATGTTGACCACCACCCGCATGTCGGTGCCCGGACGCTCCATCTGGGTGATCTTGATGAAGGCATAGGCGTCGGTCAGCGAGGTCGGCTCGTCGGTGGTCACCACGGCGATGGTGCCGGCATTGGAAGCCAGCGCGCGGACCGTCTTTTCGACGCCGGCGCCGAGATCGAGGACCACCCGGTCATAGGCGCAGGCCAGTAGGTTAAGGTCCTCGCTGAGCAATTGCAGCCGCGACAACGGAATATTGGCCAGTGAGCCGGTGCCGGAGCGCCCGGCGATGATGTCGAAGCCGCCTTCGACATAGCTGACGGTCGCCTGATTGAGGGTCAGACGGCCGGTGACCACGCTGCCCAGGTCATGTTTGGGCATCAGGCCGAGCTGAATATCGACATTGGCCAGGCCAAGGTCGCCGTCGAACAGCAGGGCGCGGTGGCCGGCGCGGGCCAGCGCATGGGTCAGGGTGATGGAAAACCAGGTCTTGCCGACGCCGCCTTTGCCCGAGGCGACGGCGACGACATTGCGGCCCTTCGGCCGCTGGCTTGGCCGGGGCGCAAGGGTGGGGACGGGCATTCCGGTCATAATGGGCTGGCCTCTGCTCTCGGGGTCTGGCTGTGGGCGTTGGGCTTCTCGGGTTGCGGTAATATCATGCGGGCCATGATCCCGGCATTGATGGATGTCACACCATTGACCACATGGGGGCCGGCGCTGACGTCGCAGAACATCAGGGGCGCGGCGTCGGCGGCGGCCATCACCGAACCCAGGCGGCGGGTGGTGTCGAGGCGGGTGGCCAGCAGCCGGGTGGCGCCGATGCCGCCGAAGGCCTCGCCGACCTCGGAAGCTTCGTTGGGATCGCCGCCGGCGGCAAGCACAAGGATGGGTTCGACATTGGCGGCTTCAATGAGGGCGCTGAGGTAATCCAGGTCGCTGCTCTTGAAGGGATTAAGTCCCGGACTGTCGACGAACACGATATCGAACTGGCCCTGCGTCTGCTGGATTGTCTTGGCCAGCGAATCGGGGCCGCGGGCGGTCAACAGCTCGATTTTCAGAATGCGGGTGAAAGCGGCCAGCTGGGCGGCGGCACCGGCGCGAATATTGTCGGCGGTGATGATGCCGACGCGCCGGTTCTTCAGCGTCGAGCGGGCCGCCAGCTTGGCCACCGCCATCGACTTGCCGCTGCCCGGCGGTCCCACCAGCATGAACGGCCTGGGTGCCCCGTGATCAGGCAGGGGGGCGAAGGCAAACCCCGCCTCCAGCGCCGAGGCGCAGGCCTGCTGCGGATCCTCGATGCCGCTGGTGCGCACGGCGTTTATCAGGCGATCGACCAGACGAACCGGCAGGTTGTGCTCGACCAGGGCCTCGCGGACCATCTCGGCGGCCGGCGTCCGATTGGCGTCCGCCAGCATCTCGCTGATGGCGTCCTCAATATCCGTCGGCTCCAGGGCGGCGGTGATGCGCACCCCCTTGCCACCCGCCGCCCGCTGGGTGGAGACGATGATGGCGTCGTCGCCCAGCTCCTGGCGGACCATTTGCATGGCCTCGGCCATGCTGGGAGCGGTGTACGACTTGAGGCGCATCGGCTAGATCTGCCCAACGGTCTTGATCTTCGCCTTCGGATGGATCTCCGATTGCGACATCACCACCGTGGTCGGGCGGAACCGCTCGATGATCGAGCGGACATAGGGACGCGCCGTCGGACTGGTCAGCAGCACCGGGGTTTCCCCCTGCATGGCGAACCGCTCGAAGGTCTGTCGGGTCTTGGCGATGAAGTCCTGCAGGCGGGACGGCGCCATCATCAACTGGCGTTCCTCGCCGGTCCCCTGCAGCGATTCGAGGAAGGCCTGCTCCCATTCCGGCGACAGGGTGACCAGGGGAATGTATCCCTGGGCATTGGTATTGGTGTCGCTGATCTGGCGGGAGAGACGCGAGCGCACATGGTCGGTGATGATCATGATATTGCGGCTGCTGGAGGCGATTTCGCCGATGCCTTCGAGGATCAACGACAGATCGCGGATGGACACCCTCTCCTGCAGCAGGTTCTGCAACACCCGCTGCAGCCCACCCATGCTGATCTGGCCCGGGACCAGGTCGGCGACCATCTTCTGGTTTTCCTTGTCCAGTTCGTCCAGCAGCTTCTGGGTTTCCCCATAGGACAGCAGGTCCGGCATATGGTCCTTGATCAGTTCGGTCAGATGGGTGGTGATGATGGTGGACGGGTCGACCACCGTATAGCCGCGGAACAGGGCCTCCTCGCGATTGGACGGGTCAATCCACACCGCCGGCAATTTGAAGGTGGGCTCCATCGTCTTTTCGCCGGCGAGGGTGATCTCCTCGCCGCGCGGGTCCATGACCAGCAGCATATTTGGTCTGAGTTCGCCGCGCCCCGCCTCCACCTCTTTGACATAGACCACGTAGACATTGGCCGGCAACTGCATGTTGTCCTGAATGCGCACGCTGGGCATGACGAAGCCCATTTCGGTGGCCAGGGCACGTCGCAGGGCCTTGATCTGGTCGGTCAGCTTGGGGCCGCGCGGGCTGTTGATGATCGACAGCAGGCCAAAGCCCAGTTCGAGGCGCACCTTGTCGATCTTCAGGGCGCTGGCGATGGGCTCTTCCGCCGCGGGCGCCGCCTCGCCCTCGGCGGTTTCTCCCTCCTCCTCGGCGATCCGCGCCTTGTCCTGACGCTCCAGCCAGTAGGCGGTGCCGCCGGTGAGCAACGCCAGGATAAGGAAGGGCAACATCGGCATGTCCGGCAGCAGCGACACGGCGGCCAGCAGGAAGGAGCTCATGCCGAGCGCCTTGGGATAGCCGGCCAACTGCCCGAACATCGCCTTTTCGGTGGCTTCCCTGAGCCCGCTCTTGGTCACCAGCATGCCGGCCGCGGTGGACACGATAAGGGCTGGGATCTGCGTCACCAGACCGTCGCCGACGGTCAGCTTGGTGTAAAACTCGGCGGCCTGGGAAAACGACAGTCCTTTTTGCGCCATGCCGATGATCATGCCGGCGACGACATTGATGAAGGTGATCATCAAGCCGGCGACGGCGTCGCCGCGGACGAATTTGGAGGCGCCGTCCATCGCTCCGAAGAACGAACTTTCGCCTTCCAACTCGGCGCGGCGCTTGCGGGCCATCGGCTCGTCGATCAGTCCCGAGGACAAATCGGCGTCGATGGCCATCTGCTTGCCGGGCATGGCGTCCAGGGT
>DUZF01000158.1 GCA_013349665.1 Rhodospirillaceae bacterium | reverse complement strand
CCGACGCCACATAATTGCGCTCCTCGGCCACCGACACCGGCGCCGCCTGGCCGTTGAGCGTGGTGACGCTGGCCTCGGTGACCAGTGATACCTTGCCCATCACCTGCAGGGCATCGATCACCGCCTGGCCGCTGACCTTCTGCTTACCGCCGTTCAGCTCCCGCATGCCCTGGAGCAAATAGGATGCCGCCGTGCCGGCGGTCACCGCCGCCGGTCCCGGACCGACCAGGTTGACGGTATATTGGCCGGAGAGGCGCTGGAAGACGGTGGTGAGGTTGAGCCCCAGGTCGTAGCTGTCATGAACATCGACCCTCAGCACCCTTACCGATACCGTCACCTGGCGGGTGATGCGCTCGTTCTGCTCCTCGAGATAGGCGGCGATGCGGCGCATATTCGCCGGCGGCGCCACCACCGTGACGGTTCCGGTGGCCGGCGACATGGTCAGCTTGCCGCCGGCCGGGATCATGCTCTGAACGGTATCGCGGATATCATCCCACAGCTTGATGGTGGTTTCATTGGAGATGTCCTGCAGCATCGAACCGCTGGCGCCGTCTGCGCCGCCGGCACCGCCGGCACCGTTGGCGCCGCCGCTCTTGCGATTGGTGTTGATCCCCGTCTTGACGGTCGACATCGACGGCAGCGCGGCCAGGGTGAAGGTGCGCACCTCGTTGCGGAAAATCCGCAGCTGGCCGCCGCGGAAATCCCATTGCAGAGCGAAATAGGCGGCGACGCCGTCCAGCAACCCGGACAGCGGCCCGCTCCAGGCGACGGCCATGCCGGTCGGCGAAGCCTTGCCCGCCCCGTCCCCTTGCCCGCTCGGGGCGGCGGGCGACTCCTCCCACTCGACCTGCAAGCCGGTCTGGGCGCTGATTTCGGTGACGATCTCCTTCAACAGCAGGGGCGCTCCGGCGCTGTTGAGGACCACCGCCCCGGCCGCTTCCACCTTGGCCGGCAGGGGATCGCCATGCGAACTGCGGATACTGCGCCCGCCGACCCAGATGCCGTCATGCATGGCAACCGTGCCGACCGCGGCCGGAGCCCCCGGCAGGGCGGCCTGGGCGGCCATTTCTTCGGCCCGGCGCAGCCGGCTTTCGACCTCCGCGCGGGCCCGCTCCGGGTTTTCGCAGCCGCCCAAGAGCACGGCCAGAGCCAGGGTCATGGCGAAAAGCAAGCGGGAGCGGTTCATCGTCCTTCCCCCGAATGCACAAGCAGGACCCGGTTGCCTTTGTAGAAACTGCCGAACGGCGCCGGCGCGACATTGGCCAGGGCGGATATCAGCTGTTGCGCGGCATCGGTGAAATCGCCGGTGAAACTGGCGGTCGCCTCGATGGGATAATCGCGGTCGGACTGCCAGACCACGGTCCAGCCGCCGCGCTGGGCCCAGTCCTCGAGCACCGCCTTGAGGTGGCGCCCGGCCGGTGCCGTCCACATGTCCTGCCGGGCCACCGGCGGCGGCAAGGCGGTGGCGCCGGGCGACGGCGACGGCAACAGTGACTGCGGTTCCGCCACTGCCGGGGAGGCCGCCATCGGTGGCGCGGGCGGCGGCGCGGGCGGCGGCGTGGGCGGCGGTTCGGGCGGCGGCGCGGGACGCAGCACCCGGAGCGCCACCATCCGCTCGAGACCCAGCGGGCGATCCTGCCGCACCCGTTCTCCGGCAAGGCCCCGCCGGGCCAACTCGGCCTCAACCACCGCCAGGCGCGCCGCCAGGAAGCGATGCATGGCGGCGTCCCCGGTGTCGCCGACCAGGATCTGCAGCCTCGATCCGGGGATCTGGCTCAGCACGCCCGCCAGACGGTCGAACTTGGCAGTTTCCGTCGCCGCCAGACGGCTCGACCAGGGGTCGAAAATCATCTCGACGATGCCGTCACCGTCAAGGGGATCGGCCGCCACGGCACCCCCCGCTGGCAGCCAGGCGACTAGGCCGACAAACAGGCCGCGGAGCATCGCCCACCGGCCGATCACGGCATTTCACCGATGGCCTGCGTCTCGGCCTCCTTGCCGAGGCGCCGCACGCAGACCACCCGGCCGCCGTTACGCAAAGTGAAATCGCCCACCGCCTCGGCGATCAGGATATTGCCGCGTGGACCGGCGGTACGGGTATTGACCACCGTATCGACCCCGTCGACCAGTTGGTGGACCACCGGCCGGGCGACGGAGTCGCTTTGCTCGCCGAAATCGAAATAAGTGAAGACGCCATCTTCATAGACGCGCTGGGGGGCAATGGCGGCATCCTCCTTGCGCCTGGCATACATCTTCATGTCAAAACGCAGGTTCTCCGGCCGGAAGGCCACTTGGCGGAGAAAGTCACCGGGCGCGGCGGTTTCTTCGCCGCCGCCCTCGGCAGCCGGCACCGGTCCTTGCGCCTCGTTGCGAGGCGCATCGACATAGACGGTCAGGTCGGATACCTGGCTGGAGTTCCAGGTCTCCGAGCGAAGGTAGAAATTGTAGACATTGCCGCTGGCCCCGAGAACCGTCAGATTGCTGTCGGCTCCGGCATTGCGGGAGCGGACGGCGATCACATTGGGCCTCACCCGCTTGGCCTCGAACACCACCGGGTCGCCAAGATAAAATTCATTGACCCGTTCCCAACTGGGGAGGAACAGGGTGGTGACCATGAAGTCCCGCGTCCGCAAGCTCATGATAAAATCCGCATGCCACATGTAATGAATGATGCCCGGCGCGGTCTGGCCGGTGGCCGGCTTCGGGCGGTCCCAGCTGCGCTGCAGGGTTCCCAGCGGCAGGGACGGCGAGCGGTCCATCACCGGAAAGTCACCGCGGGTCTGCTGATCGATGGCGGCTTCGGTGTTGTTGAGGAACTGCGGCGACGCGCCGGTGGCCGCGGCCGGCGGCGGCAGTTGCCCGGGAGCCGAGGGGATCGGCACCAGCGGCACCCGTCCGGCGGCGGGTTTGGGCAACACCCCCGGCGGCCCGCCGGTTTCGGCCATGGCCGAGGCGCAAGCGACCAGCAGCGCGATGATGATCGCCACCGTCCTCATTTGCTTTGCGCCACCGAATAGGAAAGCACAACGAATCCCAGTGGGTTCATGTATCGATCCTCCCAGCGGACCGCGGTCGGCAGATAGGCGGCCGACAGGGAGGCCAGCCAGGTTCTTTCGCCGCCCTGGTCCCGCAACGGGTCGACGTCCGCGGTAGTGAATTCGACCTGCCAATAACCGTCGGAAATCTTGCTCACGCGATGGACGGCAACCTTGCGGATCAGCCGTTTCTGCCGCAACTCCTCGTATTTCGGTGCCATCGCCGTCACGAACCGGCGGTACTCTTCGGGATCGGATCGATGGGCGATCACCCCGCCGCCGCCCCAGCGCCGCCGCATTTCGCCTTCGTCGAGAACCACCTCCTCGCGCCAGAGGACATAGTCCCTGACCAACATCTCGGACATCAGCTCGAACCCGCGGGTCCCCTTGGAGAACGGCTCAACCTGCACCAGCTGCTCGCCCCTGTCCTTGAAGGACAGCAGCATCGGCTCGACCCGCACCAGCGGCGACAGGCTGGCGATGGCGAAGGCCAGCACCGCATTCAGACACAGGCTGAGAAACATGCCGATGGCGAAGGCTCGGGCTGTCCACAGATACCGCCGGCCTTCAAGGGCCGGCACATCCCGTTCCGCCGGATACAGACCCAACCGGTCACCGCCTGCCATGGCGGGAGCGGAGCGGGAAAAGATCGTCGCCAACCATGTCATGCGTCGACACTCGCCGGACGGCGGATTTCAAAGCAACCGCAGGGACTGCGCTTGAGTTCGTGGCGTTCGCTGCCGATCCCCACCGGCTCCGGCGCCTGCGCACTGCCGCAGCCGGTCAGTAGGGCGACGGCCAAGGCCGCCCCGACGATGATCCCTTTCATGGCGATAGCTTTCCTTGGCTGTCCGGCGCCGCTTGCTCCATGCGCAATTGATCGCCGGCGCGGATCTGCAGAACGGCGGCAAGTGTTGCCTCGAGGCCGATCAACTGGTCGAGACCGGCGAGAGCTGTGGCATTGTCGGCCGCCAGATCACCGCGCATATCGCTGGCCGCCGCCGCCGCCGCCGCCAGCGTTTTGCCCCGCATCGAGACGGCTGTCAGACTTTGGCGTCTGTGCAGAGCCAGCGCGTAACCGTCTTCGGCCGCCGCCGTCCTCAGCACAGCCGCCGGCAGGGCGGTCGATCGGTCGGATTTCTCTGCCAGGCCCGACAACACCGCCGAGGCGTCAAACCGCGGGAAATCCAGTGTCGACAACGCCCCGTAACGGCCGACCGTCGCGGCAAGGGCGTTCATCTGGTCAAGCAGATCGACCGTCGCCAGAACCATGTCCGACATCTCGGCCGCCTGCTCGGAGATCCTGGCGATTTCCAGCGGATCCCAGACCGCCTCCGGGGCTTGCGGCCAGGCCGACCGGGCCATGGCGATGGTCCCGACAAGTAACACCAGCCAGAGGCGGATGAAGCGGTTCATCGCGGCAAGACCATTCCGACCGCCTGCTGCGCCTGAGGATCGGCCACAACAGCGGCGGAGCTTTTCTGGTAAGCGGCGACAAAGGCGCGGATCGTGGCAACCTGTTCGCCTGAGAAGTCCCGTCCGTCAAAAACCGCCAGTTGCCCGACATTCCCCTGCAGCCGGTCGAGCAGCGCCTGCTCCTCGGCAACGGCGCCGTCGCCGAGGATGTCGAAACCGTGCCGCCGGCTGAGATCGGCCAGATGACCATTCAGACGGTCGATGGTCTGCCGGGCGGTATCGCCGGCGGGGCGCCAGAACGCCTCCAGTTTGTCATCCTCCAGCCAGGCGGCGAAGGCATTGGCCAGATCGCCGGCGACAGCGGCCACCGATGATCCGCCTTCGCCGCTGTCGGCGGCGAGGGCCAGGCCGAAGGCCGCCGGATCGACGGCCAGGGCCCGGATCACCGTCTGGGCGGCATCCGACGCCGCCTGCACCTTGGCGCCACCATCCGACCAGGATGTTTGATCGAGCTGCCTGAGTTGCGCTGCGGCAACAGCGAAGGCCGCATCGCCGTCGACGAACATCCGTCCCAGCAAGCGCCCCGACAGCGCCGCGTCCTCGGCGCGGAACCGCTCGGCCAGACCATGGCTGTCGATGGTCTTTTGCAGGCCGGGAAGCTGTGCCCGGATGAGGTTGGCGGCGTAGCGCTCGTTATGCAGCGCCGACAGGGCCGTCATGGTGCCGTCCATCTGACTTACCGTCAGACGCACCTGCCGCAGCCGGGCCAGACCGCCCAGGCCGTCCGCGGCCGGCGCCGCCGCCGTCGGCAATGCGGTCAAAGTGGCGGGATGGGTTTCGGCGGCGGCCAGCGCCTGCGACGACGCCCACTGCCCGGTCAGCCGGGTAAGGCCGGCGGCAGCATCGAGCAATGCCTGGCGGGCATAGCCGTTGGCGGCGAGATCGCCGCGCAGATCGGCGGCGGCGGCGGCGTGGTTGGCGCCTGCCGCGCCATCCCTGGCGAGGTCGCCGAGCCCGGTGGTGGCGGCAAGCGAACTGCTCAGGGCATCGACAGCCTGGTCGGTGGCCAGTTCGATGCGGCGGCGAACCTTGTCCAGCCGCGCCGTCACCTGGGGCTCAGCCAATCCGTCGGGATCGAACAGACCCTGCTTCAGCATTTCGGACAGCGCCCGCGGCTCGGCCAGGACGCCCGGGCCGGTCAGCCCCGCCGCCGCGGGCAATGCCGGGGCCAGCCCGGAAACATTCCCCGGCGGGCGGCGCAACTCCTGCATCATTGGGCCATTCGGCCCGAAGGACAGCGCTATCTCGGCAGAGGTCTGGACCATCGCCCGGCAACGGTCGGCGGCCAGACGGACCTGTCCGGTCCCTTCGGCCAGATCGGCAAGCTTGCCGGCATCGATGATCGGACAGGGCGAAGGACAGCATAGCGGGTTGAGCGGATGCAGGGCGCAAAAGGCGAATGCCGCCACCGGTGACGGAACAGCCAGACACAGGACGAAAAGCGGTACCATCAGGAGGGATGACCGCCAGCGATGACCGGGCCGGACGTTTCGCGCGGTCGCCATCATTGCTGAGCGCTCGCGGCCGCAGGAATGGGGGTCGACGCGGCGGGAGCCATCGGGTCGGACCCGGCGAGACGGGCGGCGCTTTCCACTTCCAGCACCGCCGCCATCAGCGCCTGAATTCTTGCCATTTCGTCCTGCATGGCCAGCATCACCGCCGTATTGGCCTGAAGATCGCCCCGCACATCCTTCGCTGCCGCCGCCTGGCCGGCAAGATTGGCCGCCCGGTCGGCCGCGGCGGGCATCTGGCCGCGGATGCTCAGCGCCAGGGCCAAGGCGTTGGCGGCGGCTTCGCCCGCCAGCAGATTGCGGGCCCGCCGCGCCGTCAGGATGGCCGTCTGATCGGCATCGCGGGTGACCGACAATTCGCTTTTCACCCATTGCCGGGCGGAAGTGAAGGACGAGAAGTCCGGCTTCGTCCCGAGATCGGCGCTGATCTTTCTGGTATCGGCCTGAACGCCCGGTCCGACAGCGGCGGTATTTTTCAAGGACCCGGCCAGGTCCTGCACCGTCGGCGCGAACCGGCTGAGGCCGCTGTCCAGCAGCACGCCCTGAAAAGCCTGGGTCGGCTGGCCGCTCTTGCCGACGGTCTCGGCGACCTGCCGCATCTCGCCCAGCATCTGGTTCAGCTGTTTCACCTGCTCGGTCATCTGCTGCAGGGTCTTGGCCGCCTCGGCCACCGCGGCGCCGTCGATCACCGGCACCCCGGCGGCCAGTGCCGCCGGCCCGCCGGCGGTGGCGGCGAGCCAGGTCATGGCGAAACCGAGCAGGGCCGCCGTCCCATGGGATTGATGCGGCATCGCTAACCTCCTTTGACGAAATGGCCGACCCAATCGGCGCCATGCCGGGTCTGCAGATCGGTGGCCAGGGCGACGCTTTCGCGGCCCGAGGCGAAGATCCGATTGAACGCCCCCAGGGGCCCGAGGTCGGTGTCCAGAACCACCGATTCACCGGTTGATCTTTTGACCAGCACCGAGCGTTTGAGGCGCCGGCCCGAGGGCAGGCTGCCCTTGACATAGGACCATTCGCTGTCGGTCAGCGACCAGTCCGCATAGTCCTCGGGCCGGGCCTGCGGGTTGGGGAAGAGGAAGACGGTCTGGCACTGGCCGCGAATGGCCTCGCCCATCCCCGCCTCGGCAATGGCTTCCGGCCGCTGAAACGCCGACACCACGGCGACGCCGCGTTTGCGATATTCCTGGAGCATGGTGAGAAAATAATTGCGAAACATTGGATTGCGCAGCATCGGCTCGGTTTCATCGATAAATATCAATGCCGGCGCCCTTAGCTCTGCCAAATTCTGCTGAATTCTGTGCATAATATAAGAAATAGAAGCCTGCGACAGAATTTCATCTTTAAATATATTTGTCATATCAAAGGACACAACTCTATTAGACTTTATATCGAGAGTATCTTGATCTGCATTGAACATTTTTCCGTAATAATTATCATCGACCCATTTCGATAACTGACGCCGCAAGACACCGCCCGGCGTGAAACAGGGTTCGAAAATCGTCCGCAGAGACCGGCTTTGCATCGGCAGGCCGCTGTCGAACAGGGCCTGCACGGCATGACCGATCTCGTCGAGGGAATCGGCATCGTCGCAACCGGCCAGGGCACGCAGCCAGAGCCGGAGAAAGGCCCGGTTCTCAGCCGTGTCGGCGCATTGGAAAGGATTGAGGCTGCTGGCCCCGGCGGCGGTTTCGCCGGTGGTGAGATTGACATAGCGGCCGCCGACGGCGGTGGTGAAGACATAGGCGCCCTGGTGGCGGTCGAAGATATAGATCCTCAGGTCGGGATGCCGGAGCGCCATCGCCGCGAGAAAGGTCATCACCGTGGTCTTGCCGCTGCCGGTGGGCCCGATGCAAACCGCATGGGCGACGGCGTCCCTGTCCGGAGAGACATGGAACTGGAAGGCATAGGCGGTGCCGCCGAGGGTGCGGAACAGCGCCAGCGGACCGTCTCCCCAATCCGAAAACGCCAGGCCGGGGGGAGGACGGTCGAGGGTCAGGTTGCAGGCGATATTGGACGAAAAGAACCGGTAGGCGCGGGGCCAGACACCGTAACTGGGGAATTGGGAAAACCAGCTGGCCTGCGCCGCCACGCC